>NZ_SJPV01000006.1:0-291203 GCF_007860135.1 Novipirellula artificiosorum
ACTTGGGCCATCAGAGCTCGGATAGAAGAATGGGGAACCGGATCGTTTAAACGCAAACTCAATCAACAACCACCCCAACACAACAGTCACTTGACAGCAGCAAACATTTCATAGAAGTGGACGAGGCCACGAGTCCTGCAACACGGGACTCGTGGCCTCGTCCACTACCAAAGTCGTCACTTGTTGTTCACGCGATGCTTACCGTTTTGTTGCGGTCACGATGGCTCGCAGCGGCGCGGGATGGCCTTCGACGGTACGGGAAGCATCGTCCGGGTCTAAGAAATCCGCAAGGGATTCAAAGGTCATCCAGTCCGTCCGACGTTGCTCGTCGGACGTCGTTAGGGTGATATCGATGCATTGGACATCGACGTAACCGCACCGCGTCAACCAGCAGCTTAACATGGGCACCGACGGGATGAACCAGACATTACGCATCTTTGCATAGCGACCGGTCGGGACGAGGACTTCGGGTTTGCAGGAATCCACCACCAACGTTTCGAGCACCAATTGGCCGCCCGGGCGTAGGGTTTCCGCAAGCGTCTGCAAATGATCAATGGGACTGGTCCGGTGATACAGCACGCCCATGGAAAACGTCGTATCGAAAGCGCCGAGCGATTTGGGTAACTCGGTATCGGTCAAGGGAACGACAAAATGCCGTTCCGGCATCGGTGCGAACCGACGGATCACTTCGAATTGCATCACGTAGAGCAAATAGGGGTCGCAGCCGAGGACCCATTCGGCTCCAGCCTCGAGCATTTTCCAGCCGTAGTAACCATTGCCGCATCCGACGTCCAAAACCGACTGACCCCGCAAATCGATCGCCGAGCCGATACGGTCCCATTTCCAATTCGATCGCCATTCTGTATCGATGGGTATCCCCAAGACCTCGAAGGGGCCTTTCCGCCAAGGATGAAACATTTTGAGCGTTTCTCGCAGGTCTTCACGTTGCGTTTCGCTACAGTTGCCGAGGACCTTGACGACATCGCCGCGGGAGTCGAGGGTTACATCGGGACCGTCGGGAAGCTGTTTCCATGCTCGCTTCCACTTGTCCAGGTTACCATGCTTTGCTGGGAAAAAACGATCTTCACATAGCGATCGAATTTCATCCGCGCAGCACGACCCGTCACGTTTTCGGAGCAGCTCGTACAAGGCGTTGCGGTCGAATAAGGTCATGTGGGCTGCTCCGACTTGACCGCCAAGACGGAAACGAAGTTGAAGCACTGAAACCACGGCGCCACACAACCGAAACCGACATCGCGAAGCCGCGCGACGTGTGAATCGGTCGTCTCGGGAAGCAAGCGGTTTTCCAACGCCGTTCGTTTTTGTGCGATTTCCAAATCGCTGTACCCGTGTGCTCGCTTGAAGTCATGGTGCAGATCGGTGAGCAAGGCTTGTTGAAGCGGGTCTTCAAAACAGATCTTCTCGGACAACAGGAGCGCTCCGCCCGGAATCAAGGCGTCGAACACCGATTGCATCAAAGCCGTGCGATCTTCGATGGGAACAAATTGCAAGGTCAAGTTGATCACGACAAACGATGCATGGTCCAAGGCGAACTCACAGATATCCGCTTCGTGAACCTGAATGCGACAGCCGCTCGGCGGTTGTGCATTGACGATGCTGCGAAGCCGCTCAACCATGGCGGGGGCATTGTCGATTGCATGAAGGATGCAGTCGGGTGGCGCCTGGGGCTGCATCAGCAGGGTCGCGGCTCCCAAAGAGCAACCGAGGTCGTAAACATTGGTGTTTGGCAGGATAAATCGACTCGATAACTGCTCGATCATGGACAAGATCGAAGCGTAGCCGGGAACCGATCGAGCGATCATGTCTGGAAAAACGTCTGCGACAGCATCATCAAACGTGAAGTCGCCGACACGTCGTTGAGGAAGCGAATAGATCTGGTCTTTCGTCACGGAGCTTATCCTTAAACGCACTTACCGAGTTGTACCCACATGCTCTTGATGCACGCGGTTGCCAATTTTGAAGGACAAGCTGACCGTTGCGGTAGCCACCAACACCGCAGCGGCAATCAGCTGTGTCGTTTGAATCGACGTGTGCTCGGCAAGCTGCCCCCAGAGGATCGATCCGGAAGTCATTGAAAATGCCATTGCCGTCAAGAAGCATCCCATTCCCCTCGCTCGCATCCGGCCTGGAAGAGTCATTTGTGCGGTTGCGTTCAAAGTTGTCAATGTCATCATCCACGTTGCCCCCATCAAGAGGGTCGCCAAACAGACGATCCATCCCGTTGTGGACCAACCGGTGACCGCCAACCCAAGTGCAAAGAATGCCATGGCCACCGCAATGGTCCGATCCGCTCCAAACAGACGATGGAGCCGGGGCAAGATCCACGCGGCAACAACGGCTCCGACACCAACGCATCCTACCAGGAAACCAAACCCCCCAGCGTCCCAGCCAAGTCGTTCCTTGGCCACCAAAGGAAGGAGTGACCATAGCGCATTGGCTGGCAGGATAAAGAGAACCACGCCGATGATCACGTGACGCATGGTCTTGTTGATGACAACAAAACGAAGCCCTTGATACATCGCCATGCGGAACGACAACCCGCGAGTGGATTCGCGTCGGTCGCGTCGCCACATCACCAGCACCGCAACGACTCCGGCGAACGACAACGCATTCATCGCGAACGCGATCCAAGCTCCTGCGGCGGCAATCAAGATACCGCCAATTGCCGGTCCCACAGCGCGGGCGAGGTTAAAACTGATGCTGCCCAACGCCACGGCACGCGACAGTTGATTCCTGGGTACCAATTCTGGAACCGCGGCTTGCCAAACCGGAACATGAACCACCATTCCGATGCCCATCACCACAGTCAGCGACAAGAGCATCCACGCGGTAATGACGCCAGAAAAGGTCAGCAGGGATAACGTGGCGGTCGTGGCGCAAAGGACCAACTGCGTCAGGATCAACAGCCGACGTCGATCCACACGGTCTCCCAGCACACCGACGGGAATTGCCAAAAACACGATCGGCGCCGCCATCGCGGTCCGTACGGCCGCGACCATGGAAGGGGAAGGATCGAGCGAGGTCATCAGCCACCCCGCGCCGATCTCGTGAATCCACGTGCCAAGGTTGGACGCCAAGGACGCGATCCAAAACGCTCGAAAGAGAGGATTGGCAAGCGGTTGCCATGCAGATCCCGCGAGACGATTGGATGAGGGGGGGGGAGTCAAGAAAGAAGGCGGGGCAAGCGAGAAACAAGCGGGGATAGAAACCAGTGAATACCATCGCGACCACTTTACGATCTAGGATGGGAACTTGGCTAGGCCCTGCGAGCAGGTTGGAAAACGCGTCCACTAGCTATTCTCTAAGACCCAGTGAGTCGCAACCCTTGCCAATTCAGCGGTATGGCTGAGCGCCAATTTATCCTTGATTCGTGATCGATAGGTCTCGATGGTGTTGGGGCTCAGCCGCATCCCTTCGGCAATTTCACTCGTCTTCATCCCTTTGCCAATGTTAACGAATACCTCTAATTCGCGATCCGATAGCACGTGCGACGGGGATCTTAGCTCGGCCTTTCCCCCCTGAGACAACCGCTTCAGAATCTTCGCAGAGAACTCGGGGCTGAGAAAGACCTCACCCGCCAAGATGGTCCGGATCGCATCAATCATCGTTTCATGAGCGTGTCGTTTATTGAGGTATCCGTTGGCGCCGGCATGTAACGCACGTTCGGCGTACAACGAATCGTCGTACATCGACCAAACTAACAATCGCACATCGGGAAATCGAGTTCGAATTTCTTTGACCAACTCAATGCCGTTTCCCGATTTGAGCGAAACGTCGATGACCGCAGCATCTGGCTTTTGTTGCTCGATCACCGCGAGTGCATCCTCAACGTCTTCGGCTTCGCCACAGACTTCCAAATCGGGTTCCAGCCGGATACGCATCGCCAACCCTTCACGAGTAATCGGATGGTCGTCGACGATCATCACCGTAGACATTGCTTACCGCCCTTTCTAAACAGAGCCTATGGATCTGGCACGATACAAGAGACAATTGTGCCTCGATGAGCTCCCGATACAATGGACATCCTACCACCAATGACGCTCGCTCGGTATCCCATGGATCGCATTCCGCTGCCCAGGCTTTCCCGATCCCTTGGGTCAAAGCCGGCGCCGTTGTCGGAGATCCTCAGCTCACAGAAGCCATCCTCACACTGGATTGCGATTTCGATTTCGGTCGCACTGCCATGCCTGACAGCGTTCGTAATCGCCTCCTGGGCAATTTGGTACAAGTGGGTTGCTGTTTCGCCGCTCGAGAATGCCACCGCCGGGCTGAGGGCCATTGAGCATTGGATCGGGTGCAACTCGGAAACTTGGGATGCGAGTTTGGATAATGCGGACACAAGACCTCGGGGGTCGATACAGACGGTGTTCAGCGGCCGGTTCGCTACTTGCTGAGCATGTTGCGATACATGTTGATGCCGGCGGGGCCGACCAAGACGACGAAAATCCCGGGAAAGATGAACAAGACCAGTGGAAAGATCATCTTGACCGCGGTCTTGGCTGCCTTTTCTTCTGCAATTTGTCGGCGTTTCGTTCGCATCGAATCGCTTTGCACTCGAAGTGCGTTTGCGACACTCGAGCCAAACTTGTCCGCTTGGATCAAAATGGAAGCGAGTTGCTTCAGATCGTCCACACCACTGCGTTGGCCGAGAGCCTGCAAGACCTCGGAACGAGGTCGACCGAACTGTAGTTGTTGGTTGGCAACGCTAAATTCTTCACCAATCGATTTATGGCTCTTGGACATCTCTTCAGCCACTTTTCGCAGCGCTTGGTCCATTCCCAATCCCGCTTCGACACAAACAACCATCAAGTCAAGTGCGTCCGGTAAGCCGAGGAAGATGGACTCCATCCGCCGCTTGGCCAAGAAGCCCAGGATGAATTTGGGAAGCATGAAGCCAACCACCAGCCCCCCCAGCAGCTTGAGCAACATGGGCTGCGTCAAACCATCCGCGAGAATTCCGAAGACTCCCCCAAAGAACAGGCCCACGACAGCAATGATCAATTGGATGCCCTTGAACACGATCGGCGCGGACTCGCCACGGAAACCGGCATTCATCAAAATCTCCCGCAGCGTGCTCATCTCCTTTTCGCTACCGCGAACCGTATCGGCAAGGGGGGAGGTGGCCTTTTCCAACGCGGCGGCGAGCGCCTGGTTCTTTCTCTTTTTTAGATCTTCTTCCGAAAAGACCTCGTCGCCGCCTTTGCGGCGGCGCATGGCATCGAGTCGTGCTTCGGCACGAGGTTTATCGTCACCACTGACTCGTCCTAAGATGAACCAAGCAAGAGCGGTCACACCAAAAAAGATCGCGATCGACGTGATCGTCACTGGGCTGAATGCAAGAGCGAACATGGCAAAGGTATTCATAAGAGGGCGTTCCTGATAGAACGATCGGCGGACAAAGTCGAGGTTAGTTTGGTGCAGGGATGGCGTTGGGAGATTCGTTAGACCTTGATCGTAATGATCTTCTTGATCACCAAGGCCCCAATGATCTGAGTCACCAGTGCGATGCCGAGCAAGTATCGACCAATTTCATCGATAAACAACATCATGACGTAGTCGTAGTTCAATTTGAGCATCACCAGGAACAAGACCGGTGGCAGCGCTAACAGTACGGCACCACTCATTCGGCCTTCACCCGTCAGCGCTTGGATTTGCCCATGGATTTGCAGTCGCTCGCGAATGATGTAACCAATCTTGTCCAAGATTTCGGCTAAGTCACCACCGGTTTGACGCTGCAAAACCACGGCGGTTGCAAAGAACCGAAGGTCCATGTTCGGGACGCGAGCCGCCATGCCTTCGATGGCTTCGTCGAGCGGAATCCCAAAGTTCTGTTCTTCAAAGGTCCGGCCGAATTCGGTTGCCAACGGAGCTTCCATTTGCTTGGCAACCAAGTCAAAACCGGCATTCAGCGAGTGGCCAGCGCGAAGCGATCGACCAAGCAGCTCAAGTGCCTCAGGCATTTGTAAACCGAACTTCGCCAAGCGACGTTTGCGCTTCATCAACAACCAGCCAACCGGTACGGTCAGGAAGGCCAAACCGACGAGTGGAGCGAGTAACTTGGGTACTGGCGCGAGGATGCACAAGCCAAGTCCCGCCGCAAACGACACCAAGCAGATGAAGGCATACTGGGTTGCCGGCATCTTGATGTCGGCTTGTTCCAAGTAATCGCTCAGCCCCGGCAATTCCTCCAAGAACCTGGCGAATCGATTTCCCGAGCCTTCCGAACCGGAAAGCAGCAACGATTTGTACTCGGATTCTTCGACGCCGCGACCTCCGCGTCGCGATGCCATCGCGGCCAGACGATCTTCGGCCGACGTCGAATCGGTTCCCGGCATCATGATGTTGATTGCAAACGCAACGAGCGATGCAACAAACACACCGACGGCGATTACGATGACGATTCCGCTCATGACAGTAACGCTTTAAGACTAAGGGGAGATTTCTTGAAACTCGAGGAGAAACACCACGCGGCCCAGGTCTTCACCATGGGCCACGTACGAAGAATGCCTACGCCGGCATAATGACTCGCTCACGAAATGCACTGCTCGGCAACCGAACACCGGCGGACTCCAATTTTTCCATGAACGATGGACGAACGCCGGTGCACTCGAAATGCCCGAACGCTTTGCCTTCGTCGTCGATGCCCTTCTGCACGTACCGATAGATGTCCTGCAGCACAATCGTGTCTTGTTCCATTCCGACCACTTCGGTAATCGCCGTGACACGCCGCGGGCCTCCCTGCAAGCGGTTGGCCTGGATCAGGACGTCGACAGCACCTGCGACTTGTTGGCGAATGGCTTTGACTGGTAATTCGAATCCCGCCATCATCACCAACGTCTCCAAACGAGCGATCGCATCGCGAGGGGTGTTGGCGTGAATTGTCGTCAATGACCCATCGTGACCGGTGTTCATGGCTTGCAGCATGTCCAACGTTTCCCCACCGCGGCATTCGCCGATGATGATACGCTCAGGACGCATACGTAAGGCATTCTTGACCAAGTCGGTTGCCGTAACCGCACCGGTTCCTTCGATGTTGGGTGGACGCGTCTCTAACCGAACCACATGGTCTTGTTGAAGCTGCAACTCCGCAGCGTCTTCGATCGTGACAATCCGGTCGTCATGACCGATAAACGAGCTGAGGGTGTTCAATAGTGTTGTTTTCCCCGAACCGGTACCACCCGCGATGATCATGTTCAACCGTGCTTTGATACATCCCTCGAGCAGCATCACCATCTCAGGCGTGAAGGCTCGGTAGTTCAGCAGGTCTTCGAGTTTCAGTGGATTGCTACCGAAACGACGAATGCTGACCGCCGCTCCGTCGAGCGCCAGCGGTGGAATGATTGCGTTGACACGCGAACCATCTTCGAGACGAGCATCCACCATGGGACAGGTCTCGTCGACTCGACGGCCAACCTTGCTGACGATCCGGTCAATGATCTGCAGCAGATGTTTCCCGTCGCGGAATTCGACGTCGGTCTTCTGCATCCGGCCGCCTTTTTCCACATAGATGTTCTTCGGGCCATTGATCAAAATGTCGCTGACCTGCGGGTCCTTCAGGATCAGTTCGAGTGGACCGAGGCCAAGCACCTCGTCGAGCACTTCATCGACGATTCGTTCCCGCTCTTGACGATTCAGCAGGGTATCTTCGGCGTCGCAAAGGTGCTCGACGACCAAACGGATCTCTCGAGTGAGCGTTTCGCCCTTGAGGTCGCCGACACGTGAAAGGTCAAGCTTGTCGACCAACTTGCTGTGGATGCGACGTTTAATGTCCTCAAATTGCTGTTGACGATTGACTTCAGGTCTTGCTGTCTGTGTGCCAGTTCGCATAGCTGGAAAATCCCCGGATAAAACCGATTGCTTTGTTTTGATCAATTCTGCGCGTTCCCCCGGTTTCCAAAACAAGCGGCCAAACGCAGAGCACTCGTGCAGGGTCGCTTTCCAAGCTGTCGCTCACCATCGTGATGGCGAGGTTTCCTCAAGAAAGTTTGCTCGGAATCCAACGACCCAAGCAAACATAGAACACAATTAAGGTACACAACGCCCAACCGGTACATATTGACGCAAGAAGTGGCAGCAAGCGGATGATGCGGTTGCGGAGAGGCGGAGGGGCAGCGCTACGACCGATACCACCGTCAAAGTCGCACGCAAGAGGAGATCCATTGAGTCCATTCGCAAGCATCATGGTGACGCACTGATTCTGCGGACGAGCCCTATTTTTTGGCAAACACCCGTTTAAGTTCATCGAGGCTGGTCAAGCCTCGTGCGACCGTCAGCACGGCTTCGGCTTGGATGCCGCGATGCCCTTCGGCCTTGGCGATCGCATTGAGTTGGCCGATGTCACGGGTTTTGATGATCGCATCGCGCAGTTTTTCTCCCGGTTTCAACCATTCGAAAATTGCGATGCGGCCCATGTAACCCCGAGCGTTACAAACATGGCACGGTGTGATGGGGGCTGGTTTACCATTGGCGTCCACTTGTTCTTCAATCGGTGGCATGACAAACGGTTGATACAGCGCGGCAACTCGCCCTGCGGGAATGCCCAATTGTTTGAGAAGTTGGGGCGGTGGTTCAAACCCCACTTTGCAGTTGTCACAAAGCCGACGCACGAGTCGCTGGCAAAGGACGCCGCCGGTCAGCTTGGCGATTGCCTTGGACGACTCGGGATACTTTGCAACCAATTGAGACAAGGCTTCCATCGCGGTGGGTGCATTCAATCGCGTCAGCACGCTCTTGCTGTGCTTTTCCGCCTGCTCGAGCGAAATTCGCATCGACTCGTTCTCAGGAAGCTCCGGGAAGACCAATACGTCGGGCTCTTTCAGGATCATCCGCTTGAGCAGTGCCAGTTGCTCGATCTTGGTATCGCCACCGTAGAAGTTCGCACTGACGTTAATGATTTCGGGTTCGGGTTTCAACTGATCTTCGAAGGATTGGTAGTCACGTACGAATTTATCCGCCGCATCGACCGCGATACTCCAAGTGGTCGTGAGTCCTTCGCTCTTGGGAGTGCTGATCACCACAAAGTTACCGGGGCGGTTAAGTTGTTCTTTGAGCGACGCGATCATTTTGTCACGCATGCCAAGATCGGCCAGGTTCGAGAACGGAATCTTTTCCGCTTCGATTTTTGCCAGTACCCTTTCGCCTGTGGGGACGCCTTGCGATTGAATCGACAACTTGAACTTGTCCTTGCCCATCTTTAAGCCCATTTTGCCCGTTTGTGAACTGCGGCGGTCAGCCGGGTTCATTAAGCAGAGCTGCTTGATGGCGTGCAACATTGCGTCACCCGATTCTCGATCCAGCGGCGGAAGCTGTTCCCAGGTTCCATCAATTTGGTATCGCAGCGCACAGGCGGCTTGCGAGAAGTCCATCAACACGTGGGTCGCACGCATTTGGATGGCATGGGCCAATTGGCCACCTGCGATGGGATAGCCGGCACCTTGACGAGACGTGATCAGCAGCGACTGCGATTGCGTTTTGTCTTTGATGTTGGGAAGGAAATCGACGGGAGCGACCGTTTGCCAAAGTTGCAGTTCGGGTTCTTGTGCCATGGTGGCTTCTAAGCCTTTTTAGAAAATCGTAGGGCGGCGTGGCCGCAAAGAGCGAGCTTCCGCTCGCAGACAAAATCGCCGCACCAAAACAAGCATTCGCCCGATAACGGATGCCGTCGGGATGCGCGAGTGAGACTTAAATGATCCCCGGTGCTTTGACATCGATGCCCTTGAGGGCCATCAACAAGGATTCTTTGTTCGGTGCGACGGCGAACGCGGTGGGGCGGTCGATCAACTCATCATCGATCAACTGCTTCAAGCTCATCGTAAAGTCTTGCATGCCCTCTTCGGCACCAATGCGAATGGCGTCTGGCAACTTGTTGTCGTTCCCTTCGAGTACCAACTTCCGGATCATCGGAGTGAACGTCATCACTTCGCAGGTGGGAACCCGCGAGACGCCAGGCTTGATACTGCGGAGCAACTTCTGGGCCACGATCCCTTTCATATTGAACGCAATGGCCGAGCGAATCGCGCCGTGCATTTCTTCGGGGAACAAGTCCAAAATACGACCGATGGTCGTCGCGGCACTCGACGCGTGAATGGTTCCGAACACCAAGTGTCCCGTTTCCGCCGCATGAATCGCTGTCATGAACGTTTCTTCGTCACGAAGTTCGCCCACCAGAATGATGTCGGGGTCTTCGCGAACCGCGTGTTTCATTCCGATCGAGAAGTCTTTGACGTCCTGACCGATTTCTCGTTGGTTGATCAGACTTTTGTCTTCCGTGAACATGAACTCGATCGGGTCCTCGAGCGTGAGGATATGTTTGCGATAGATGCTGTTGATGTAATTGAGCATCGAGCCGATCGTCGTACTCTTCCCGCTACCGGTCACCCCGGCTAGCAGCACCATGCCTTGGTCATAGTGGCACAGGCTTTCCATCGAATCGGGTAGGAAAAGGCCGCGAAAATCGGGGATCCAGTTGCTAATCCGGCGGGCCACCAATCCGATATTGCCGAGTGATTTGAGCATGTTGACGCGGAAACGCCAACGAACGTCATCGACGACGCATTGGTGGGAAAAGTCGGCACCGCCCTCCTCTTCAAAGATATGCAAGTTCCGATCGTCCATCATCGGGATCAGCAAGTCGACCATCTCTTCGTTTTCGATGGGCGGACGGTTCAAGGGCTTTAACTCGCCACCAACACGCACCATGGGGGGTTGCCCGACCTTGAGGTGCAAGTCAGAACCTTCCAGCTTCACAAGCGCTCGGAAAATCTTGTCCACCTCCAGTTCTTCGTTTTCATGAAGCAGGCTCGATTTGAGCCGGGCCATCGTGACGGCACGCTTCAACTCGGCCTCGGCTTGAGCCGAAGGTGGGATGGGAGCCGGCTTGGGACCTTTCGAATGGGACATCAGCGTCAGTCAAATTGAGAAACGAGGGAAAATCGCTCGCCGCCAGCGTTCGTCGTGGCGCGAGCGTGGATTGTAAGCGGAAGACGATAGAAAAGAAGAGTGAGCCTATTTTAGGTAGGTCGTGAAATCGCTCAAAGTACTTTTTCGGATTCGGCAGCCAGTCGATCGAAATCAGTACGAGCCAAACACCGGTTTTCGCGACAAAAACGTCTGTGTTGGCCCCACCCAGGCGGTCAAAAAGAAGCTCGCTGGGGCAGGCAGGCTCAAAAATCACCGGCAATGCTCTTTCGAGATTTTTCAAATTTTTGCTAAAGCATGGCAATCGATTCAATTTCCTTGACTTTTTCGGTGTTCGAAATGCGACGAATCTGCCTCGCAGCCTGCTGCCTCGCAATGGCTTTGACCCTTGCCGGCTGTCGCCAAACCTCTTCCACGACTGCTGGTAGTCCGCTGACGCCCATCGGACCGCTCGCTCCCGTGGGCCTGACTCCGGTTGGAACGCCAACGACCCCGTCCTCGGCGATGGGCTCCTTTAGCGCCCCGACGCGTGTCCCGCCGCCACCGAGCAATTCGGCAAACACACAAGCGGGTGGTTTTGTTCCCTACGGACAAACGTCGTCGATTGCTGCACCCCCGGCGGCTGCCTACGATTCGTTTGCAGGGAATGCAGCGACCCGTTCAACCAGCACCTTCTCAGCCGGAACACAGCCGATCGGTTCCGGAGTCGCGACCGTGGGCTGGACCGAAACGAACACCGACATCCGCTCTGCACCCGTCCATCCCAACGCTTACGCACAACCCGCTTTGCCGCAGTCGCCATCAACTGCCCCCCCATCCAGCGGGCTGCAGTTTAGCGGGATGCGAGTGAACGACTTGACGGGGGCAACCTCTTCCCCATCGTCCTACGCGGCGGCCCCGATGGTCGCAACCGGTCCTACCTCAGGCTTTGCACAAGGTTACTACCCACCGTCGGTCGATCCGGCTGCCAGCGTGGCCTACCCGCCGAACCAGCCGTCTTTAGCACCTCTGTCGGTACCGGTGTCGGCACCGCTGTTGCCACAATCGGTCGGCACTCCAGCGAGTTTCCCTGCCAATGGGCCAACCACCGATCCGATTGTCACCCGTTCGAGCAGCTCAACGGGGACGCCAACCAGCGACAATGATCTGCCGTGGCGTCGTCCTGCCGCACAGTATTGAGACGCCTTACCAAATCATCTTCAAGCCAGCGTGCAGGCCGTGCCAGGTGATGTCATGGAACGCAGGCGTCTGCGTTGCCGAGTCAAAGAAGGATTGCGAATTCGATTGCTCCACGGCGCCCACGGCGTCGGAAAGGAATAGGCCTTGGTAAGCGATTTGAAGTGATGCCCAAGACGACACCCATGCATGGCCACCGATTTGCAAGTCGACCAGTGAAGTGTTGGTGTCGATGGTGGACTCGGCAATCATGCCACCGACGGTAAAGAATGCAAACTCGGTGTCAATCCCTGGCACTTGTCGACTCAGATTGAAAAAGGTGGCAGCGACGCGGTAACCCAGTTTCATTTCAGGTTCAACGATGTCACTGGTCGCCATCAACTCGCTCGAGTCGCTGTACACCATCGGAAAGGCATCGGGGGCAACCCGCAACAAGGCTAATCCGCCGACTTCGGCGCCAAAGGTGGGTTCGTAGCAATAGGGGGCCGGCAAATCCAAGTTATGAAAACTGTTGATTGGCGACGCGTGGCGGGTGTAGCTCAGATCGTTTTGAACCGGTTGGGGATCCGCGTAAGCCCATTGTCCAAGTGCCGGGCTCGAATGGGTCCCTAACCCGAACAGCATCAGGCACGCGAACAGGTGCGACGCCGGTTTGAAATGAAAACAGCATCGCGCCGCAGCGGTTTTGCATCCGTCCATGGATAGGCAGCCTTGCATGAAGGCCCCTTTGTGGTGGCCCCTCGATTAGGATTGTTGATTCATACGCATTCAGTATCGTGCGAGAAAGTACTGTCGGATTTCCATTGGTGAACGGCAAGAAGCCAGGTACCGATTTGGCGCTAGAAATCCCTCTCCTCGTTCATCGGTGGCTAACGCCATTCCGCTCACGTCTTCCCCACGCGGTTGCTAGGAGTTTCGGCAGCAAAGAATGTGCCGATGAACATGTTTTCCCTCGGAGCAGGGGATATACTGATCGCCAGCGTCGGTATTCCGTACAGCCCTCAGAGCCTGACATCGCCCCTTACAAAGAGAACGATTTTACGAGTTGCAATGACACTCTTCTATTCTGACCCGATTTTTCAAGAACACGAGACTGGCGACCATCCCGAGAACGCGGGTCGCATCATGCCGGTGCTGCGCTACATGCACTTCGTCTCGCTCGACGCACTTTGCAAGCGGCCCGCATGGGACGGGGCGACACCCGAACAATTGCAGCTTGTCCATACACCCGAGCACATTGCTGGGGTCGAACAGATGGCAGCCAGCGGTGGGGGTCAGTTGGATCCCGACACGGTGGTCAGCGCGCGTTCTTATGACGTGGCCGTGAAGGCTACGGGGGCGGTGGTCAACGCGGTCGAGCGGGTGGTTCGTGGTGAAGACAGCAGCGCATTCTGCTTGTCTCGGCCCCCCGGCCACCATGCCTTGGCAGACAAAGCCATGGGTTTCTGCTTGTTCAATAACGTTGCCGTTGCAGCTCGCGTGGCTACCGAGGTGTTGGGTCTCGAACGTGTCCTGATCGTCGATTTTGATGTTCATCATGGCAATGGAACCCAAGCGATTTTTTGGGAAGATCCCAAGGTCGGTTTTTTTTCGATGCATCGATCGCCTTTTTATCCTCACACCGGAATGAAGGACGAAACCGGTGCGGGGGCGGGTGCCGGAACGACTTGCAACTTGCCGATTCAGTTCGGTACCAACCGAAAAGAGCAGCTCGAACAATTTGCCGCGGCATTGAGGAATTTTGCCGAGAAGATCTCGCCACAACTGGTGCTCGTCAGCGCAGGATTTGATAGCCACCGGCTCGATCCGGTTGGATCCTTGGGGCTCGAAAGCGAAGACTTTGCGACGATGACCGATGAGATCATTCGCATCGCTCAGCGGCACGCCGATGGCCGAATCGTCAGCGTCCTCGAAGGAGGATACAACCCCTTGGTTTTGGCGGAATGTGTTGGGCAGCATCTCGAAGAACTCGTGCAACACGACTAGTCCTTGCTTATCCCTGACTGCGGACCGATGTAGTAGAATCGACGTTGATTGCTGAAATTTGAACACTGACCTGATCCTTACTCCGTGAACGATTGAACATGAGAACAAAACGCCTCTTCACTGCTGCTGTGGCGGTCTTTTTTCACTTCCTTTGTCTTGCCCACGGCAACCACGCGGTCGCGTCCGAAAAGCCGATGAATATCGTCGTGCTTTACGCCGACGATTGGCGACACGACACGCTGGGTGTTGCTGGAAATCCGGTCGTGCAAACACCCCATATCGACAGTCTGGCTCGGCAGGGCATCCGCTTTACCCACAATTGCGTGACGACATCGATCTGCGGTGTCTCGCGAGCAACGTTGTTTACCGGCCAATGGATGGCTCGCCACGGCAACCGTGCCTTCAGTGCGTTCAAGACCCCTTGGGAAGAAACCTACCCCGGGTTGCTGAGAGAAAACGGTTACTACGTCGGGCAAGTCGGCAAGTGGCACAACGGTAAATTCCCCGCAGACAAATTTGACTTCGGAACGTCCTATTACGGAACGCACTGGATCACCGAGCCGGACGGCAGCAAGATCCATGTGACGCAGAAGAACGAAAAAGATGCGATGCGTTTCCTCAAGACACGCCCCAAGGACAAACCGTTCTGTTTGACAGTCGCGTTCTTCGCAACGCACGCCGAAGACAAGAATCCCTTGCAATTCTTACCGCAGCCCGAAAGCATGAGTCTGTACCAAGATGTGACGATTCCCGTTGCACCGAACGCAACCGACGAATCGTTCCGCAGGTTGCCATCCTTCATCGCCAACGAAAAGAACGAAGGTCGAAACCGTTGGCATTGGCGTTTTGATACGCCTGAGAAGTATCAAACGATGATGAAGAACTATTATCGGCTTGCCACAGAAGTTGATTCGACTTGCGGCGAAGTGCTCGAGGAATTGAAGAAGCAAGGTGTGTTGGACGACACGCTCGTTATCTTCACCACCGACAACGGTTACTACCATGCCGAACATGGCTTGGCCGACAAATGGTACCCGCATCAAGAAAGCATCCGAGTCCCGCTTGTTATTCGCGATCCGCGAATGCAAGCCACGAAAGCAGGTCAGACAAACGACGACTTTACCCTGAACGTCGATTTGGCTCCGACCATCCTTGCCGCCGCCGGTATTGAAGCACCTGAGCGAATGCAAGGACACGACATGTCGGCACTTTACTTGGCGGACCAGCAACCCGAATGGCGGACCGAGTTTTTCTATGAGCACCCGACGTTCAAGAGCATTGATTTCATCCCCTCCTCCGAAGCGCTGGTGCAAAAGGAGTGGAAGTACTTCTATTGGCCCGACTTTGATCGCGAGCAGCTATTCCAGCTGATTCAGGACCCGCGGGAAGAAAACGATCTTGCCGCCGATCCGCAATACGCCGAGCGTCTCGCAAGCATGCGAAGCCGCTTCAACGAACTCAAAGCGGAAGCCCCTTAGTTTTGGCGGATCCGGATGAATTGGACCGACATAGGTGGGATGGTGTAGTCAAAGTCCTTTGCGACTTTGATTTGGCTTTCCTCGGGCGCCACGCGATCAGGAGTTTCGCGGTCATTCTCTTCGTCTTTCTTCCCGGTCAACAACGTTAAGGTCGCGATGGGATTGACCGCGTCCACTCCTTCCAAATGGATCCCTGTCGAGCAGGACTGGTTGGTGGGATTCACAACCTTGACGATCACGTCTCCTGTCGCATCCTCATGGCTGGCGGCGACATGAAGGGTCGGCTGGGTTTCTTTGACGTCGTGAATCCGTTCGCCATTGAGGAAGCATTGGATCCGACCTGGGGAGATTTCGACACGGACGTCATACCAAACGCCCGATTCGACGCGGCCTGGGCAGGAGGCGACCATCATCTTTCCGTCCCGTTTGCCCTGGACCGCTCGTTCAATGCCATGCCGAGTGTTGTTCCAACCCGCAATGTTCCACCAGTAATGGCTGCCCGATTCCTTGTTTCCAAACAGGATCAAGAAACCCTCGTTGCCTCGGATTTTCTTGGCTCTCAGGCTGTAGACAAGGTTGGGTGAATGGAATCGGGTTTGGCTAAGACTCGTTGCCGGTACTGCAGCGGAGTCCGATTGCAAGTAGCCTCCATCAACGATCGAAAAATCACCCTCCTCGACGACCCAGTTGGCTGACCCGTTGGAAAAATCGTCGCTTAACAGCGACTTGTTTCCGTCGCTGACTTGAATATCGTCGTAGATCGATTCGGTTGCCCAGGTGCCGACCCCCACTTGGCCGATGGCGGGAGGGTTGTCTTCGCTCGGTGCCAACGTGAACTCGGATTCGTTCTTCAAATAGTGATCGCCTTTGTTCACGCTGAACAACTGCTGCACGTAGTAGTTTGGCGTTCGGACAACCGATTTCTCGTCAAACCAAATCAGATCGGCTGCCTGCCACTGAGTGAAGCCGTAACGGGCAAACAACGGAGCATAGGCGGTCATTTGCACGATGTCGGCGTTTCGCTCAATCCCGGTCAAATAGACCGCTTCGGCCACGGCGTTGTACAGCCGGTTGCCACGCGAGGCATACTCGCCGACGAAGATCTTCGTCTTGCTGCGATCGAAGTCATCGAAACGATCGGCGTTGTCGATGAACCATTCAGGTGATTCGTAGTAGTGCTCGTCGGAAAGCTCACATCCTTGGCGATTCATGAACTCATAGATCGGGATTTCGTGCCCTAAGCCCGAGGTGCCAACAATCTTGATCTCCGGAGCTTGCTCACGAAGTGCACGGACAAAGTGCGGAAAACGTTCTTCGAATTCCGCGGTGTGGTGGTCTTCATTGCCGAGGCCAATGTACTTCAAGTGGAACGGTTCAGGATGCCCCATCTCGGCTCGGATCTTGCCCCACGTGCTGTCCACCGGACCGTTTGCAAATTCGACCAAATCGGTTGCGTCATCGACCCACTCTTGCAGTTTGCCCATCTCGGCATTTTGAAACGGTTTGCGGAATCCACAACTCACACCGACGGGCAAAATGGGGAGCGGCTCCGCACCGATGTCTTCACACAGCTGAAAGTATTCGTAGTAACCGAGTCCGTAGGTTTGGTGGTAACCCCACAGATTCCAATTCGGTTTCCGCATCGCCACATCACCGACGGTGTCCTTCCATCGGTAGGCGTTGTCGAGTCCTTGGCCGTGGGCGATACAGCCACCCGGGAAGCGAAACACCGCAGGTTTCAAGTCGACCAGTGCTTGAACCAAATCCGCGCGCAATCCGTTTTTGCGACCGTTGTATGTTTTGCGCGGGAACAACGAGATCATGTCCATGCAGACGTCACCGGTGCCACCGAGAGTGAGCAGCAAGCGAGCGTCGTTGACGGTCGCCGAAGGCGAAAGGGACACCTCGTAGCGGGCCCACTGATCGGTCAGTTTGGGAAGGATTGCTTTTGCAATCGGAGCTGACTCGGACTCAAGCGAAATCGTCACGGGCGAATCGAAGTCGCGGGTCCGCTTTGCATAGAACGAAAAATCGTAGCGATCGCCCTCGACGACGTAGATGCCATCGAAACCTCGGTTGGCGATCCCAACACCGTCGCCAGGTTTTTGAATGCGAATCTGCACGTAGTTCGTGTTGTGAGTGTTGAGCGACTCGGAATGCTCTACCGACAGGTCGCATTGACCGCCCCCCGTTTCCACCTTGTCCCAAGCGTAAAGTGGGCGAAACGAGTCCCGACGGTTATTTCGTCCCTGCACCGGATAGTATTCAAAGGACCGGTTTTGGACCAATTCTGCGTACAACCCACCATCTGCTGCATAGTTGATGTCCTCGTAGAACAGGCCATACAGCGATTCGGACAACTCGACCGTTGGCTGATCGACGTGAACGGTGATTTGACCCACGTTCGCTTCGCTGGCGGCCACGGGATCGTCAGCATCGACGAGGCCAACACCGGCAAGCAGAAAAGGGTAGACCAAAAGCAGGAGGGGCGGAGTCAGTCGTCGCATGGCTCTTGTAGGCTCGCTTTGAGTTGGAAAGCTGGGGAGGTGTGAGTCGCCGGGAAAGACGATCGCCCCTGAATGGCTTCCAAGATACCTACGAAGGACCCGCTGGATAAGTTAAACCGTGCGCAAAAAAGTATTGCTTTTGCGCAGGGCGACGCTTTGCTTTCAGCGCATGCAAAACGCCCTTAGAGAGTCGCAACTTCGAAGGGCGTCTGGGTCGTCTTCGCGTGGGCGAACTATTCGCGTGGGCGAATGGCTCCGGTCAAACCGCTGTAATCGACACGGTCGGTGGTATGCCATAGCGGTTGACCGAGTTCGACTCGGCGACGCAGCACTTCGATTTTCTCACGGCTGCCTGCGGGGGCATCGGTGGGTTCGAACTGCTCGTCTTGATGCGGGACGAAATCTTCATCGTGCCCGTATCGCAAGATGGCCTCAAATACGTTCTTGCAATGACTCATACTTTTGTTCTCTGCTCCCAACGGTCCCGTATGTGAATCCCGAACAATACGAAACCAATAACAGTTCAAATCTCAAAATGTCCAAATCCAATGGACGACGGCTTACTTCACGACGTGATTATTGACTTGATCGCGAAAGAGTCAAGAATTTTGTGTAAACAATCCCCTAGTGTGACTCGCTGCGAGGCTCTGCCGGTGGCGTGTCGCGACCGAATATCGCAAAAAAACGGCAAGGATTGAGATTTCGTCACTCCGGGGGACGACTTCGCGGTGGATCTGTCAAGGGGTCTTAGTCTTGCCTTGCGCGTCGATGACGGTCCTTGGTCAGACTTGCCAGCCGATCGAGTGTTGCCCAGGAGGCCCTTGCCAGCATGGCGGCGGGTTGGCCCGACGTGCTCTTGCGTCACAATGGCGGACTTGTAGTGAGCATGGAAAATATTTTTTTGCCGCTCGACATTTCCTCCCTCTCTCGGAGTGTACGTTCTGTGTGGATCCAGCAAACCCTGCGGCTTCCGGCCGCCCGACGTGGTTTTCACTTGGTCACTCGCCACATCACCGACGCGATCCCTCAGCTTTCGACGGTTCGCGTTGGATGGATGCAAGTGTTCCTTCAACACACCAGCGCGTCGTTGACGATCAATGAAAATGCCGATCCGGATGTCCGCGTTGATTTTGAAACCGCTATGAACCACGCGGTGCCCGAGACATTGCCGTATGTTCATACCTTAGAGGGCCCCGACGACATGCCGGCGCATGTCAAGGCATCGATGCTTGGCGCCAGCGTGATGATTCCGATCGCCGGGGGACGCCTGCTACTTGGCACATGGCAGGGAATCTACCTTTGTGAACATCGCGATCGCGCCAGCGGCCGAAACATCGTGATCACGATTCAAGGGGAAACGGAGGGATAGTCTCACCCCTCCGCTTTGCGGTGATCGATCGACGGCTTCGGCACTGCTGCGAGGAACACCCTATTGGTCTTCGTCTTCTCGGAGGTATTCAAAACCGGTCCGCTTGTCAACGGATTCATAGAAACCCCGCAACACCTCGTTCGCAGAGCCTCCGCCAGCCAACATCGCCATCATCCGCTCACGAGGCTCTTTGAAGCGGGCCTTGAGTGCGTCCAAGTCTGGTTGGAAGCCGGTGGTTTTGACGACGTAGACGACCCGCTCTGGCTGGTTTAACGCAACGCCGCATGCTCCCACTTCGGACTCAAAGACGGTTTCCATAAACGCCTCGCCGACGCTGTCCAACTCTGGGACATTTCCGATCGAAGCACCTTGGAAGCCGAATGAATCCATCCAGCTGAAGGGGCCGAGTCCCGTCAATAGTTGATCTTTTTGATCCTCTGGGAGGAAATCGACCAAGTCCTTGCCTGCGGCAGCATTCGCATCCGCAGCCAATTTCTCTGCGTCGGCGATTGCCAATTTGCGAGCTTCCTGAAATCGAATGGCCTCGATCACTTCCGCGCGGACCTCGTCGAGCTCGGGCGTGTAGGCGTCGGTCTGGTCGTTTTTCCAAGAAACATAGATGCGTCCCGCGCGATCATCGACCGTGCGAAGGGGGGAATGTATTTCTTGCCGCGGTACCGGTTGGCCTTGTTGCGTGACGCCGCCGTACATCATGGTCACGAACGAGGGGCCCCGCTGCATTTGCTGCGATCCAACCTCCAATGAACTGGCGATCGGTTCGTCCGCAATCGTCAGTTCGCTATGCGGACCAATCGCAGCGTAACGGAACCCAAGCGCTTCCCCCATAGCCTTCAGGTCGAGGGGGGTCGGCGGGTCTGATTTTTGTCCAATCGAAACATTGCTATCGTGGATCGCTTTCTGACCAAAATAGCGACGCATTTTGGAATCGAGCTCGATCACGGCCGAATTCATTCGCTCCATCGCAATTGGCCGCGCTAAGGAATCCGCGATCTGGTTGCGGACCTCCTCAAACGATTCGACCTCCGATACTTCTTCCGTTTCTGCTTCTGCAGGTGACTCATCCGAAGTGTCCGCTTCCTGCGCCATCGGAGCATCGGATGGCGAATCGAGTTCGGCCGATTCCACAGCTGGTTCCGATTCCGCATCGGCCTGTTCGGCTTCGGCGGGTTCCGCAGCTGGCTGCTCCTCCATCTCCGGTTCGGCAGCGGGTTCTTCGTCTTCTTCTTGCATCGAGACCAAACGGACCCCATTGGCATGCATTGATCGAATCCGATCGCGGCTTGACTGATCCTCCTCTACCGGGGCGGGCGCATCGGCAGCGGGCTCTTCGGCGGTTGCTTCTTCAGCGGTTGCTTCTTCAGCGGTTGCTTCTTCAGCGGTTGCTTCTTCAGCGGTTGCTTCTTCAGCGGTTGCTTCTTCAGCGGTTGCTTCTTCAGCGGTTGCTTCTTCGGCGTTGGGCTGCTCGCCGTTTTCCGCGGCAGACGCCGGTTCCTGTTCGGTTGGCATCGCAACATCGACCGTTTCGGATTCCAAAACCTCTACTTCGGTATCCAAGCCTCCCCCCATCGCCGCCTCGGCAGCCGTATCGTCGGGAATCTGGAACTCGCCGCCGGCCAATCGACGTTCGTATTCGGCTCGTAGTTCCTCTTCGCTGAACTTGGCCGCCTCTTCATCGATGAAGGTTTGCAGGTCAGCCACCAGGTATTCGAAATTCGCCGTGTACCGGCGGTGGAACGCGGGATCGGGCGATTGGTCGTAGGAGTCAACGTCTTTGCCCGCTTCGTAGACCTTCTTGATTTCCGCCTCGCTTGGTGACGCGTTGGTCTTGTCGACATAGTCGCTAACCAAAACGCCGTAGGCGTCGACCGTCGCTTCGCGGTTGAGTTTCAAGAAATTGTGCCATTCCTCGGCGGGGGTCATGATTGGCATTTGTCCTGCCGCCACCGTCGCAAAGCCGCTGCGTTGGTACAGGTCGGCAAGCAGATGGTTGCGCAACTGTTCGTACAAATGCACTCGCCCCATTTGGTTCCGCGTGCTTTGCATCAACATCGCGTCGATTTCCCCGTCGCTCATCAAGCCATCGGTGAACGAGGACAACCAGGAACTGATGGCGGTATCGTCCAGCTCAAAGCCAGCCTTTTTGGCTTCCGATGCGAATTGCAGGGTTTTCACCGATAGCCGTTCACTCGGCATTTCGCTGATTCCCAATGCGGTGATCTGGCCGTTCTGCGAGTCATAGCGAAACCCGGGTGTTTTGGGGATTCCACTGCGACGAATCGTTTCTTCGGCCAATTCACGTAAGAACCGGACGGTGGATTGGTGGTTTCGTGTCAGATAGGCAACACGCCCCTCCGAAATGGTTTTGCCGTCAAAGGTCGCCAATTTGATTTGGTCACCAACTCCCTGGTTGCGTTGCAGGTAGGTCTGCAGGGCTGGGAGGACGACGAACGAGAACATGGCCAACCCGATCAGCACGACCATGAGTGGCTTGAGGTTTCTGCGAAAAATTTCAAACGGACTGTTGTTCATGACGTTTCTTTCTGAGCAGCCGAGGGGCAACGGTCAAAATCCGTGTTCCGCCAGACTGTCTAACAAAATGTTTTTTTGTGAAATATCTTCAAAACTGCGGGTTGGGGAACGCAAAACGAGCGTTTTTGTCTCTTCAGTGATCTTGACAATCCGCCGCGATCGACCAACTCTCTCTCAGGTCAGAACCAGTCGAGAGGCTGGAGAAGTGGCAAATCCACGAAACGAAAGCGTATCGCCCCCCTTTTTCCAGGGTCAAGGCGAGAATCGCCGACAATCGTGTTTTGTACTTTGTTTTGGTCCTTTTCGTCTAACCCACAACCGCGTCGATTTTTGTATGGCTAACAGCACGGGCAGGAGTTTGGTGATCGTCGAATCACCAGCAAAAGCGCGCACGATTTCAAAATACCTTGGCAAAGGGTACCAAGTCGAAGCGAGCATTGGCCATATTCGCGACCTTCCCGGCGGTGCAAAAGAAGTTCCGGAAAAATACAAAAAAGAGCCGTGGGCCTATCTCGGAGTGAACACGGAAAACGACTTTGAGCCGATCTACATTGTCCCCGCGGACAAGAAAAAGCAGGTGAACAAGCTCAAAGAGGCGCTCAAAGGCGCCGACAACCTCTATCTGGCGACCGACGAAGACCGTGAAGGAGAGGCGATCAGTTGGCACTTGCAGGAGATTCTAAAACCAAAAGTTCCAGTCCACCGACTCGTCTTCCACGAGATCACCAAAGAAGCGATCCAAACAGCGATCGAATCCCCGCGACAGATTGACGCAGGACTTGTTGACGCTCAGGAAACGCGCCGGATTCTCGACCGTCTTTACGGCTACGACGTTTCCCAATTGCTCTGGAAAAAAGTCGGCCGGGGATTAAGCGCCGGCCGTGTCCAAAGCGTCGCGGTCCGTTTGATCGTAGAACGTGAACGGGAACGGATTGCGTTCCATGATGCCACGTATTGGGACCTCGAAGCGGCTTTCGAGACCAGCGATCGCGAATCGTTCACCGCAATGCTGACAAGTGTCGATGGGCGCAGAATTCCAGCCGGAAAGGATTTCGATGCAACCAATGGCAAACTAAAAAATGCCGATTTTTTGCAACTGAACGAATCCGAAGCGACCGAATTGGCCGCACGGCTTCGGACGGCCGAATTCAACGTCACCAAGGTGGAGGTGAAGCCGTTTAGCGAACGACCGAAAGCGCCGTTTACGACCAGCACGTTGCAGCAAGAAGCGAACCGCAAGCTTGGCTTCACGGCAAGGCGTGCGATGCAAGCCGCCCAAAAACTGTATGAAAACGGTTACATCACCTACATGCGTACCGACAGCACGACGCTCAGCAAGGAAGCAATCGGTGCTGCTCGCGATTTGGTCCGAAGTGAATATGGCGACTCGTTCTTGCATCCGACGGTCCGGGTGTATGCGAACAAGGTCAAGAATGCTCAAGAGGCTCACGAAGCGATTCGGCCAGCGGGGACTCCGTTTCGCGTTCCCCAAGCGGTTCGCGGTGAACTCGATTCCGATCAATTTCGTTTGTTCGAATTGATTTGGAAACGAACGGTTGCTTGTCAGATGGCAGATGCGAAGAAACAACGCATCAGCGTCACGATCGAAGGGGATGGCGCGGTTTTCACTGCATCGGGAACCAGTATTCTGTTCGAGGGTTTTCTACGTGCTTACGTCGAAGGCAGCGATGACCCCGAAGCGGAATTGGCCAACAAGGAACGACTGCTACCGGCGATGAGTCAACAGGATCGCTTGATGGCCAGCAACATCGATCCCAAGAGTCACACCACGCAACCGCCGTCGCGGTACAGCGAAGCGGCGTTGACCCGAACGCTTGAAGAAAAGGGGATCGGCCGACCGAGTACGTTTGCGTCGATTATCGACACGATTCAAAAACGGGATTACGTCTACAAAAAGGGGACCGCGCTGGTTCCGAGCTGGACTGCTTTTAGCGTAATTCGCCTGCTCGAAACTCATTTCGGCCCCCTGGTCGATTATGAATTCACGGCCCAAATGGAGGATTTCCTCGATACGATCAGCCGCAAAGAGGCTGAGCGACTTGAGTACCTGAAGCGATTCTATTTTGGCGATGACGGGGCGGAAGCGAACGGCGAAGCGATTGGATTGAAACCACGTTTGGAAAACAAAGTCGAGGAGATCGATCCGCGGACTACGGCGAAGTTTACGCTCGGAACCCCGACCACAGGCGAGCATCGTGAAGAGGTCTTTGTTCGGGTTGGAAAGTATGGCCCGTTTATTGAACAAGGGGAACGCAGAGGGTCGATTCCGGACGGTCTTGCGCCGGATGAAATGAACCTCGTCAAGGCACTCGAATTGCTCGAGCAAAGTGCTGTCGAGGAAGAGCCCTTGGGGATCCACCCGGAAACTCAAAAACCCATCTACGTCAAAGTCGGCCGTTTCGGACCGTACATTCAATTGGGTGAAAACGACGACGAAGAAAAACGAAATCAGTCGCTGTTGAAGGGAATGGCGGTCGAAGATTTGACACTGGAAACGGCTTGCAAGCTGCTCTTGCTTCCGAGGACCCTCGGGACGAATCCTGAAAACGGTGAGCCCGTGCAAGCGTTTGATGGACGCTATGGACCGTACGTCAAATGTGAAAAGGAAACCCGCTCGCTGCCGGCAGGCGTCTCGCCATTGGAAGTGACCTTCGACGAAGCGATCACGCTGCTGAAACAGCCCAAGACCCGTGGCAGGGCTGCACCAAAGGAACCGCTGCGAACCTACGAAAAGCCCTCGCCGGTGACCGAGCAAGAGGTCAAGATTTTGGACGGTCGCTACGGTCCCTACGTGACCGACGGGGAAACGAATGCATCGTTGCGAAAAGGCATGGAGCCGAATGAAATGACGTTCGAAGCGGCTTTAGATTTGCTGGCGGAACGTGCAGCCAAGGGGCCGACTAAGAAAAAGAAGAAAGCGACCAAGAAAAAGGCGACCAAGAAGAAGGCCGCGAAAAAGAAGTCGGCGAAGAAAAAAACGACCAAGAAAAAGGGCACCGTGAAGAAGAAGTAACTCCCGCTCTCGCAATCCTCCCCACCGATTGCTAAACTCCCGCTGACCGGAACTGAATTTTCTATTTCCCCTGAGAACCCTCTTTGAGACGTGTTCTCCTTTCCCCAAAGTGAGCTTCCTACGATGGCAGGCATCGAACGTGTTCGTGAAATCCGACGGCTTCGTAAACGACGAAAAAAGACCCGTAACCTCCTCGACCGTGCGAAAAAGGGGACGATGGAGAATAGTGAAGTCATTCGCAAGCTACGCAAGTTGACCCCGGGATCCGAAGTGATCATCGAGCGAGAAGGATTGAAGGGCTAGGCGTTTGAAACGGTCGCTTCCGGTCGCCGATTGCAGCGGGTGCGGGGCCTGCTGCATGCATATGGGCTACCCCGCCTACCTTCAAGCGACGGAGCAGCGTCCAGCGGAAGAGCACTGGGTGAGCATGCCAGCCGAGTTGAAGTCGCAGTTGATCGAGTACATGGCATCCTACACCGTGCCGGAGGACCAGATCGATGGCCCCTGCATTTGGTTGGATCTGGAAACGCGACGCTGCAGGCATCACGAGCATCGACCACGGGTCTGTCGTGATTTCCAGGTGGATGGCAAAGGCTGTCGCGAGTGGCGAAAGCACTCCGCCCGTTATCTATCGGCTGCGACCTCCGACGTGTTGTTGTAGAGGACCAATTTGTCGAGTCGTAGGTTGCGGTCGCCGCTCGGTGAGCTGTAGTCGTTGACGAACTTTAAGGCCAAGTCATGTTTGCCGGAGGGCAACTCGACTTGAAGCGGGTAAGATCGCCAACCTTCGGTGGTGAGTTGAACCTCGCCGATCTTGGATCCATCCAGATGGATTTCCACAAGCGGGCCGATTCCTTCGGAAGCGTCTCCTGCGGCGACCAAATCTCCGCGGTACACTCCCGCACGGGCCACTTCGATGCCCGTGGCAATGTATCCGTTTGACCCCATGTAGGCGGTGCTACCATCGGCCGAATACCACGAGATGCCCTCTCCAGGCGTCATCTGTTCGCATTCCAGTGTGATTGCCGATCGTGGGGTGAAGTCGCCACCGAGTGCGGTCAATAAGGAACATACGTGACGCGATGCCTTGCGACCGTTGTCCGTTTCGGTATCCCAACGGATGCGGTCAAACACGATACGTCCCTCGCCGATATCTTGCGTCACCACCGCAGCCGGCGCGGTCAAGAAAATCGTGTCGTCTGCCCGTTGATCACGCGCAACCAACACCTTGTCGATCACCAGATTCCGATCTTCGTCGGGGGGGGCAGCGCCATCGTTGACGAAGGACACGACCACGGGATGCCGTCCCTTTTCAACATGGCCGACGATTCCATAATCCTTCCAATCCTCGCTGTCGAGTTGGACGCTACCGAAGGGCTTCCCGTCGATTGAGATTTCCGCGATCGGATAGACACCCTCGCAGACGGTTCCTTGAGCTCGGATCCCCACGGCATATTTGCCTGACTCGGGGAACTCGAGCTCACCGCTGGCTGAACCGACGGTGGCAAACATGATTCCCGACTCGACCGAATGCACAAATTGGCCCACAGTCTTCCAGGATTCAATTTCGTGAGCTGTCGCTTTCGCTGTGTCAAACGACGATCCGAACACGCCATCGACCATGTCGCGCGATGGCGGTTGACGTGTCCAGCTCTCACCGGGTTGCTTGATGGTCCAATACAGATCCTCTCGCGTAAAGACTTCCGAAAGCGGGTGGTCGCTTTCGGCCTGTGAGACGGCTCCTGCAAAGGGTTGCATCACCAACTCGATCCCACTGGCTTGGCGGACCAAGCCCATCGTCTGGGCGTTGGGTCGATGCACCAACAGGTTGCCACCGCGTTGGACAAACTCGCCGATCTGTCGCGCGAGCGGTTGGTTGTTCGGCAACTCACCATGCAGAATCAGCAAAGAATAGCCACCCAAATCGATGCCGTCGGTGTTCGTGGGAGCCACAAAACGGAGTCCGAGGTTGGAGAGCGATTCGCGGTAATCCGCATCGCTGCCTAGGACCAGGGTCTTCCGCTCCGTTGGCTTGTAGTGATCGAGATACCGAAGCAGGTTGCCAAGGATTTCGCCTGCGGCCGGTTCGCTGCGTGCTTTTTCGATCAGTTTCAATTGGCAGTGCACGATCGACCCTCGTCCGAGTGGGCGATCCAACAGCGGTGCGTGAGCGATTCCGGTGTCGGAACCCGAAACCACGACCGAAATCGCTGATCCGGTGGAGGGTCGAGGCAATTCGTGATCGGCCACCAAATGGTCACCACGCCAAAACTTCAGATCATCCGCCTCGACGCCGTCCAGTGCCGGGTGGCTCGGACGTTGCGGAAACGTCATCGTCGAAGTCTGGGGGGTGGGTTCTAAATCAAACAGGCCCTCGGGGTAAACATCTTGACGCAGCACCAGGACCCTCCCTCCTCGTCCCACAAAATCCATCAATGCACCTCGCTTTGGATTGACGCGACCGACGACCGGGGCCGTTTTTTCGGCCTGATCGAGCGACCCGGCGCCGATCACCAAGACATCGACCTCGGGTGCGATGGATTGAATGGAATGGATGTCAACCACCTCGATCTTCGATTCACTTAGCAGCTTCGCCGTATCACCCTTGGGGTCATAGAGTCCCAGCGTCGATTGCGTTTGAGGCAGTCGCAGTTTTGGAAAGACAGCATAGTCATGAGTCTCGTCAAAGACCCTTGTTCCACTGTGCGAGAGAGTGACCTGCCAAGCCAAGGGTGTCCGAGAATCCACCTCTGGCATTGGAAGTTTGACCGTTAGCATCTGCTTCTCGCCCGCCTCGACGGTAACCGTCTTGCGATCGGAAGCCAGCGTTTTCTCACCTTGCTTGAGCGTCCACTCAAAACCAAGCGACTGCGCATCCATGGATTCGTTGAAAATCTCTACGCGGCGATTCACTTTCTCGTTGCTGTAAAACCGTTTGTCGTAGTCCAGGCAGTACGCGGCGAGCGGTTGGTATGCAGTTTGATGAGCTCGATAGAGCGGGTTGCTCTCATCAAGTTGGTTCTCACCCACGGTCCACGGGCACATCCCCCCTGCTTCCTGATGCCGGAAGGCTAAGACTTGCATCTTCCATGCTTCCGCTTTCCCCAATTTCTCGTACTGGTCCAAATCGCGGTAAGCTTCGTCCCCGAAAAAAACCGTGTGAGGGGCTGGCGTTCCCGACGGCACCCACAAGAATTCGCCGATGTACAAGGGTTTGTCTTTCTTCCAAACATACGGTTCGGTCAAAAAACCCGACCATGTGTGCGGGCTGAACGGCTTGTCAAGCCAATACGCTTCGTTGGGCCAGCACGTGTACTTTGGGTACTCGTGGACGTAATGCATCCCGATCGCATCCGCGACACCCTCGGGATCTCCATCGGATTCGAAATAGATCGGACGCGTCGGATCCCATTGCTTGGCCATCCGTCCGACTTTCGCCAAACCAGCAACGGCCAGTTTGGTCTTGTCGGCGCTCGAATAGGCTTCGTTGTCCATGCTCCACATGATCACGGAGGGACGATTCTTTTCTCGCTCGATCATCGCGTGAATCGAGTCAGCGTAGTTTTTCCAATAGCGGGGGTCGTCATAGCAGATGCAGTAGGGGTCGTGCCACATCGGCCCTTCGATGATCATCAGCAGTCCGAGTTCATCGGCCACGTCATAGTGAACGCGTCGCCAAGGTTGTGTGTGCGTTCGAAAAACGACGATGCCCGCTTGCTGAAGTGCCTGCCATTTTTCGCGGACTTGTTCGGCTGTCATCGGTTCGGTCGGAGGCCACCAAGAGGTGCCGAGCAAATTGATCTTTGAACCATTGAGAATGTAGCGGTGCTCTTCGATCCAAAATTCACGGAAACCGAATCGCGTCCGCAATGCATCACCTGTCGAGAGTTCAGTTCGCAAGTGATAGAGGTGCGGATCTTCCGGTGACCAATAGCGAGCGTCGGTCCATGGCTGCGTCAACGTGATGGAACGTGTTTGACCGGCGGGGATCGTCAGTTTCTCCGTGCCAAGCCGCAGCACCTCGTGTTGCCCTTCTTCAACGATGGCGTTTATCTGCACCTCGACGGCGTCCGTTGACTCATTTGCCAGTTCGTACTCGACCACCAATTCCTGGTTTCGAACCGACGGTTTGATGAAAACGTTTTTGATGTAGACGGCGTCTTGAGCGGTTAGCGTCACATCGCCCCAAATCCCATAGTGATCGTAATAGCCTCCGATCGGAGCGATGACTTTATCGGTCACATAGCGTCGAGGCCGCTGCCATGACGGAAGCTCACTGAAATCGAATCTGCCTTCGGAGAAGACGCCCGTCCAATCATGAAGTCCGACCGCGATCTCGTTAGGTTGGTCAAAGCGAATCGCATCGGTCACATCCAGATCAAAAGCGTCATAGCCGTTGAAGACGCCACCCACATGCTGACCATTGATCCATACACGGCTGTTGTACTTCACGCCGTCAAAATGGATCTTAATCCGTTTGCCTTGCATCGAAGCCGGCATCGTGAAGGTGCGGCGAAACCAAGCGCGTTCGTAGTTGTAACCACGGAGCGTTCCTGGGACGATGGTTGGCTGCCAGACCCCAGTTTGTGGCGGCGTGTCGAGTTCCTTGACCTTCTGGTAACTCCAGTTGCCGTCGAGCGTCATTTCGATCCGTTCCGTTGCCAGACCGGACGCGAGCATCGACAGTAGAATCGACAGAGTGATTGATAGCCGGAGCATTGGCCAGTTCCATGGTGGGTTTGGGGCAGGAAGACAGCGTTAACCTAGCCTATTCTGGCCACACTTGCCCTGCTATGGGCGGCAAAAACAATAACTTCCGCATTTGACTAACCTATAAAAGCAAGGGAGTTTGTTTGAATCGCGGTGGTTTTGCTGCCGTCTTTGATGTGGAATGATTCAAACGAACTCCCTTGCTTTTGTAGGTTATGCGGCCTGATGCTACGACCGCAAACCCTGTTTGTCGTGGTCTTTTTTGGCATCGAAACGAATTGGTATGCGGGATACAATGACAGCCACATCAATTCGATCCCTTCTCTTTTTTCGCGTGAGGCCAAGGATGGCAGTTGGTTTTTCTGAAAAGTACGATCCTGAGATTGAACCGTCGCTCTGCAAGTTCTACCACACCTTGTCGGAGAAAGATCGACGACGCTACGCAGCGATTGAGGCGAGATAACTAGGGCATGGTGGCATCAAGTATCTTGCCGACCTCTTTGGCTGTCATCGATCTACGATTGCAAACGGACTCGCGGAACTCGATACGATGGACTCTTCCGAAACGGATGGACGAATTCGTCGAAAGGGCTTTGCGATGCAGGTGGCAGCAACAATTGTCGTCACCACATTTTCAAGCAAGATTTGCAAGAGCTTGTCGACGAGATTGGCATTGAGATACGAGTCGCTCACTATCCGACATACTGTTCCAAATTCAATCAATCAAGTAAGTCAAATGCGGAAGTTATTGTTTTTGCCGCCCTATGCAACGTAGCGATAGGCCGTCGATTTGGGGTACCCGTCGTAGAAACGGCGAATCCAATGTCGTCCCGACCAGTTTTCGAGATGACGTTGCCAACCGAGTCGCTCGAGCAATCGATCGCTGATGGATTGGTTGGTCACATGAGCGACGATGGCGGACGTGCCACGTATCCGCGCGACTTCGTTCAACAATTCCACCGCTCCAAGGAACGACTTGTATCCGGATCGATAGCCGCTGCGGATATAGTCGAGCGTCAAAAAACCGGACATTCCCATCGGCTGGTGATAGTCGAGCCAGCAAACGTCGTCGTCCATGCGGCCATACTTGGCTTGCCACCAAACCTGGGCGACCGAGACATTTCCGGCAGAGAGTCGATGCTGAATTTCGACGAACCGTCCTCCACACATGACGATCCGCGCGCACCGCCAGCGACGAAGTTGGTCTGCGCCGGTGGTCAGGTTTGTAACGGTTCCGAGGCGAAACATGAGCCCTTTCTCAGCGTGGGAAAGCGATGGATGCGAACGGACATGCAAACCTAGCACATCTTTTTGGCAACCTTTTTGCGCAAACACGACGATTCGCAAACTCTTGATTCAGAATCGATTGGCGGCGTAGGGTGCTGCGGGCAAATGCGTCGGCTCACCGGCAATCATTTCGCCAATCATCCGGCCGGTCGCTGGCGCCATGCTGAGACCGAGCATGTTGTGGCCCGCCGCAAGGTAGACATTCGAAAAGCTGGGGCAACGATCAATGATCGGGGTGCTGTCGTACGTCATCGGTCGCCACCCGCACCACGTTTCGCTGAACTCCGCCGGAAAATCACTCTTTAAGTACTGCTTCGCAACGCTTGTCAGCAATGCGACTCGCTTCGGGTTGATCGTTGAATCGTACCCAATGAACTCCATCATTGATCCAAGTCGCAGTTCGGATTGCCAAGGCGTCACCGCGACTTTGTGCTGGGGGAAGATCATGGGAGTGTTTGGGCACACCTCAGGCCGAGGCATGGTGATCGAGTACCCCTTGCCCGGTTGGATCGGGATCGCAAGACGCAGCATCTTCTCAAGTTGAGGCGTCCAAGCGCCGGTTGCAATCACGAAGTGGTCGGCAGCAAGCTGCTGGGTCGACAGCGAGACATGATCGACCCATCCCCCCGAATCATGCATCGCCGTCAGTGTTTGTTGTTCGAGAAACTCGACCCCTCGCTCACGCAGCGAATCACGCCAAGACGCGACCAGCCGATCGGGACGCAGGTGTGCATCCCGCTCGAAATACCACGCCCCCGCAACGTTGTCTCGAAGCGCCGGTTCGAACTCCAGTAGTTCTTTTGCCGACATTTTTCGAGCGGGTTCCTGAAAGTCACGTCGCAACAATTCGTCGGTAGAGGTGTAGGCGTCCCATGCATCTCGATCTTGGTAAACAAACAACAAACCCTGTTGCGTCCATTCGCACTTTAGTTGGTGTTTGTCGATCAACTCGTGGTAGAGTTGCATTGCCGAGGTTAGCAGCGGATGGATCGCTTGTGCGGATTCGATGCAGTTCGTTTGGTTGCAGCGCCGAGCAAAATCGAGAAGCCATTTCCATCGTTGCGTGTTCAAGCCAGGCCGGATGCGCAGCGGAGCATTCGGTTTCAGCATCGCCTTGAACGTTTTTAGTAGCGCGCCCGGTTCCGCCAGCGGCAACGCGTGACTCGGGCTGATGTAGCCACAATTGCCGTGCGAACAGCCGCCACCCACTCGGTTTTTGTCAACGACGGTGACGCGATAACCGCGAACATTCAGGTAGTGGGCGCAGGCGATGCCTACCACGCCTCCACCGACGATCGCGACGTGACCGGTTGCCTTCAAACTGGGATTCCGTAACAGAAGGGATCCTCGGGGTCGAGGATCAATTGGGTTTCAGACGTTACCGATGCGGTGCCGGTAATACTGGGAAGGATCACTCCGCCCGATGCTGCAACGTAGTCCGACAGCGAATCATCATGGGCAATCCCCAGGTTACCGAGCGATTTCAACTCGGACTCCGTCGGCAACCGATAGCGAGTTTCAAAGTGGGTTCCAATGATACTTTCTTGTCGCCACTTCTTGCCCGGTTCGAGTTTGCCGCTCGCCGCCAAACAGGCCGTTCGGGCACAGGTTCCCGTCCCGCATGGTGATCGGTCCCATTGACCACCAGGACAGAGAACAAAGTTGCGCCCATCGACCGGAGAGGTTTCACAATAGAGTTCGACGTGATCGATGGTTTGGCCAGCGTGCCCTGTGATGCCTTGGTCTTCGAGGGCTTGCCGGATCGCACGCGTGAGCAAGAGAAGGTCGTCGAGATGCTGGGGCCGGATTTCATCGGGTTCGCGGCGGACCAAAAAGAACCAATTGCCCCCCCAAGCGATATCACCAACGACTTGCCCGTGTCCAGGAACATCCACCGCCACCTCGGTTCGATACCGATAGCTAGGGATGTTCTCAAAGGTGACGCGGTTCATGTCCTCGTCGAGGTCGAAACCGATGACCCCAACCGGAGTTTCCAAGCGATGTTTTCCAGGTTCGATGCGGCCCAGATGAGCCAACGTCACGGCAACGCCGATCGCGCCGTGGCCACACATGCCAAGGAAACCGACGTTATTGAAAAAGATCACGCCAGCGACACAATCGGGGGCGGAGGGTTTGCAGAGTAGGGCACCGACCATCACGTCGCTGCCGCGGGGTTCATTGACAATCGCACTGCGGTAGTGGTCAAACTCGTTCTCAAACCGTTGCCGCCGCTGCAGCAGCGTCCCTTTTCCGAGGTCCGGTCCGCCGGAAACAACCAATCGTGTCGGCTCCCCTGCGGTATGAGAATCAAAAACAGAAATGCGTTCAACGCGTTGGACAGTGTCTTTCATGTCAATCGAAAAAAGGAAACACCTAGGGCGAATCGTCAATGCCGGTAAAACGAAGCTTACTGAGGTTGCGAATGCGTGTAAATAGTCCTGCCGCGGGCATCCCATTGAAGAGCCCGCGAGCGAATCCAATTCTATCGTGCAGCAATGGGCACCCGCTTTTCGCGATGAACCAGGCTGTAGACGCAGGGAATCAAGATCAAGGTGAGTAGCGTTGATACGGCCATCCCGCCGATGAGTGCCCGAGCGAGCGGAATCATCGCCTCGTTCCCTGGACTCAAATAGATCGCTAAGGGCAGCATCGATGCGATCAAGGTCAGCGAGGTCATCAGGATCGGACGCAACCTGACCTGGGCGGCGCTGAGGGCCGCATCGATCGCGTTGAGACCCTCGGCCCGACGCCGGTTCGCGAATTCAACCAAGAGAATGGCGTTGTTCACTACGACGCCAATCATCATCAACGTCCCCATCAAGGACTGGATGTTCATCGTCGTGTCCGTCAAATACAGAATCAACAACACGCCGCCGAGCCCCAGCGGCACCGACAAGATGATGATCAAGGGATCGAGGAAAGATCGGAACTGAGCCATCAGCACCAGGTAGACCAAGACGGCTGCGACCATCAATCCTGCTCCGAGCATTTGCATGCCATCGTGCATGGTCACGGTCGGCCCGCGGAGCGATACGGACACGCCCGAAGGCAATTCCAGGGCATCAATCGCCGTTTGTACGTCTCGGGCAACCGACCCCATGTCACGTCCGACCACATTGACGTGGACGTCGTTCACGCGGCCAATGTTGTAATGACTGATCTCGGCCGGAATCGTCACGCGTTTGACCGTGGCCACATTCGAAAGCGGAATCGTGACCGGACCCTTTGGGGTCGTTAATGACAAGGGGATATTGCGTACCTCGTCGAGTGACCTCAGTTGATTATTTGCATATTGGACGCCCATGAAGAAGTCGGTACCCGACGCCGGATCAATCCAAATCGTTGGAGCGTAACCGACGCTCGATCCCATCGCGGTCAGGATCGTTTGGGCGATTTCCTGCTGGTCGAGCCCCAGGTACTTTGCTCGCGTCCGGTCGACCTGGATATCAAGTTGCGGGTAGTCCAGTGATTGAGCAATTTGAACATCGGCGGTCCCGGGAATCAGCGCTACCGCTGCAACAACCTGTTCGGCGACCTCACGACATTGCTCGACCGTTCCTGCTCCAATTTGAACGCTGATCGGTGTCGGAACTCCCTCGTTCAACGCCATGTTGACGATGCCACCGGAGACAAACAGAAACTGCTCTAACGGGTAGGATTTCGCGAACGTTTCTCGTAGTTCCGCGACATACTCCGAAGTGCCTTTGTCACGGTTTTCTTGTTTGAGATTGACAATGATGTAAGCCGTATCGGGGCCTGAGTTCGAACTGAGCACCGTTGAGAATCCAGCGCCTTTGCCCACGGGCATCCCAATGTTCGAGATGATCGTCTCAATCTTCTCTGCGGGAATGATCTCCTTGATCGACTCCTCGACGCGCGCTACCAACTCTTCCGTTTTCTCAAGTTTCGTTCCCGGCACGGTTTTGAGTCGAATTTCGAATGACCCAGAGTCGACGGAAGGAAATAGCTCAGTGCCAACCTTTGGCCACAGTAAGAAAGATGCCCCGACAGCGACCAGAATCACCAGCGTCACCAATCCCGGTGCTTTCAACAACCGACGAAGCAGTCGTCCATAGGCGTTTGGCGTTGCGACGCGCGACGAAGTGTGCGGTTCCGAATGCTGATGCTTTTCACGAACAAACGTCGCACAAAAAGCGGGGACGACCGTGATCGCCAAAATATACGAGGCTCCAATGGTCATCGTTGCCGCCAACGACAGCGGTTCGAATAGGTATTTGATCATTCCGGTCAAAAAGACCGCCGGCAGGAACACGGCAAGCGTCGTAATCGTTCCGGCAAAAATGGCGCCCGATACTTCCGCGGTCCCATCCATGGCCGCGTCCGCCGGGCTTTTGCCCATCCGTTGATGTCGGATCACGTTCTCGACGACCACAATTCCGGCGTCGACCACCGTGCCGATCGCCAAGGCAATGCCGCCAAGCGTCATCACGTTGATCGTGTTGCCGGTGAAGGCAAAGCCAAGAGCACCGATTAAAATCGAGAGCAGAATGATCGAGACAATGACCAGCGTCGGCAGAAAACGTCTCAAGAAAATGATCACCACCATGGCCACCAACAAGGTACCCAAAAGCAACTGGAAATAGAGATTTGAAATCGCTTTTCGAATGTAGCCCGACTGATCGGAAACCAAAGTCACCTCGGTGGCCTCTGGAATGTCGCCACGTTCTTTCATCTTCGGGATCTCGGCATCCATCGCAGCGTAGATCCGGTCGACGGTCGCAATCGTGTTCTCGCCAGGTTCGCGGAGCAGGGGACAATACACGCTACGGTTGCCGTTAACGCGGACAATGTTGTACTGAATCGCAGCATCGTCCACGGTCTGCCCCACATCACGTACAAAGATCGGCTTGCCATCGCGAACGGTGATCGGGATGGCATCAATTTCAGCCGGAGTGGGCAACGTATTGATGGGATGAAGAAGGAAATCCGAATCGCCGATCACGGCGGTCCCTGCGGAAAGCACCAAATTGGACTTGCGAACCGCTTCAACGACATCGGACGCGCTGATCGAATAGGCCTGCAATTTGACCGGATCGACGTAGATCATCATCTGCCGAAACTTACCTCCAAAGGGGTGAGGAATTTGCACCCCCCTCAATCCGCCCATTTTATTGCGGACCGCGTAGTATCCAATCTTGTAGAGCTCCGTTTCACTTAAACCTTCCCCGCCGATCGCGGCGAGCACCACCGGAAGATTTGCTGGCTCGCTGCGGAGGGTGAATGGCCATTCGATTCCAGGCGGCAAGTGAAACATATCACTGGCTTCCAAGTTGACGATGTCATTCATCGCCGAGCTCGGGTCGGCACCCGGTTGGAAAAAAATCTTGATCACGGCTGCACCCGGCAGCGTGCGAGATTCTTGATGCTCGATATGTCCAGCCAGCGTTAACGCACGTTCGACTCGCGAAGTGACCGACTTTTCCATCTCGCCGGTCGGCAAGCCTGGGTACGAAAAGAAGCTGACGACGACAGGCTTCTTGAAATCAGGCAAGATGTCGACCGTGATTCCGGGGATCACGGCAGCACCCAGCAAACACAATGCGATCGCTGCCGCTAAGACAGCGTAGCGATTGGCAAGAGAAAAACGGATCAGACTCATAAGGTTGGGTTCTTTCGTGCCGTTTTCAGTTGATCACGACGACCTGTTGGCCATCGACAAAGCGTTGCAAATGAGCGTCAATGACTTGGTCGTTGATATCGAGGCCCTCCATCACTTCAATGGTCGAACCATCGTCATCGCCAATTTTGACGTCCGCACGAGAAACGATTCCGTCGGCATCGATCCGATAAACGTAGGGTTGCCCATCAGCCGAGAATCGAAGGGAACTGGCCGGAAGCGTTTTCGCGTTCGCATGGACCGAAAGCTCGATGGTCGCTTGACCAAACATCCCGGGGATCAGTTTTCCATCGGCATTTTCCCACTCGGCTTCGACCAACATCGTCCGTGTGGCTTCGTCGATTCGTCCGGAGGTGCGAGTGACCGTCGCAGAAATCGTCTCGTTGGGAAAGGCAGGGAACGAACACACCAACGCGTCGCCACGGTCCACCCCTGCGGCTTCACGTTCGGGGACAAACGTATGGATCCGAACGCGACTGACTTGATTAACAAGGAACAGCGCGTTTTGGGATTGTGCGGACGCTCCGACCAAGTCACCCAGATTGGCAAGTCGTTGACTGACAACGCCGTCGAAGGGTGCCTTCAACACGGCGTAATCAATCATCACGCGAAGCTCTTGAAGCTCGGCCTCGGCGACGCGAGTTTCCGCCTTGGCTGCATTCAAATCCGCTTCGGCCTGAGCCAATTTTGCTTTGGCGACCTGCACGTCCGCTTGAGCGGCTACCACGGACGAATCCGCAGCCGATCGGGCTGCTTTCTGTGAATCCAACCTCATGCGTGCTTCGTCAAGCAGACGAGCTTGGATCGATTGACGGTTTACGAGGTCATCGGTTCGGTCATGTTCGGCTTGCGCAGCTGCTACGGAGGCTTCCACGGCCACCTGCTTGCTCTTGGCCTCACGGATCCGAGCCTCGGCTGCATCGACGTTCGCTTGGGCTAATTCGATACCTGCCATCGCTTGCGTTTGCTTGGCCTGACGCTGATCGATTTCGGCTTGCATGACCTCGGCACGCCGTTCCAACTCGGGTACGGCAACCTCGGCCAATCGATCGCCTTCGGCAACCTTGTCACCGATGTCAACGGCAATCGATTTGAGGTAGCCTGAGACTCGTGGATGTATTTCCACCGAAAAGTAGGGCATCACCGTTGCAGGTTGAACGGTCGTTTGTATCGTTTCGGCCGTTTGCACGGAAACGACGCGGACCGGCACGGGGGCTTGGCCCAACGCGGGGAAAGGAATGCACGCGGACAGCAGCCCAAAGACCACGCGATTCGCGCGAGAGGAAGAGGATAGGAACAATTGCATCGAAACAACTCGGCGTGTAGCAGAGTAACAGGACAGACATCAGGTTTTCGCTGTCTGAGTATAGCTGGACGAAATGGGTTGTCCGTCAAATTATCCGATTATTCGTTCTCGGCAAGCCAGTCCCAGCGCCCGCACAACCGTTACGACGCAAAGAATGAGTGCAGGATGGATAGCGTGCGTCCGATCGAGGATGTTTGGGAGGACTTGGCGCGACTCGCCTTGTTTTTCCCATTGATCCTTGCCGATGAGTCCTCCGGTTGGTAACTGTCTCGCCTTTCGGAACGCCTCTGAGGAATCCCATGCAAAGAACGATAACGCGGAATGCTGGCGTCTTGACGTTCGTAATGATCCTCAGCGGCTGCGCGGGCCAAACCTTCCGGCAGACCCCGATCGTGAAAGCGGTGTCGCTCCCGACCGTCAGCGGAACCTCGAAGATCGCCGAAGCGGATGCCTTGGTTGATGCGGATGCGATTGCGGAAGCGGTTGCCATTTCGGAAGCCGATCCGATCGGTCTGTCTGCGACCGACCCCACATCGGCCATGACGGTCCAAACGGTTCGCTTTGTCGAGCCCGTGGTTGGCGATGAGGTTTCGTATGATGAGACCAGCGACGGAATCCCGATGGATTTCCAGACCGCTTTGGCGATGATTGGCGGCGACCATCCGACGGTTGCAGCGGCTCGCTATCGGGTCCAGGCAGCCTATGCGGAACTCCAACAAGCAGAGGTGCTTTGGTTGCCATCGATTCAGATCGGTGGCAGTTTGCATCGGCACGATGGAACGCTTCAAGCGAGCAATGGATCGATCACGGATGTCAATCGCAATTCCTTGCAGGCCGGTCTCGGTGCCGGAGCGGTTGGAGCTGGGTCAACGCCGCAGCCCGGCATCGTGGCACAATTTCACTTCGCCGATGCGATCTTTCAGCCGCGAATAGCACAACGAACCGTTTGGGCTCGCCAGCACGGACGAACGGCGGTCTACAACGCACAACTGCGCGACGCTGCCGTGGCATACAACCGCTTGCTTGCCGCGAAACAACGGTTCGCTGTTTTGATGGAATCGGAGCAACGGCTTGCGGAGTTGACGAAACTCACCACCGACTTTGCAGAAAGCGGCGAGGGGCTGCGAGCGGATGTCGATCGAACGGAAACGGAACAACGGTTGGTTGAAGGTCGACTTGAACAAGCCAAAGAACAAATCTCTGTCGCATCCTTTCGTCTTGCCGAGGCACTGAGTCTGCAATTCGGGATGACGATAGAACCAACCGACCCGATGATGGTGCCAATCGAACTCCGCTCAACGATCGCGGACCCCGCATCGAATCCGGACTCGTTGATTGCGATCGGGCTATCCAATCGACCCGAACTCAAAGAAGCCAATTGTTTGGTCGCCGAAGCGATCGAGCGGTATCAGCGAGAGAAGTCGGCTCCGATGGTACCGAGTGTTATTCTTGGACTTAGCCAAACCGGTTTCGGTGGTGGGCTCGGCGATCATCTTGGTAGTTTCCATGATCGAACCGACTTGGATGTGTTGGCGGTGTGGCAAATCCGCAATCTTGGATTCGGCGACCGTGCGGCGGCGTGTCGAGCGGCCGCCATCTCGCAACAAGTTCGGGCGGAACAGATCCGTCAAATGGATCGGGTGGCCAGAGAAGTTGCCGAAGCCAACGCACAGATTGGATTCCGAGACGCGCGGATCACGATAGCTCAAAAAGCGATTGGTGCGGCCGAGAACTCAAAACAACGAAACCTCGATCGCATTCGAGACGGTCAAGGGATCCCGCTTGAAGCGCTGCAGTCGTTGCAAGCACTGGAAGCGGCTCAGATGGAATACATTCAGGCAGTCACCGAGCACAACGAAGCCCAATTTCAATTGCAATGGGCACTCGGTTGGCCCATCACTTAAAACGGGGAATGCGGGCGCAAGCTACTTCCTCAACGTCTCGGCCAAACGCTGCATCAGCGCTTGCTTTTGACGATTGTCGTCAATGCTCCCCAATCGGCCGTTCAGGTCCAGCATGAACTGGGCGTAAACGTTATGCCAATCGCGATGGGTTAGCGACTCGTCCAGTCGGGGTTCGGTGACGCCGGCCAGCACCGGTTGCGTTCCCGCAATCAGTTCGAAGCTCTCGTCGAAGTGCGGCATCAGAATTTTATCTCGCTCGAGGCCTCGCTTGTCGAGTTCTTCTCGCATCACGGCTCTTGCATCGTCTTCACCGTGGTTCAAGAACAATGCGGTGTTGACGGGGCCGCGCTCAAGCACCCAATCGATCAACTCGGCTTGATCGGCATGAGCCGAGTAGTTGCCGAGCCGGCGGATCGCCGCTTCGACCTTGTACTCTTTTCCATAAATCCGGACCCGCTTTGCACCGCTGGTGATGATTTGCCCGAGGGTCCCCGGGGCTTGATAGCCGACAAACAGAATCGTCGAATTACGTCGCCAAATGTTGTTTTTCAAATGGTGTTTGATCCGGCCCGCCGTGCACATCCCGCTCGCAGAAATGATAATGGCCCCTTGCGAGACATGGTTGATCGCTTTGCTCTCTTCGACGCTTTCGACAATATGAAACCGCCGATGTCGAAAGAGTTTTGACTCCTCAATCTCAACATCTTCCAACGCAGCGGCATGTTTGATGAACACCTCCGTGACTTTCCCGGCCAGGGGCGAATCCAAGTAGACGTCACATTCAGGAATTTGACCGGTCGACAACAACGTTCCGATATCGTGCAACAGTTCCTGACTTCGCTCGACGGCAAAAGAAGGGATCACGACATTGCCACCCCGTTTCAAAGCAACGGTGAGTTCCTCCCTCAACATCTCTCGGCGTTTTTCGAGCGTGTAGTCCTCACGGTTGCGGTCCCCGTACGTGCTTTCGCAGACCACGTAGTCAAACCCGGCCGGCGCGTCGGGTTCAGGATGGAACGCTTTTTCATCCGGTCCCAAGTCGCCAGAAAACAGCATGCGAATCACTTCCTCGGAGTCGGCATCCTGTAAGTTGATTTCGGCAGATGCGCTGCCGAGAAGGTGGCCGGCGTTCCATAGCCGACATCGCACACCCGGCTCTGGTGTAAACCATTGTGCGTACTCCACCCTTTCAAGTTGCTGCAGCGTCTGTTCGGCGTCGACCATCGAGTAGATCGGTTCGATCAGCGGTTCTCCCTTCTGCGCAAGTTTTCGGTTGAGACGCTCGGTGTTCGTTTCTTGGATGTAGGCAGAATCCTTTAGCATGAATTCCAGTAAATCGCAGGTCGCTTCGGTAGCGAAAATCTTACCGGTAAAACCTGCCTTCACCAATTTTGGCAGCAACCCGCTGTGGTCAATGTGGGCATGAGTCAAAACGAGGAAGTCGACGTTGGATGCGTCGAATGGGAATGGCTTGTAGTTCAGACTCTGAGTCGTTTTGGTACCCTGGAAGAGCCCACAATCGACCAAAAAACAGGTGTCGCCGCTTTCCACACGGGAACAAGAACCGGTCACTGTGCCCGCGGCACCACAAAAAGTCAAAGTCGCCATAGTGCAGAACTGCTCGGAAATTCGATGGAAGAACAAATGAAGGTACGCTCTTTGTACCACATTCCCAAAAGCAATTGGGGGATCCGATCGGGAACACGATCGCATTCCCGGAACAGACGGGCCATCGTCGGTTGCCGGGCCAGTAGTGTTACTCGCGAAAAGGGTCCGTCTTCCGTCGGCGGGAACGGTTCGCTTGCGGACGGATCTCCTCCCTCACTCTGTTTGAAAAGATCTGGCTATCGAAACCCGTTGTTGGCTGGGTCGCTAGATGAGTGTTGGCTGGGTCGCCGGACGAGAACGTTCGGCTGGATGCCATGCGGCTCGCCTTCGCGTTACGCGAAGGTCCAAGCAGGGAAGCGGCGAGTCGAATTGCAACGGAAGGGCCCGCAACTGCACGGTTGCCGTTGCGGGTTGGGATTGCATTGTTGACAAAGCAACTGCGAAATTTCATCGCAATCAAGCGGTTTTGAAAACAGGTAGCCCTGACCAAAGTTGCAGCCCATCGATTGCAATTGGCTCCGCTGCGCTTCCGTTTCAATCCCTTCGGCAATCACATCAAGGTTGATGCTATCTGCCAACGCCAAAATCGTTCGAACAATGGCCGTGTTTTCTACCGAATGGAGCATTTTTCCAATGAAGGAACGATCAATTTTGAGAACATCCAAAGGCAACTTGTGCAACAGCGCTAACGAAGAGTAGCCTGTTCCAAAGTCATCGATTTCGACTCGAATGCCGCTTTCGCGAAGCTCGCATAACAGTTCCACTCCCACATGCAAATTCTCCATGATGGCGCTCTCCGTGATTTCAATTCGCAAGCAATCGGCTGGCAAACAGGACTCGTGAAGCGCTGCTCGAATTTCATCGGCGAGCCCCTTTTGGGACAACTGTTTTGCAGACAAGTTGAAATTGATCGAGAGGTCGTCCACGAACCGCGATGACGCTTTCCACTCTGCCATTTGCCGACACGCGATCCCCAACAACCTCGATCCAATTGCTCCGATCAGGCCCGTGTCTTCAGCAATCGGGATAAACTGGTTCGGCGAAACGTCGCCGAGTCGCGGATGTTCCCACCTTGCCAACGCCTCGAAACCCAACAGCGTGCCCGAAGACAAATTGACAATCGGCTGATAACGCAGGTACAGCTCATCGCGTTCGAGAGACCGACGCAGCTCACTTTCGAGTTCGAGCCGAGCTCGCGCCGCGTCGTGCATGGCCGGATTGAAAACTTCAAAATGTGATTTGCCGTTTTGTTTGGCCTCGTACATCGCCGTATCGGCTTCTCCCAACAACTCGTCAGCGGTCACGTGTCGGTCGCTGACAAAGCTGATGCCAATACTCGCACTGGTAAACACCTCATGACCGTCGGAGAGCGTAAAGGGGGTCGAGATTGCTTCGGCAACACGTTGGGCGACACGTTCGGTCTCACGCTGAGACTTTACCTTTTCAAGTAAGATTGCAAACTCATCCCCGCCAATTCTGGCGACGATCGACTCGCATTCCCGAACACAGGACTCCAATCGTTTGGCCACACGGATGAGCAATTGATCGCCTGCTCCATGGCCGAGACTATCATTGACCAGTTTGAAATTGTCCAAGTCAAAATACAGAACCGCGTACTTTTCCTCGTCTAGACGGCCGACTCGATCAATCGTCCCCTGCAAACGATCTCGAAACAGCAAACGATTGGGAAGTCCCGTCAGCGAGTCGGCTACTTTTCCTTCCGTGATATCCGTCAAGGAACCAGCAATCCGTGTCGCCTCCCCACGATCGTTACGTACCGCGAGTCCTCGACACAGCATCCAGCGGTAGGTTCCGTCGCTGTGCAGCATTCGCAGCTCCGCTTCGAAATGCGGGATCTTCCCGGCGAGATGCAAATCAAAGGCTCTCTGGACGCGCGGCATATCTTCGGGATGACTCCGGCTGAGCCAAGCCCGCGTCGAATCCAGCGAATCGGATTCGTCCATTCCAAGCATCTGCTTGCCGCGTGGAGAAAAATAGACCTCGCTGGTCATCAGGTCCCAGTCCCAAAGCCCATCGTTGGCCCCTTGCGATGCGAGCGCATACCGCTGCTCACTCTCGATCAGAGCAGACTGCAAGTCCCTCAACTTCATTTGGGTCTCAAGTCTCGCGATGGTGACATCGGGATCAATCGGCTTCGTAATGAAGTCATTGGCGCCAGCATTGAGCGCTCGAACAACCTGTGACCCATCGCCGTCGGCAGTGACCATGATGACGGGCAGCACCACTTCGCTTCGCTTTTCTCTGATCTGACGCAGCGTTTCGGACCCGTCAAGCACGGGCATGACGATGTCCAGCAAGACCAAATCGATCGGAAGCTTCTCAATGTATTGGAGCGCCTCCTCCCCGTCCGACGCAAGAATCGTCTGATAGCCTTTCTGAGTCAAAAGATGGGAGAGGATTTGCTGATTGATTCGTTCATCGTCGACAATCAGCACGACTCGAGAATTCCGATCGGAATTTCTTTTGGTGCCAGCACGACCGAAAACACGAACAACGTCAGGCGACGTCGGTTCGATTGTAACGGTTGCAGTCGTGGCAGCTAGAAGTGACATTCGTTCGTGGTCGGATATCAATGCGATCGTAAATTACATACGTCCCTCTACATGATTTTAGGGTAGGCCACGAATTGATGTAGAGCAAACAACTACATCCGGCTACTTATTGCCCACATCTCCCGAAGTCGACAGGCGTTCCAATCACAGCCGGAATGATCGGTGCAAGCGATTGATTTTCCCGTCGTGTCGCGATCGGATGATCAACAACCGACTTCTAAATGGTATCGCAGGGTGCTTGAAGACGCCCCCCATTCCTCTTGCGGCAACCTAAGTCGTTTTTATTGTTACAACTCGACCTTCTGTCCTGACTAAACCTGTGACCGCATTCAAATTCATCCGCTTGAGTTCCATGATCTTGTTGGCCACCCTAGCAAGCGGAATCGGCTGCGCCACCCCTCGTAAGCAACAGCGGACGATCGTTGCTTCGCAGTTCGATGAACCGAAGAAGACGCCGAAGCCGTTGACGGCGTCCATCGCGTTCAACCGCAGCGCCGAAGTTGAGGTTTCGGCCACACCGGTCTCGTACAATGAACGGCCGATCGTCGCCCCCGTCGAGGCAAACACAACGGTCGTCTCTGAGTACTTCGTTCGAAAATGGAGTGAATGGCAATGTGTTGAGTCGGCCATCACAAACCACCGCCGAAACGATGTTGCCCACCACCGCATCCATGTATCGATGGCGCAACTGCGACAAGCGGAATCAACCTTTTGGCCTCAATTGACCGGGAACTTCTCGGTTACCAGGATTCGGCAGGGCATCGATACAAAGGTCCCCGCTTCCGCATTCGGAGTCCCTTCACCCAATCTGATCAGCATTCCCCTCACCGGGGAACAAGTGGAGACGGCGACGTTGGACGCGACCCTTCCACTGTATGTTGGCGGAGCTCGCAAGGCGGGTATCTCCATCGCGGATGCAGGTCTAAGGATTGCAAAACAGGAAGCGAGGTTAACGAATAACGATGTCGTTCGTGTCGCACGTCGAGCCTATTTCGGCACGATTCTGACCCGACAAATGCTCGAACTTGGGCTGGAAACCGAGACGCGATTGCGGGTCACCCAAGAGATGACGCAAGGTCTGTTGGACTCCGGTTCCGAAATGGTCAACCGGACGGACTTTCTTCGCGGCGAAGTGGTCATTGCGAGCGTCGAGGCCATGATTGCCGAAGCAAACGCAAAGGCTCAACTCGCGCGAACTGCGTTGGCGAACGCTGTTGGCGCAGACGCAAGGCAGGAAATTGATTCTGTTGAAGCGGTTCTTCCCTATCAGCCAATCAACATCGATCTTGAGGAGATGACCGCCGAGGCTTATGCATTCCGGCCGGATTGGAACCAGATGCAAGATGCCGTTCGAATTTCGGCCTCGCAAGTTGATCTCGCCAAGAGCGGTCTGTACCCAAAATTGCTCGCCTCTGGGGCGCTGATTCAAGCGTCGGACGATCTCGGGGGGGCCGGTGTCATCACTCCGAATGGCGACAATTGGCGGATCGGCCTATACGCACAAGTTCCGTTGTTCACTGGCTTCAAAACCATGAATGAAATCCGCCAAGCGAAGGCCCAGTATTGTGCTCGCCAATCCGAACGAATGCTGTTGCACGACGGCATCGGTGTCCAGGTCAAAAAAGCCTATATCGACTTGATTCAGGCGAGAGATCAGATCGCTGCAACTGACCGTGCCTGGCAGCGAGCCGTTGAAAACCGGCAGCTTCTCATTCGCGGCTACCAAATCGGCATGTCCGAGAGCAAAGACGTGATTGAAGCACAGATGACAGAAACGGCAATGAAACGAGAAAATCTGATGGCATTGTACGCATGGAACGTGTCGCTCATTGAATTGGACTACGCGACCGGACATTGCATCGAGCAACTACTGCCGTAGCAAGCGAAGCAACAAAGGGTCGAGGGTAAGGACGAAGCAATGCGACAAGAGCACTTCAAACAGAAAACGTGTACTCGTGACGCCACGGCGGTTCGCTCTTGCGCCGTTGCCAGCGGTTTCCTATGCTGCATGAGCCTGTTTCTTGCCGGCGTCCTTCACGCCGAGATTCGACCGATTCGCTATTCAGGCCCCGTATCGGCTTGGCCGGAGGTCAAACGGGCTGACCTGTTCACCGCGTTTCCAATTTATATGGAAGAGATCTCGCAAGACCTCGGTTTAGCGGTCGAAGCACTCGTTCCCGAAACTGCCGCACAGATTCCCCAGCAGCTGGAAGGTAACGAAATTGATGGGATCATGGTGCAGTTCACCGATTTGGTTCGGCTACAAAACGATTTAGAAATCGAACCGGCTGTTTGCGTGGTTCAAGGTGGTCAGAATAGCGAGCAGATCTACCTGATCACCGATCCATCCTCGAAAAGCGTCGCCGATTTGGAAGGATCAAAGCTGATTGTTCCCAGTAATCGAGAGTTCCCCCAGTACTTCCTGCAATCACTGATCGACGAAGCGTGTCAAACTCGTCCTGAGTCGTTTTTTGGAGAGATTGAGTCGGCCGAAAAACAAGTCAATGCAGTGATCAGCGTCATCCGGCGTAAGGCGGACGCCTGCCTCGTCACACGCACGACGTTTGAAACGATGCAAGCGATGAGCCCTCATCTGACAAATCGCCTGAATGTCGTTGCCAAGTCCCCTGAATACCCCCGCGCAACGCTCGCATTTCGAGGCGGGTTTGATCGCCAGATCAAGGAGCAAGTGATCCTGTTTCTGACGCATGGATTCAAGAAGAAGGCTCGAACGCGTCAAGTTTTGGTTCTGTTCAAGGTCGAGAGTTTTTGCGTCTACGATGCGGGGCTGTACCAAGAGGCCAGAGCAATCGTTGAAAAATTTGGAGTCAAACCAACGGACTAACCGTTCGGCACCAAAGCAATGTTATCCATCCACGCAAACCGACCTAACGACAAAGGGACTCCAAAGGTGCCTGCGCTGGCGCCGTTCAAGTTCAGCGTCTTCACGAAGCTGATGCTTCCAATGACGGTGATCGTCATTGGCTGTATCGGCTTCATGTTCTTCTTTCGAGTCAAAAGCCAGCAAGCGGCGTTGTATGCTGCCGTGGAGGCTCGCAGCACGACCCTAGCCAGTTCACTGTCCGACACGTACGCAAAGTCTCTGTACCGTGAAGACTACGACGTGGTCATCAACCATACGATGGAGGTGCTGGCGGCAAATCCCGACATCCAATTCATTGTCATCGAGGCCAATGGCGACACCCTCGTGTTCTCAAAGGATGGGTATGATTTTTTGCCCGAGGGTGAAGCCCCTCAAACGCTCGTAGGCAGGAGAAGCCATTCGACGGTGGGAGACCTTCATACGGATGGAGTGGATCTCGGTCGATTTGAAATCCATCTTAGCCTGCACGATTTTGACCGTGAAATCGCCAGCATGTACCGTCGCTCGATCTACGAAGTCGTTGCCTGCTTCGTTTTGGTCCTTTCGGTTTGTTGGTTCATCGCTCAGCGTTTGACGAAACCGATTCGCAACCTCGAGCAAGTGATGACTCGGATGACCGAGGGAGATCGCTCTGCCCGAGCGACCGTCGACAGCGATGATGAAATCGGAAGCATGGCGATCGCCTTCAACAAAATGCTCGACAAACTCCAGTTAACCGAAGCGTCTCTTCTCGACTCGAATCAGACGCTCGAAGAGCGAGTGCTGATGCGAACCGAGGAGTTGAGTCTGATCAATGCGAAGATGGCTCGTGAAATCGAACAACGCAAATTGATTGAATCCGAACTGCGGCAAAGTGAAGAGAGGTATGAACTTGCGGTCAATGGCGTCAACGAGGGCATCTGGGACTGGGACCTCGTCAAGTCAGCTACCGGATTGGTGAGCTATCGATCCGACCGCTTCAAGCAGTTGCTCGGCTATGAACCGGAGGACAAGCTTGGACACTTCTCCGAATACGTCCTTGCTGAGGATCTTCCCGATGTGAAGGATGCCGTCGCGAAGCACATTGCATCGCAGACGGCTAGGCTCGATATCGAATTTCGCGGGATTACCAAGTCAGGAGCGTGTCGCTGGTATCGCGTACGAGGCAATTGTATCCGAGACGACCAAGGAGTCCCGATTCGGATGGTGGGTTCCTTGACCGATATCGAGGTCGAGAAGGAATCACAAAAGGAACTGGCTCAGCTCCATCAGGAAATGGTCTGCATGTCTCGTCAGGCGGGAATGGCAGAGGTTGCGTCGGGAGTGCTCCACAACGTGGGTAACGTCTTAAACAGCGTCTGCGTCTCCGCTGCGGTGGTCACCGAACAACTCGAGTTGTCCCGTGCCTCTCAACTTGGAGAGATCGCGAGCATGCTTGAACAGCATGCCGATCATTTAGGTTCCTTCATCACCGAGGATGACCGTGGACGGAGAATCCCGAGGTACCTTGGAACACTTGCTAAAAATCTGATGGCGGAACGAGCGGTCACGATGGAGAACATCGATCGTGTGTGTGACAAAATCGAACACATCAAGGAAATCGTGTCTCGTCAGCAAGAGTTTGCTCGCATCGGTAGCGTTGAAGAGCAGCTTGATCTGCGAGACGTGCTCGACGACGCCATTAAAATGCATCAAACCAGCCTGGAGCATTGCGGAATCGCTCTGGTCCAAGAATACGAGACGTCCCCGAGCGTGTTTTCCGATAAGCACAAGCTAATGCAAGTCCTCGTCAATTTACTGGGAAACGCGAAGCAATCGCTCAACCAGAGCAACGCAGACGGAAAGAAAATTACCGTCCGCCTTGCGATGGTTTCGGAAGATCGAGTTTCCGTCGCCGTGATCGACAACGGCATCGGAATCGCCAAAGAGCACCAAGCCTCGATCTTCACACATGGATTCACAACCAAGCAGGATGGCCACGGCTTTGGCTTGCATAGCTGCGCCTTGGCGATGGAGCAACTCGGCGGCTCCATACGTTTCGCGAGTGACGGTGCTGGCCTGGGAGCCGCATTCATCCTCGAATTACCCCTGATTCACTCGATGGCAGAGAGCACATCATGATCCCTTCCGATCCGATCACCGACCCACTCCGAATCTTGCTGGTGGACGACAACCGATCGATCCATGAGGACTTTCGTAAGATTCTATTACCGCGAGAGTGCGGGCCCGTTTCCGAAGATGAAGAAGCCCTGTTCGGAAAGGCCGAACCCAGCGGACCTGCTGTTCGGTTTGAAGTGACCTCGGCCTATCAAGGTAAAGACGGATTCGAGTTGGTTCAGAAGTCGATCCAGCAAAAGCAACCTTACGCAATGGCTTTTGTCGACATCCGTATGCCGCCGGGATGGGATGGAGTCAAGACGCTCGAACACATCCAAACCGTGGACGAGGACATCCAATTTGTTATCTGTTCGGCGCATTCCGACTATTCATGGCGAGAGCTCGTTCGGAGGTTTGGTCACCACGATCGCCTGTTAATTCTAAAGAAGCCTTTTCACAATAGCGAAGCACTCCAAATGGCTTGGACGCTTACACGAAAGTGGGAACTCAGCCGCGCAGTGAAGCAACATCAAGCGTCCTTGGAAATGAAGGTCGAGGAAAAGACAGCCGAGTTACGGAATGCCTGTGCGGCGATTCAGCAACAAAAACGAGTCGTGCTGAGTCAAAACGCGAAGCTCGAGATACTCTTTCGAGACGCTCAGGAAGCACAACATGTGGCGGAATCTGCAAACCGTGCCAAAAGTGAGTTCCTGGCAAACATGAGTCATGAAGTTCGCACGCCAATGAACGGCATCATTGGGCTTTCCGGACTGCTGCTAAAGACTTCGCTGGACGACACCCAACGCAGGCATTTGGAGATGGTCCAATTCTCTGCGAATTCTCTGATGAGTGTCCTGAATGACATCCTCGACTTTTCTAAAATCGAGGCCGGAAAGCTTGAACTGGATCCAGTCATCTTCGATTTAAGAGAACTCGCCGGAGATGTCATGAAGTCGTTTGGTCTGCGTGCCCACCAAAAGGGGCTTGAACTGACCACGCGAATTCGGCCTGCGGTCCCCAAAATGCTCGTTGGGGACAGCGGAAGATTGCGTCAGGTCTTGGTCAACTTGATTGGCAACTCGCTCAAATTCACGCATCAGGGCGAGATTTCGCTTACCGTCGACGTTGAACAACGCCGGGCGGATGTCCTTTCGTTGCACTTCAAAGTCGAAGACACGGGAGACGGAATCGATCCCAAAAAACAACAAATCGTCTTCGATGCATTTACACAAGCCGACGGAACGATGACCCGGCGATATGGCGGAACCGGACTCGGGTTGGCGATCACCCGCCGAATTGTCGAAATCATGGGAGGACGTGTTTGGGTCGAGAGTGAACTCGGCAAAGGAAGTGCCTTCCAGTTTGTCGTGCAATTGACCGTCGCTCCGGTTGAGGCAAGCGAGAGCCTTCAATCCGCCAAATGTTTTGCATCGCTCGACGGTTTGCGTGTCTTGATCGTAGATGACAATGCGACGAACCGACTCGTCCTTGAAGAAATGACACTCGCTTGGCAGATGACCCCGAGCGTCGCAAGCGGAGGGCAGGAAGCGATTGAAGCACTTGTTGCAGCGAACGAACAAGGCCAACCCTTCTCACTTGTTCTCCTCGACGCCCACATGCCCGAAATCGACGGGTTCCAAGTGGCCAAACGAATTCGCAACGAGCTGGGGATGCGCGACTTGGCGTTGATGGTGTTGAGTTCCGATGACACCTGTGGTGCCGTGGAACATTTCAAAGAGATTGGGCTTGCAGCTTTTTTTGTGAAGCCGATCAAGCAATCCGAACTGCTGGATTCCTTAGTCGCCTTGACTCAGACTGCAGCGACCGATCGAGAGCCAGCAAACTCTTGGAACCGTGAATGCTCTGACATCAGCAGGCTTCAGCAGCCACGGATCCCACCACTAAGAATCTTGCTTGCCGAAGACAATTTCGTCAATCAACAGCTAATGATTCGACTGCTGGAGCAGGATCAACATCGAGTGACGACAGCAAATAACGGCCGGGAAGCGTATGAACTATCGAAGGCCCAGATCTTTGACGTCGTCCTGATGGATATTCAAATGCCAGAGATGGATGGTGTCGAGGCGACCCTAGCCATCCGAAAAGACGAGAAGCATGGGGGCAGGCGATTGCCAATTGTCGCACTGACAGCACATGCGATGAAAGGTGACCGTGAGAAATACCTGGCAGAAGGAATGGACGCCTACCTCTCCAAACCTATCCATGTGGATGCCTTGTATTCCGTGTTGGCAGAAATCGGTGACCAGATGTCTCCATCCAAGAGCGTTCCAACGGGTCAACGCATGGAAGAATTGGTTGATCTGGAAGGCTTGATGAAACGAGTGGGTCATGACAAAGAGTTCTTAGCCGTGATGTCCGATGTCTTTAGACAAGATTGCCCAAAGCATCTTCGCGAAATGCGTTCGGCACTTGCCGACAACGACAACGTTCGGTTCGAAAAAGCCGCCCACACCCTGAAAGGGAGTGCAGGAAATCTTGGCGGACTTCAAGTACGCAGCGCGGCGGCCAACCTCGAAGTCTTGGCGCGTCAGGGAGAATTGCCAGCAGCAGATGCCAAGATTTCCGAACTGGAATCAAGCATTGACGACCTAATCGAAGCCTTAAGCGTCTTGAGCCGGTGATCGCCTGCGACTCTCGATCGCAGGACCAGGGAACCAACTGCGTGCGTAAGCCGCAGGGAGGGGGCGACCATCGAACCAGAGACGACTCGGTCGGGATCTGACTCTACTTGCGATCCACCATGAAGCTGCCATTGTCGGCAACGTCAAACAAAGGACGGCAATAGCGACCACATCCCATGGGACCACCGGGGCGGTAGATCAACCCCAACGAGATGTTCCACGATTCTTCTTGATTGCCACCACTGTTGGACCCTTCGTTGGGAATCAAGAAAGAGGCACCCGTCGCCAGCGACAGGTTTTGACGAAGCGGCAAGCTCAAATTGGCGCCCAACAAACCGTCGTCTTGATCGGTCCAGCCTGCGAAGGCGTCCCATGATCCTGCATTGTGAAGCAGCCGGCGATAGAACAAGCGATATTGATCGGTGGGCTCAAAGGTGATGGTCGACGAAACATTGGATCCGGCCGCATTGCGAACGACCGTATCGGAGGTGTCGTCACCGAGGCCCGCCATGAACTGCATCCCCCACACGTGACATTGATTGCTGACCCAACTCAATTCGCCACGAAGCTGAGTCAAGTCGCTTTGGAAATACCAATCATCGTTTAGATAATCAAAGACCAACCCGTACTGCAAACCGTAGTCGACACGTCGGAACAATCCGGCGGTGAGGAAGACTTGATTCCGTTGCTCGCTCGTAAATTCGGCACCTGACAAATTGCTCTGCGTAGCGCGAGCCCCCAACTGCAATGCGAGATCCCAACCGAACAATCGCTTCAAGGACCGACCTTCGTTGAATCCTTCATAAAAACCAAAGCTGCCTGAACCGACTCGGTCGTTGCCATTCGTTCCGTCGGTGTTCGCAAAGCTAAGCGGCCCCTTGAATCCTTGCACACCCGCGAAGAAATCAAACCGGCACCATTGAATTCGAAGCAACGGCAAAAAGATTGGAAAAGTCTGTACGTTACACACGGAATCGCAAGCGCCATCACAATAGTCGCCACAAGCGCCGCATGCCATCTCCGCACCGCACCCTGGCTCGAAGTACTCCGTGCCACAAACGGCCTCGCCGCCCCAGGTCGCCTCATAGCCACAACTGGGTTCAAAACCGCACATCGGCTCCACACCACAACCGGGTTCGATGTACTGTGTCTCAATGCCACAGACCGGTTCGGCTCCACACGTGGCGCCGCTACAATCACAAACAGGACCTTGACAATCGCAGCCGCCGTAAAACCCGGCCTGACGGACGTCGCTCGGCTGCCCCGTTCGCTGGATAAGCGGTTCGGATGGCATTTCAGTGATTACGTTTCCCGTTGCCGCTTGCGACACGAGCGAGCGACGCTTGGCAACGGGATTGGCCGATGTTTTGGGCTGCCAAGTCACACGCGAAGCGTCCGCCTTGCCGGAGGGGGTTCCCATTCGCAGTCGGTTTTCAACGCCTTGGGCGTCGGCGATTTCGAAACCGAGAAACATACCAACGATTGCGGTAGCACAAGCAAACCGCAGCGATGCGTTCGCCACGGCAATGAGCTTTGCTAGCCCCGTTTGTTTTGCAAGCATTGAGGAGTTGTACATTGGCGATGCCATACCGTTGCCCCTGGGAGGTCATTCGAAAGTGGACCGGAAAACCGCGGCGCAGTAGCCCTCCGGCCACAGACGCGTGGATATCCACTCTTAGTCATCGGACCGCTACGACCCGGACAATGAGAAAAACTTGCCTAATCCCTATTTTTTCACAGCTGCGATCTGAAATGGTTGAGCCGAACGGGGAGAGCCTTTTCAACTCCATTGCTCTGTCGACTTCCGCTACAGCCCCAACTCGAAAATTGAATCTGAACAGAGCACCGGCGTTGACGTTTGCGAAAACGTGGACCGCGTCGCTTCGGCGTTACCAATCGGCCAGCGGACCGCGGGGCGTGGTGGTGGCATAGTGGTGCTGTTGATCACAGAACGCATCGGTCATGCCCGCCAAGTACTCGCCCACGACTTTCGCCGCTGGGTGGCTCTGTTGCCGTTGTCGAAACCGTAGCGGCAGACGGTTGGGATCGCGCAATAAGAGATCAAACAATTCGCTCAGCCGATTGGCGGCCGAATCGCGAACGGGGATCAAGCGGGCGTGCCGGTAAACGGCGTTGAACAAAAAGGATTCGAGTTCCTTGCGTTCTCGTTGCAGCGTTTCGCCATGATGAAACCGTATCCCGAGATGCTGAACGTCTTCATGGTTACGTCCTTCGAGCGAACGGACCAGCTCGACGGCATGACTTAGTAGCTCACTGACCTGCAAGTCAATCAATTCGTGAACAAGCGATTGACGCAATTCACGAATGGGAAGCATTCCATGTTGCTCTCGCACGTTTCCGAGAGCTCTTCGGACAATCGCCAATTCGGACAGCTCGTCGACCGATAACAGCCCCATTTGAAGCGCATCGTCGACGTCATGAGCATCGTAGGCGATGGAGTCCGCCGCATCGACCAATTGGACCTCCAATAGCGGTGACCTTCCCACTTCGGCTTCGGCCTTGTGAGCACGGACATCCTGGCCAGCCAACGTTTCACGCGATAAGTTGAGTCCTGAAAACTCACTGTAGCGTTGTTCGAGTTCGTTCACGATGACCAAGGCGAACTCATTGTGTGAAAAACCGCCCACATCGGCCATGCGTTCACTCAGCACATCCTCGCCACAGTGGCCAAACGGTGGATGCCCGATGTCGTGCATCAGCGCGAGCGCCTCCGTCAGATCTTCGTTCAATCGCAACACGCGAGCCATCGTGCGAGCCACCGAAGCGACTTCGAAAGAATGCGTCAAACGGGTACGATGGTAAATCCCCATCTCGCCAGTAAAGACCTGCATTTTTCCGCTTAACCGTCGAAACGCGCTGCTGTGCAAGATTCGGTCACGGTCACGTGCAAATGGCCCCCGGTAGGGGTGTGGCATTTCGTGATGCAAACGACCCTCCGTGTCGCTGCTATGCATCGCATAACTCGCCAACAACAGGTGTTCGCATTGATCATACAAACGCAGCCCGTTCATCGTCACCTCACCCCGACGCCAGATCGAGCAAGCGGGGCGACGCGTGGAGCCGTTTCCATCGTGATCGCTCTCGAAAACACCGGATTCCTGTATAAATCAATCTCATTCTCTCTTGAAGGAGTAGTTTAGCGAGAAACCAGCAAAGGTCGATCCCGTTGATTCGGCAAGGCAGGACGACTCGTGAAAGGTTGTCGTGACCGATAGACTGCAATGCGCAGGTGTGTGCTCGGGTGAAAACCGGCCGCGTCATCGCAGCAGCCTAGCGGCTGAACTCCAACACGTTCTTATTAAGGATTGATTCTTGCCGACCGCATCGCCTAACCGCAAACGTGTTCGCAAAGCGAGCCAAAAGACTCGCGTGGAGAACTGTATCCGGATACGCGGTGCGCGCGAGCATAACTTGCAGAACATCGGCGTCGATATCCCTCGCGACCGGTTGACGGTCGTCACGGGGGTCTCGGGCAGCGGGAAGAGTTCGTTGGCATTCGACACGCTGTTTGCGGAGGGCCAGCGGCAATATATCGACAGTCTGTCTGCCTATGCGAGACAGTTCCTCGATCAAATTCCGCGGCCTGATGTGGATTCCATCGAAGGTCTTGCACCGACACTCGCGATCGATCAGAAGCCGGGTTCGACACATGGCCGAAGTACGGTGGCGACGATCAGCGAAATCTATGACTACCTGCGACTGCTGTACGCTCGCGTGGGAACGCCCCATTGTTCGAATTGCCATTCCGCCATTGCGAAACAGTCCCCTGAAACGATTGTCGATTCCCTGCAGTCGCTGCCCGAGGGAACCAAGTTGGTCTTGATGGCTCCGATGGTACGTGGACGACGCGGGGTGCATCGCGAGGTATTCGACACGATTCGCCAATCCGGTTTGCTGCGAGTTCGTACGGATGGCGAAACCTATTTGCTAGACGACGTTCCCCAGCTCGCGCCTCGAAAGAACCACACCATCGAAGCGGTTATCGATCGCTTGGTGATACGACGCGAGTCGGATTCAAGGCTTCGCGAAAGTGTCTTGTTGGCTCTGCGGCTTGGCAAGGGACTGGCCTCGTCGCTGATCCAAAGCGATTCCGGCGAATGGAAGGAATCGATCTACTCCACTGCGATGGCATGTGTTGAATGTGGTGCCAGCTTCGAAGAAATTGAACCACGAACCTTTAGCTTCAATAGTCCCTATGGCGCGTGCCGTACCTGCGATGGACTGGGCCACGTGGACCTCTCCAATCAAAAAGGGGTTTGTCCTGATTGTTCGGGTGCACGGCTGCGGAAAGAGGCGTTGAGTGTCACCATTGCCGGTGTCGCGATTAGTGAATTGACCTCCATGCCGCTCGATGCGGCATTCGCTTGGATATCGCGGATCGGACATTGCTTGTCGACGGTTCAATCGGCGGTTGCACAACCGATCGCGAGCGAAGTTGCCAAACGGTTGTCGTTCTTGCAACGAGTCGGAGTCGAGTACTTGACGCTAGATCGGTCGGCCGATTCGCTCAGCGGCGGAGAATTGCAGCGGGTCCGATTGGCAACCAGCATCGGTAGCGGATTGGTAGGTGTTTGCTATGTTCTTGATGAACCCTCGATTGGGTTGCATCCGGCTGATCACGATCGTTTGATTCAGTGCATCAAGGAGCTACAACAACAAGGCAACACGGTGATCGTTGTCGAGCATGACGAAGCGACGATGCGTGCGGCGGATTACCTCATCGACATGGGGGAAGGCGCCGGCAGCAGCGGGGGACGGATCATTAGCGAGGGAACGCCCAAGCAAGTCGAGAAGGATCCCAACAGTTTAACGGGACAGTATTTGTCGGCAACCAAACGCATCGCTATCCCTGCAAAACGCCGCAAGCCAAAAAAGACACAATGGTTGACGCTGAGTGGCGTGCAGACACACAATTTAAAGAATGTCACGGCACGTATCCCGCTCGGTCTGCTTGTCGGCATTAGCGGCGTTTCAGGCAGCGGCAAGAGTTCACTCATTAACGACACGCTCGCACCTGCGGTGGCGACTCATCTGGGGTTGCAGTCGGATGCCCCCGGACCCTTTGCAACGATCAGCGGAGCGGACTTGGTGGACAAACTGATCCTGATCAACCAGTCACCGATCGGTCGCAGTCCACGAAGCTGTCCGGCAACCTATTGCGGGGTGCTCGATGAAATTCGTAAGGTCTTCGCAGCGACTCGCGACGCCAAGACTCGAGGTTTCAACGCCAGCCGGTTCAGTTTCAATGTTGCGGCGGGACGTTGTGAATTATGCAAAGGGCTCGGCATGGAACGGATCGAAATGAACTTCTTGAGTGATTTGTTTGTCACTTGCACGCGTTGCAATGGGAAACGATTCAATCGACAAACCTTGCAGGTTCGTTTCAAGGGAGCCTCCGTGGCCGATGTGCTAGCAATGAGTGTCGATGAAGCGGCTGCGTTCTTTGAAAACGTCCCCCGCATTGAAAGGCAGCTTCGCTCCCTGCAAGCGGTCGGGCTTGGCTATCTTCATCTGGGGCAGTCGAGTACGACGCTAAGTGGAGGCGAGGCTCAGCGGATCAAGCTGGGAACCGAATTGGCGCGTGCTTCGACCGGACGAACACTCTATCTGCTCGACGAACCAACGACCGGTCTGCATTTCCAAGACATCGAGCGTTTGGTGTCGGTTCTGCAGCAGTTGGTCGAATCCGGCAACACGGTTCTGGTCATCGAACATCAATTCGACTTGTTGGCGGCTTGCGATTGGATCATCGATCTGGGACCCACCGGGGGGACGGAAGGCGGAGAGATCCTTTGCGAGGGAACCCCCGAACGAATCGCTACCGACCCAACGACGTCAACAGGCAAGTATCTAAGTCAAGTGTTGAACCGATGAATGTCTCTGCGCCAAACCAACGAAGACATCCGATCAGCGTTCCTAAGAAGGTGCTCTTTGCCGCGGTCGTTACGATCGCGTTTTTTATCGTGCTCGAGGGTGCATTGGCATTGCTGGGTGTGCGGCCAACTTCGGAAACGAAAGACCCGTTCGTTGGCTTTTCAAACAAAATGTCGCTGTTTGAATCCTTCACGGACGAGCGTGGCCAAACACAAATGCAGACCCGTCAGAACAAGTTGATTTGGTTCAATGATCAACGGTTCTTGAAGACCAAGCCGGCCAAGACACGCCGTCTGTTTTGCGTCGGCGGATCGACCACCTATGGACGCCCCTACGACGACGCAACCTCTTTTTCCGGCTGGCTGCGAGAGCTACTTCCGGTTGCCGACCCCTCGACCCAATGGGAAGTCATTAACGCGGGTGGCATCAGCTACGCGAGCTATCGGGTGGCAGCCGTAATGGAGGAATTGGCTCAATATGAACCCGATTTGTTTGTCGTCTATTGTGGTCACAATGAGTTTCTTGAACGTCGCACCTACCAAGAAATGTTCGAGCATTCGGGATTCCTGATCGATGCCGCCTCGGTGCTAAGCAAGACACGGACGTGGACGCTGTTTGACCGGGCAATCCATGGTAATCGTGAAGTACCGGCCACGGTTTTACCGGGCGAGGTTGACGAAAGGCTCAACCATACCATTGGCCCGTCCGACTACCACCGCGACGACCGTTGGCAGCAGGACATACTGCATCATTTTCGATTCAACCTTCGTCGAATGGTTTCGATCGCTCGACGCGTTGGCGCTGAGGTCGTTTTCGTCGTCCCAGCCTCAAACGAAAAAGACTGTTCGCCATTCAAGAGCGAAATGTCGAGTGACGTGACTCTCGCGGACCGCAAACTCCTCGACGACCTCTATCAAAGCGCGTTGTCGAAAGCGGCCGATGGCAGCCTCTCCGAGGCCATTGTGATGCTCGAGCAGGCGCAGCAAGTCGATCAACGGGTCGCATTGGTCGATTACCAATTGGGGCGATTGGAATTTGAACAAGGTGAGGTCTCGAAGGCTCGTGCTTCCTTTCAGCAAGCGATCAACGAAGACATCTGTCCGCTGCGAGCAACCGAATCGATTGTCGAAGCGGTCCGGTCCTTTTCGCAAAACAATGACATGGTGTGCGTTGATTTTGACCAACGGCTACGAAGCTGGTGCAATACAGAACATGGGCATTCGCTTTTGGGCCAAGAGTACTTTTTGGATCACGTTCATCCCACGATCCAGGCACATCGTCACCTTGCGCTGTGGTTGATCGAAACCATGCAAAACAGCGAAATCATATCCGGCAAGTCAATGAGTCAGCAACAAATCGATGCCGTCAGCGAGCGGGTGGAAAGCCAAATCGATCTGACGAAGCAAGGTGTTGCCATGCGGAACCTCGCAAAGGTTCTACACTGGGCGGGCAAGTTTGACGAAGCTGAACCGCGAGCCCAGGATGCTATCGAACTGCTCGGAGGGGATGCGGAGAGCCAGCTGATCCTGGCCGATTGTTACCGTAACACATATCGTATCGAAGAATCCGTTGAAGAGTACAAGCGATTGCTCGATGCGAATCCGCTCTACGCTCGAGGCTGTCTGCAATACGGTGACCTGCTGCTCGAATTGCAGCAGTACGAAATGGCTCATGACTTTCTCGCTGTGGCGGCAATAGGATTTCCGATCGGCAGCCGACATCACTTCCGTGCTCAGCATTCGCTTGGGACCTCGTATTTGAAGCTTAGCGATTTTGACCATGCGATGCCAATCTTGGAATCTTGTTTGCGTGAACGTCCGAATGACCCCAACGTGCTCTTCGACGCTGCGCAGTGCAAGGCGGGCTTAGGGGACTCCGCATCGGCCATGACGCTCTACCGACGAGTCTTAGACCTTGAACCCAATGACATCGAAACCCAAATTAATCTGGGGTACCTTCTGCTCGAAAACAAACAGCCCAGGGAGGCGATTCCCTATTTTGAAGCGGCGATCAAAGCCTCCCCTCAAAATCCCAGGGCTGCCGCAGGGCTTAGCGTTTGCCGACAGCTGATCGATCGTTAGTTCCAGAACAGCCCCTTGACGCATGCCGCGGTGGCTTCTTGGACGCGGTCCGATTAGAATGGCGATCTCGCTTCAGCTTGAATTGGTGTCACTCGCCACGAACTGATCGCATTGAGTTTTTGGGGAAAGCATTGTTCAGCACCACTCGCCGGTTTCAATCCATTGTGCTTGGTTTCGCAGTGACGATTGCGGGACTTTGCTTGGCTCATGTTCCAATGGCAACCGTCTTGTGTGGCGAGAACGCGGTTCGTTTCAATACCGATGTTCGGCCGATCCTGTCAGAGAACTGCTACTACTGTCACGGGCCTGATGAGCAATCGCGCCAAGCAGGGTTGCGACTCGATACCGAACAAGACGCCAAGGAATACGCGGTGGTGTCTGGCGACGCCGATGCCAGTGAATTGTACCTGCGGATGACGTCGGAGGATCTCGATGTGGTCATGCCGCCGCCTGACTCCGAGCGTTCGCTCAGCCAAGCCCAGATCGAAACGATTCGCCGCTGGATTGACCAAGGGGCACCCTATCAAGGGCATTGGGCATTTGAAGCACCGAAACGTGGCGAAGTCCCGGCATGGATCGACGGGTATCCGCCTCACAACGTGATCGACCGATTTGTACAAACGCGTCTCGCAGAACAAGGACGAACCCAATCACTCGAGGCCGATCGCGAGACACTCATTCGGCGGGTCACGTTTGATTTGTTGGGCCTTCCCCCCACACTTCAACAGATCGATGATTTCCTCGGAGACACGTCGGACGATGCCTACGAGCAATTGCTAGACCGATTGTTGGCTCAAAAAGAGTTTGCGGAAAGGATGACGGCGGATTGGCTCGATGTGGCTCGCTACAGCGATACCTATGGCTATCAAGTCGATCGGGATCGATACGTCTGGCCTTGGCGAGATTGGGTGATCGAGGCCTTTCATCGAAACATGCCCTACGATCGCTTCTTGACGCTACAACTCGCCGGTGACTTGCTGCCGAATGCTTCCCCAGACCAAATCCTTGCCACGACGTTCAACCGGTTGCATCCTCAAAAGGTCGAGGGCGGCAGTGTGCCAGAAGAGTTTCGCATCGAATACATTGCCGATCGCACACAAACGGTTGCCACGGCGATCATGGGGCTGACGATGGAGTGTTGTCGTTGTCATAACCATAAATACGACCCGCTGAGCCAAAAAGAATATTTCGAGTTTTCTGCTTTCTTTGACAACATTGACGAAGCGGGATTGTATTCCTACTTCACCGATTCGGTTCCGACCCCCGCCTTGCCGCTGCCCACCGAGCAGCAGCAGCAACAACTCGTCGCTGCGCTTAAGGAACTCGATGAAGCCAAGGCTGCCTATTGGGAAGCGATGGATGAGCAGACGTCGGCGGCTAAGTCTTGGGCCGACCAGCCAGGGGCCGGCCTTGATGACGGGGCGTTGGCGACACCTGTTTTGAATCTGACCTTTGAAGAAAACGTCGAACCGCCGAACCAAACGGTTTCCGCTGCAAGAGGAATGGGGGTGAGGTTAACCGGTGACGATCCGATCAACACCACCGTTGGAAACTTCCACCGCTACGATCCGTTCTCGGTATCGTGTTGGATCAAGACCCCCGATGTGAAGCCGCGTGCGGTGATTTTCCATCGATCACGAGCTTGGACCGATGCCGCGAGCCGAGGTTACGAGCTATTGCTGGACGAGGGCCGTTTGAGTTGGTCCTTGATTCATTTTTGGCCGGGCAATGCCATCAGCATCCGTACGGTAGACCCGATCCCCACGGGTAAGTGGATGCACGTTGTTGTTACCAATGAGGGTTCAAGTCGCGCAAGCGGGCTGAGGATCTACGTTGAGGGTGTCGAGGCGAGAACAGAAATCGTTCGCGACGCATTGACGAAGCAGATCACTGGGGGAGGTGAAGCGGGCGATCACATCACCATCGGTGAACGTTTTCGCGATCGTGGCTTTAAAAACGGAGAAGTTGACGAGTTTTCCGTCTATGACTGTCAACTCAGCCGCCTTGAGATCCGCATGCTTGCGAGTGTAACGCAAACGAAATCGGTTGATCCGCTTGCGGACGAACTTGTCGAACACTACCTGGCACGCTTGGACGAAACCGTCCGTCAGGCCCGACTTCGAATGCATGAGTCACGCAAGTCCCTTTGTGCGATCGAGGATTCGCTGCAAGAGATCATGGTGATGCGAGAGCTGCCGGAGCCGCGGCCAAGCTACTTGCTTGCTCGCGGTTCGTATGATCAGCCTGTCGAACAAGTTTATCCCGGTACGCCGCAAGTGTTGCCGCCGTTTCCCAGCGATGCCCCTCGCAACCGACTGGGACTGGCTCAATGGTTGACCGATCCAAACCACCCGCTCACCAGTCGCGTCGCCGTGAATCGGTTTTGGCAAATCTGCTTCGGCGTGGGACTGGTTCGGACTCCCGAGGACTTTGGCAGCCAGGGGATACCACCGACGCATGCCGAACTGCTTGACTGGTTAGCCGTCGATTTCATGGAGAGCGGCTGGGATGTGAAGGCATCGATGAAGCAGATCATGATGTCAGCCACTTATCGCCAATCGTCGCAGCCTTCCGATGCGACCGGGGATCGCCTGGATCCTGAGAATCGGCTGCTGGCCCGTTTCCCGGCTTATCGATTGCCCGCAGAAATGCTGCGAGACAATGTGTTAGCAATCAGCGGACGCTTGGTGGCGACGGTAGGGGGACCACCGGTAAAACCCTACGAGATCGAGGAATCGTTCAAGCCATCGAAACACGACAGCGGCGATTCGCTCTACCGGCGAAGTCTCTACACGTATTGGAAACGCACCGCACCCGCGCCATCCATGGTGGTTTTGGACGCTGCAAAACGGGATGTCTGCCAAGTCAGACGCGAACGCACCTCGTCGCCGCTGCAAGCATTCGTCCTCTGGAATAGCCCGCAATTCGTCGAGGCATCGCGAGTGATGGCGCAGCGGCTGATCTCGCAACATGGAAAGGAAGTCGACCAGATACTTGTCGACGCGTTTCGGTTGACCACCAGTCGGCGACCCAGCCCCATTCAGTTGCAGACGCTGCAGAAGTTGTATCGCACCCAGCGAGATGATTTCGTTCGATACCCCAAACGGGTTGAAGCGTTCTTGGCAATCGGTGAAGCGGACAACGAACCAGGAATCGATCCGCCAGCGTTGGCAGCAACGGCGGTGGTAATCGGCACGTTAATGAACTTTGACCTGAGTGTGATGAAACGCTAAACAGGAGCAATCATTTAAAGATGGCAGGTCTTTTACAAAACAGCGACCGACGACGTTGGTTGCAGAACATGGGAATGGGCTTCGGCGCGTTGGCTGCAAGCCAACTGTTGCACGCGGAAGGGGCACCCCGTAACGGTGGCGTTCTTTCGTCGCTGCACCATGCGGCGAAAGCAAAGCGAGTGATCTTTTTGTTCCAAGCAGGAGCCCCCTCCCAATTGGATCTCTTCGATTACAAGCCTCTCTTAAACGAACGGCACGGGACCGAGCTTCCCGACTCGGTCCGTCAGGGCCAACGATTGACCGGGATGAGTGGAAACCAATCAAGCCTGCCGCTGGTCGGCTCTCCGTACAAGTTCGCTCAGCATGGTGAGAGTGGTGCGTGGTTGAGCGAATTGATGCCCCATACCGCTTCGATCGCCGACGAATTGTGTATTGTCAATTCGATGTACACCGAGGCGATCAACCACGGACCGGGGGTGACGTTTATGCAAACCGGCAGCATGTTTCCCGGCCGCCCCAGCATGGGAGCATGGTTGGATTACGGCCTCGGAACCGAGAACGAAGATTTGCCTGCCTTTGTGGTGATGGTTTCAAAGAACAAGAGTGGCCAGCCGTTGGTGTCACGTTTGTGGGGCAGCGGTTTTTTGCCCAGCCAACATCAAGCGGTTTCGTTTCGCAGTGGGAAAGACCCGGTTCTGTACCTCAGCAACCCAGCCGGAATCGACGCGGACAGTCGACGGGCCGCATTGGATGCACTTAACTCACTCCATCAATCACAATTGCAGATTGGCGCCGATCCCTACGTGGAAACTCGTATCGCGCAGTACGAACTGGCATTCCGAATGCAGAATTCCATTCCCGAGGCAACCCATTTTTCGGACGAACCCGATTCGATCCTCGACGAATACGGCAAGGACGCTCGTGATCCGGGAACCTTTGCGGCAAATTGTTTATTAGCCCGCCGCTTGGTCGAACGTGGTGTCCGTTTCGTCCAACTTTACCATCAAGGCTGGGATCACCATGGCGGACTCACAAAGGGGCTTCCCACGCAATGCCGCGATACGGATCAGGCTTCCGCCGCATTGGTCAACGATTTGAAACGCCGCGGTCTGCTCGATGATACGTTGGTGGTTTGGGGAGGCGAATTTGGACGGACCAATTACTGCCAGGGCAAATTGACGGCAAACGATTTCGGCCGTGATCATCATCCCCGTTGCTTTACCCTTTGGATGGCGGGCGGAGGGATTCGCGGTGGAACGTCGCATGGTGAAACGGATGAATTTGGCTACAACGTGGTCGATCGCGGCGTACACATCCACGATCTGCACGCCACCCTGTTGCATCTACTCGGGATCGATCACGAGCGATTGACGTTCAAGTACCAAGGGCGACAGTTTCGACTGACCGATGTCCATGGAAAGGTGGTGAAGGAGATCTTGGCGTAGGATTGCCAACAAAGGGGTCTGTGTCACCGCAGCGGCCAGCTCTAGACTTGGGCCCATGTTCCAACTCGTTCACCCATGAAGGAATCCCCATGCTCCCCATCGAGAAATTCACGTTCGGCGTAGGCGATCGTTTTGCCCATCAAGCCGGCGCGCAATTGCGCGCCTTCGAGCAACTCGCCAACGATGGTGTCGAGGTCACACCCGTTTGGAATAAGTCGAATCGCGAACACACCTTCGTGGGTTCCCAGCCACAAAGCGTTTATGACGCAGCCAAAACGGCGGTCGAGGAAAGGGGATGGAAGAAACCCTGGCACATCGACGCGGACCACATTCAATTGGCAACGGTCGATCCCTTTTTGCCGTGCAGCGATTTTTTTACCATCGACGTTGCCGATTCGATTGGGAAAGCGGCTTCGGCGGACGACGTCAATGCGTTCGTGGAGGCTCATGGCGAACTGATCGGGACGCTCACGCTCGACGGCTTGTCATCGCCGCTACAAGTGTCCAAACAGGATGTCAAGCGAGTGGCCCAACAGTATTTATTGGCGGTAAAAGAAGCCGCTGAGATTTATCGTTACATTGCTGCTGCAAAGGGGGCGGACCATGTGATCGCGGAAATCTCAATGGACGAAACCGACAATCCACAAACGCCGCCCGAGTTGCTCGTGATCTTGGCCGCGATCGCGGACGAAAAGATCCCGGTGCAAACCATCGCACCGAAGTTCACGGGGCGATTCAATAAAGGGGTCGACTACGTCGGTGACTTAGAACAGTTTGAACGAGAATTCAGCGATGATTTGGCGGTGATCTCGCATGCGGTGAAAACCTACGGCTTGCCCGAAACCCTAAAACTGAGCGTTCACAGTGGCAGCGATAAATTCAGTCTCTATCCGATCATTCGCCAGTGCTTGAAGCGAACCGGTGCGGGCTTGCATCTCAAAACGGCCGGCACCACTTGGTTGGAGGAAATTATCGGCTTGGCAGAAGCGGGGGGCGATGGACTTGCGTTGGCCAAAGAGATCTACTCTTATGCTCTCGAGCATGTTGACGAGTTTTGTGCTCCCTACGCCAGCGTGATCGACATTGACAAAAACAAGCTTCCCGACGCCGACACGGTTAACGCTTGGTCCGGACCTCGACTGGCCAGTGCGATTCGGCATCTCCAGGACAACGAGCACTTCAATCCGCATATGCGACAACTGCTTCACGTCTCCTTCAAAGTTGCGGCGAAGCAAGGATCGCGTTACACGGATTTGTTAAAGGCGAATGAAACAATCGTAGCTGGTGAGGTGACCAAGAATATCTACGATCGACATTTACGGCCGCTGTTCGTCGGCAGCTAAGCCGACGTTATGTCCTATTTCGCTTCCCGATTGATCGGTTCATCAACAATCACGGCAGCCGGGAAGTCGGCAGCCTGTTTGCCGCCCCGATCGTCCCATCGCTTGTTTTGCGAATTGCCCTGGGGTTGGTTCATGGGGATATCCATCCCTCCCGCGTCACCAAGCATCGCGTACAACCGGTCTTCCATCTCTTTCGCGATGGACTGGAAGTCGGGATCGGCGATCAAGTTCTTCGTTTCTCCGGGATCGGCCGTCAGGTCATACAACTCATCAACATCCCAAAGGCCGTAGTAGGTGATGTATTTGAACCGGTCTCCGCGGAGGGCGAATTGGGTTGGTGATTGTGGGAAGTTCTTTTCCCAATAGTAGACATAGAGAAAATAGTCTCGCCATTTCATGTCGGGACGGTTTGGCAGTTCCAAGAAGCTCTTGCCATCCATGTACTCCGGTGTTTGCAGTCCGGCTGCGTGCATGATCGTCGGCCCGACATCGATATTGCCAATCACGGATTCCACAACCTTTCCGCCGTCGTAGAGCTCGGGGCACTGCATCATCATCGGGACCCGAATCGATGCTTCATAAGAAACTCGTTTATCGATCAAACCATGTTCGCCCCACATGAAGCCATTGTCTCCCATGTAAATCACCAAGGTCGAATCGTAGAGCCCCATCTCTTTGAGCTGGTTAAGCACTCGGCCAACACTCTCATCCACGGCAAGCAGTGACTCGCAATAACGCCGATACAGATAGTCGAGCCCATTGTTGCTGTGATACGAAAAATCAATTCCGTGCCAACTGTTTTTTTGATCGCGAACCCAACGCGGTGCGTTGTTCTCGGCCGTGATCTCCTCGCCACGAGGCAAGAAGCTCAAGTCGACGTTAGCATACCGGTCAAGATGCCGATCGGCTGGCGTAAAGTTCGCATGAACAGCTTTATGGGAAAGGTAAAGGCAGAATGGCTTGTCCGAATCTTTCTGTTCGTCGAGCCAATCGATCGCGTAGTCGGTCAATTCATCGGTGATGTAACCTTTCTGCTTCACTCGCTGGCCATTAACGTTTAATGTGTACTGGGGCCCCGGTGGCCAATAGTTGCCTTGGCCACGAAAGCTAATCCAATGATCGAATCCGGGTCGCGGATCGTCGTGCTCGCCCCCCATGTGCCATTTGCCGATGAATGCCGTGGCATAGCCCGCCTGTTGCTTTAAATATTGAGGGAAGAAAATCGTGCCATCCGGAACGGCACGATTGTTGTCGATCACCCGGTGCTTGTGCGTATACAGGCCCGTCAGGATGGATGCACGGCTTGGCGAACACAGCGAAGTCGTCACAAAGGCGTTCTTCAAATGGACGCCGTTGTTTGCCAATGAATCGAGGTTCGGTGTTTCAAGAAAGGGATGCCCCGTGAATCCCATGGCATCAAAACGATGATCGTCCGTGAGGATGAATACCACATTGCGAGGTTTAAGGTTCTCGCGCTTTCCCAACTTCGGTAATTCGGGAATCTTCGTATCTTCAGCCGACGCACCCTGCCACGTCCCTGCGACGACAATACCTAGAAGACAACAGGCGGGAATGAGCAAACGAAAACGCATTGGGAGGACTCCGAGGGGAAGGTAAAATAGCGGACGAGGAGGGGCGCACACCCTTTTCGTCTCACTATAATAGCCGAAGTCGTCCGCCAAGGGTGGGGGCGATCGATTGGCCACACTTTCATCGGACGAGTCCAAGAAAAAGACCATGAAGAGAATTCTATTCGTTTTCCTATCGTTTCTATCTGTCGCCAATCTTTTTTCTCAGGACTATCCCTTTCAAGACACTTCGCTCACGGACGATGCACGTCTCGAAAACCTTGTTTCGCTACTGACGCTTGAGGAAAAAATTGACTGCTTGTCGACGCAACCGTTTGTTCCCCGGCTGGGCATCAACCACCCCGTCCGCATCATCATCGAAGGTCTCCATGGGGTCGCGCTGAGCGGGCCGGCGAACTGGGCCCGCACCGGAAAGGGGGCCTCCCCGACCACAACGTTCCCTCAAGCGATCGGTTTGGCGCAAAGGATGCCGTCGGTGAGGGGGTTCAAGTGATTCATGCAGCCAACAACAAGGGCGACGCAGCGGTCAACGCGGCACGGAACGCAGAGGTCGCGATCGTTTGTGTTGGCAATCACCCGCTAAGTCACGGTTTGGGCTGGGGAAAGAACGTGGTGGCAAGCGATGGCCGCGAAGAGGTCGACCGAGAGGCGATTTCACTCGAGCAAGAGGACCTTGTGAAACTTGTCAAAGCAGCCAACCCAAACACCGTATTGGTCGTCATCTCAAGCTTCCCGTATGCCATTGCGTGGTCGAAACAGCATGTCCCTGCGATTGTGCATCTGACGCAATCCAGCCAAGAACTTGGCAACGGCTTGGCAGATGTACTGTTTGGCAAAACCAGTCCCGCAGGTCGGTTGGTCCAAACTTGGTCGTCGTCGATCGATCATCTGCTTCCCCTCTTGGACTACAATATTCGCAACGGTCGAACGTACATGTACGACCAGCACGATCCGCTGTTTCCGTTCGGACATGGCCTGGCTTACACCACCTTCGACTACTCGAACGTAAGTAGCCCCTCAACGCTTCGGGAAAGGGAGTCGGTCACGATTGGCTTTGATCTGACGAACACAGGGAATGTGGACAGTGACGAAGTGGTCCAGTTGTACGTTCGCTTCCCGCAATCCAAGGTCGAGCGACCGCGGATCGCTTTGAAGAGCTTCCAGCGTGTGTTTGTTCCCCAGGGCGAAACCATCGCAGTTTCGCTACTGCTTCGCGCCGAAGATCTGGCCTATTGGGATGTTGAGAGCAAGAGTTTCACGCTCGAACCAGGACCCATCGACTTTTTTGTTGGGTCGTCGTCTGCGGATGCAAGAATCAGCGGCCGAATCATCGCGGAGTAACTTGGGCCATTCTTGCCCGCTCCAAGGACGCACCGGTCAGGGCGAGAATCGATGTCCGGTTGAACGGCTCGGTCACCCGACGCCACGGAATCGATCGATGCGATGAAATGCGTCCGGCGCGAGCCTGTCGCATTTTGCGACAGGGGTTCCAAAAAGGACTCCGAGTTGCAAACTTTCGGAAAATTTTACAATCGAACTGGACTATTGGCGGACGGGGGGGCTGAGCGGCTATTATAGACAGGTTGGGGGTAAGTCGTGGTCGGTCAACACGTTACTGCTTCTTGCTGCATGATTCTTCTCCGATTTGTTCGTTTTGGCACTCTATTTCCTCTGTGATTGAACTGGTCAGTTAGACGACTGCCAAGTTGCGTTAGCTGGATCGTTCTTTTCAACTCGGAACGATCCAAGTTCCCCAAATCATGTAAGAATACGTGAAACAGGCGAAAATTCGTGAACTCTTGGCAGTTTTTTCTGGTCAAATGAAGGGACGAGGTTATCGTTCCACGCGTATTAAGTTAGTTGGCTGACGGCAAGGAGTCGTCAGCGGTCTCCACGAGGTTCGAATTGTCGTGACTTGGGTCATGATGATTCGCTGACGCTTGAGGGAGGCACGTAGTTTTCGTCCTAGGGAGAGGGCGATACCCGGGCAATACCGGTATCCAGTCGAGCGACCCGCCGGGGCCGCAGGGATAACATCGACAGGGGATATCACAGCACTGGGAGTAGGGACCATGGCGATGCACGAAGAATATCGCGACGCAAAGGTAAAGGAACTTCGAGATCAGTTGACCCGATTTGCCCCCAAGGCGAAGAAGGTCGAGCAAGCGGGATTGGCGGAAAAGCTCTATGCCGAAATCGAGCCCGACCGCCCGTATTCGTTTGACTACCTTTGCTTTCGCATCACCAACTACCGGCCCGAAAAGCCGGGCCGACACAATATCGAAGCGGTCGATCTCAAGCACGACCTGCGGTTGTTGATCGAAGACCTGAGCGATTCAGCCGAGGTCTCGATCACCGAGATTACCGAACCGGTCCACACCGTTGAAGATTTGAGCAAAATGTTCCGCGTGTCGACCAAGACAATCAGCCGATGGCGTGATTCGGGACTGGTCAGCCGCAAGTTGCTTTTCGGTGGCCGTAAACGGGTCGGTTTCCTGCACAGCAGCGTTGAGTCCTTTGTCGCCGCCAACCGCGAAAAAATTCGCCGTGGTGAACGGTTCAGTCAACTGACCGATGACGAAAAAAGCGAGATGATCGAACGCGCTCGCCAGTTGGTTGAGGGTGGGGCCAGCTTTTCAGACGTGACGCGTCAATTGGCCGAACAAATGGATCGCAGCCCAGAAACCGTACGATACACGTTGAAGAACTTCGATGCCGATCATCAGCAATTGGCAATCTTCCCCAATCATCGTGCCACCCTTACCGAGGATGACAAGCGAGCAATCTTTAAGCTCTCGGTTCACGGTGCAACGACGGCCCAACTGTGCAAACGTTTCAAGCGAACGCGCTCAAGTATCCAGCGGATTTTGCTGGAGATGCGAATGCATCATGTGATGGAATTGCCACTCGACTACATCTACAACGAAGACTTTGATGATGCCAGTCGAGAACAAGAGTATTTGGCGCCGGTGCCGGAAACAGGCGCTGCACCCCGCAAGGCTCGGGTACCCAGCGGATTGCCCAGCTACTTAGCAGCATTGTATGACGTTCCGCTACTCAGCCGGGACCAAGAGTATCACTTGTTCCGCAAAATGAACTACTTGAAGCACCGAACCAGTGTGCTTCGTGAGAGCCTCGAAACGGCGGGCAGTGCAAAGTCGGCCGTGATGGATCAAATCGATTCGTTGTACGAAGAAGCGGTTCGGGTCAAGAACAAGATCGTGCAGTGCAATTTGCGATTGGTGGTTTCGATCGCCAAGCGACATGTGGCGAGCACCGACGACTTCTTTTCCTTGGTCAGTGACGGCAACATGTCGCTCATTCGGGCCGTGGAAAAGTTTGATTACTCGCGAGGCAACAAGTTCAGCACTTACGCTTCCTGGGCCATCATGAAGAACTTTGCCCGCACCATCCCGAGCGAATTCAAGCACCGCGATCGATTCCGCACCACGACCGAAGAACTGTTCTTGGCTCGCCAGGACGATCGGCTTGATCCCTACGCCGAGGAAACGGTCCAGCGGTCACGTCAGCGTGAACTCTCGAAGATTTTGGATCGCTTAGACGAACGCGAACAAAAAATCATCACGGCACGTTTCGGACTCGGACGCGGAAATGAACCGCTGACGCTGAAAGAGGTCGGCGAAGAAATGGGCGTCACCAAAGAGCGAATTCGTCAACTCGAAGCGCGGGCCTTGTCCAAGCTCCGTGAAGCGGCCAACGAAGCCAAAATTGACGTTGAATTGGGCTCGTAGCAGACCGTCAGCATTGAATTCTAAGGTAGTGGATTTCGCTAGAAATCCGTCACTCAAATGTTGTTAGGGACTTCTGGCGAAGTCCACTACGTCCCAACTCGCAGTTTTAACCTTGACGGTCCACTGGTCAAGGTCACCAGGCGTAATAGGGCCAGGGGCCTTGCCCTGCTTCGCCTGAAGGGACTTCGATGAACCCATCGCTTTGGCCGAGTGAAACTAGGTCTCCTGAACCTTGGCTTTGCACCGGTTCCGCGACACCCTGGCCGACAAGCTTGACAAGCCGCATCCAATGGAGCGGCAACGTTTTTCGGCCCGCATTTTGAAGCCGAACCACGGGGCGTGGTGGATTCCAATCCGTCTGACCACTCATTTTTGCCAGCAACGGCATCCCAAATCGCATCGCACCGATGGTCGCGCTAACGGGATTGCCGGGCAAACCGAGCAGTAGCTTCCCTTCATCCGTTGCGGCCCCGAGGATGGGTTTCCCCGGCCGGATCGGAAGCCCATGGAACACGATCTTGCCACCGTTCTCGGCAATCACCTCTGGCACATAATCGTAATCCCCTTTGGATACGCCTCCCGTGACCCAGATTGCGTCGGAAGTCTTCATGCATTGGGCAACCGTTTCCGCGAGCGCATCGCGGTGATCTCGGCAATGTTCCACGGCAATCACTTCGATCCATGGATGAGCCGACACCAATGACGTCAACGAAACGGCATTGCTGTTTCGTAACTGCCACGGCTCGGGTGGAACCGATTGGAACCGTCCGACTTCGTCACCGGTCGTGAGAATGGCAAGTCGAACGGGCGCAAACCAATCGGCTTGGTACGCACCAAAGTTCGCCATCACCGCAGCTTTTGCTGCGTCGAGTTTCACCCCGCCGCGCAACACGACACTCCCTGTGGACGCGTTCTCGCCGGCTCGACGGATGTTTTCCCCCGATCGCGTCTGCAGCGCCGAAGCACGGAACTGAATTTCATGTTCGGTCTCTTCGATGTCTTCGCGTTTGACCACCGCCTCGCATGCATCAGGGACGATGGCACCTGTAAAAATGCGGACAACGCCGCCTTCCGTCATTCGGGGCGGAGGCGATCCAGGAACACTTTCTCCCGTCACGGGCACAGGATCACGGTCGAGGTCGCTCAGTCGAATTGCATACCCGTCCATTGCAGAAACGTCCGCCGCTGGACTTGGGCGATCGGCCACGATGTCCGATCCAAGGATTCGACCTGTGACCGGTTCGGCATTGCTTTGCTTCGCCATGACGTTCAACCGGGCGGCAAGTTCACCGACGGCGGTTTCGGGGGCTGTGTCGTTCATCGCTTTGGCAGAGTGTCCTCGAGGTCGGTGGGCGTATTGACGTTCTTGCATGCGGTCTGTTGAAGCGGCACCGCTTGATACGGTTGCGTGCGGATCCAGCGGAACAGGCTTCGCTGATCGCTGTGAGCGAGTTGATGGAGTTCGTTTTGCAATCGAGTGGGGTAAATCGCAACCAACGGCTGGATGGAGTTGTGGTTTTCAGTGGTCGCGCACACGATCATCTCTGGGAACTGGTCCCAACGGTGCAGCAACCCCCGGAGATGCTCTGCGGTCAAGTCAGGCATGTCCACAGGCGTGACGAAGCATCCTTCTTGTTGCTGCTGGGCGGCCAGGTCGACCGCAGCAGCGATCCCCGTGACGGGACCTCGATAGGCGACGGGATCGGGCAGAATCGAGCAACCGGTCGACGCATCCGTACCTTCCGACTCCGCCGCCGAACCCGAAATGCAAACCTGACCGCAAACTTCTCGCATCCGCCCGACCGCATGTTGCAGAAACGTCATTCCGCTCGGATGGAGCAACTTCGCTTTGTCGGTGCCCATCCGCGACGATCGACCTCCGACCAGTACGATGCCTAGCAATCGGCTATTCATTGTCTTGCTTGCGCAGCACGTCTTCGACCCACGACCGGGCTCGCATCATCGTCGGAAACCCAATCGTTGGCGCGGCGACCATCGCAACATGTCTCAGCTCGGCGGGTGTGCACCCCGCCTCGAGCGCTTTGCGAGTGTGAGAATGTGCCGCTCCCTCCAGTCCCGCGCCGATTGAGATGGCAAGCTTGACGAGCGAAACCTCCTTGGCGGAGAGCGGACCTACGCTTCGCGCGGCTTCGCCAAACGACTCGTACGCCTGCATGTATTCGGGGAAATCTTGATGCATCTGTCGATAGGGTTTCGGAATCATCAAATATCTCTGGTAGGTGGATTCTGGCGGCTGGATTCTTTCCGAGCAAAGCTAACGTGAACGCCGTCGACGCTCGCGTTCGAAGCGGATTCCGCATCCAACAGGGACGGTTTCCGAAATCTCAGGCCTTTCCATTTTTAAAAGCGACTCGATCACCGAACGAACATAGTGCTTGGTGACCTTCTTGCCATCAGGGCTGTCGTCCAACGAGCCCATGTAGACAATCTTTCGATCCTTGTCCAAGACAAAAAATTGAGGCGTGTGGATGGCACCGTAGTCTTTCGCAATCTGCTGGGACTCATCAAACAAATACGAAAACGGAAACTCCTTTTTTGCCGCCCGCTGTTTCATGGCCGGCATCCGATCTTCTTCGTTGGTGTTCACGTTGATCGCGACGACCACGACACCTTTTGATTCATACTCTTGCTGCAGTGCGATCACACGGTCCTCTGCATCGACCGCGTAGGGACAACTATTGCAGGTGAAGACGACAACAACGACATCGCGATCCTGTAAATCAGCAAGTGAATGCGGTTTGTCATCCGTCCCGATTAAGTTTTTCCACTCGGGCGCGGTGTCTCCAACGTCAACGACTGTGTTGTAGTCGGCTGCAGCAAGCTCCGCCGCTTCCATCGTTATCATGAGTAGAAAGCACAGGCAAAGACATGCTTGAGAGGTTCTCAATGTCATCTATTTTCCTTCTTCTGTTTCGAGAATTTTCTGCACAAGCGATTGCATCGTGTAGGGGTTCGCCTCGGCGTCGACGGTGTAGCCAAGGGATCGCAACGTTTCCGAAGTCACAGGGCTCAGGCTGGCAACACGCGAATGCTTTATCGATGCACCGAACATGCGATGCAGATTCTCAGCCGTTGCACTGCTCGTCACGGTGATCCAATCGATTTTTCCATCGGAGGCGAGCTCAAGGATTTTCGCGTCCGCGGAAACCACGTCCGTGTGCTGGTATGCGGTCACCTCGCTGACTTCAGCCCCGGCCGCGCTTAGCGATCTTGCCAGCACGTCTCGGCCACGACTGGCGCGAACCAGTAGGACTCGTTTTCCGCTGACTTGGTCCGAGAGGGCTTCGGCAAGCGATTCGGCGCGGAAGTCCTTGGGAATCCAATCGGCACGCAAGTGAAAATCTTGGAGTGCTTCCGCCGTTTTTTGCCCGACGCAAGCGATTTGACACGTTGCGAACACGCGCGTGTCGAGATCGAGAGCAAGAACCCGATTCAAGAAAAAACGGATGCCGTTACGGCTACTAAAAACCACAAAGTCCTGTTCGTGCAACTGGCGGATCGCCGCATCCACCGCGGCCCAGTCGGTCGGAGGTCCGATGGCGATCGCGGGTTGAACCAGGACGGTTGCACCGAGGTCCCGCAGCAGCCCCACCAACGGATCGACTTGATCCGATGGGCGCGTGACCAGAACGCTTCGCCCCAGCATCGGTCGCGGTGCGATCCAACTGCGTGTTTCGGCAAGCTCCGCGACAGGCCCGAGAATGACAATCACCGGCGGTCGGATTTTGCTCGCGGGCGTCAAACGATCCGCCACCTCGTCAAGTCGGCAGTGAAACGTTTGTTGGTCCGGAAGACTACAGCGTCGCACGATCGCTGCGGGAGTGCCGGGCGATTTACCTGCATCGATCAACGATCGGGTCCAGTGTCCGGCGGTGGTGACCCCCATGTAGATGACGAGCGTTCCCGGAAAACGGGCCAAGGCGTCCCAGTCGAGCGCCGATTCCGCCTTCCCCGGCTCCTCGTGGCCAGTGACCAGGGCAACGGCCGATGCCAGTTTTCGGTGTGTGATGGGGATTCCTGCATACGATCCCGCAGCGAGTGCCGCGGTAATTCCCGGGACGATTTCGTACCGAATGCCCGCATCGACCAACGCATCGACCTCCTCGGTCGTTCGCGCAAAAACCGCTGGGTCCCCTCCCTTCAGCCTGGCGACGGTGCGTCCCGCCATGGCATGAGTGATCATTGCATTGGCGATTTCGTCTTGTCGCCAAATTCTTTGCTGGCCATGCTTTCCGACGCAAATATGCTGGGCCGAAGGGGCCTGATGCAACAATTCGACATTGCTCAATCCGTCATACAGCACGACGTCGCTGCGACCGAGCAACTCGGCACCGCGCAGCGTCAATAACCCGGGGTCACCGGGGCCTGCGCCAATCAAGTACACCATTCCACTCATCGGGTCCATTTTCACCTTTTTCGGTGACTCTGGACAGATGGCGGCCAGCTTGGCATACTATCGAAACCGATCCATTTCTTATGTGTCCATCCGGGTGCCGCCGATACCCCAATTAGAGGGTTGTTCGGGAGCGTCCGCCGAGAGAACCAGAACCAAAGATGCCAAATACCCAAAGTTCAAAGAAACGACTCCGCCAAAACGGCAAGTTGCGATTGCGCAACCGAGCGACCAAGAGCAACATGCGTTCGACCATCCGCAGCGTACGCGAAGCTGCCAAGGAAGGTGACGCGGAAAAAGCTCAGACGGCGTTTCGGATTGCTGTAAAGAAGCTTGATCAAGCTGCCAGTAAGAACGTGATCCACAAGAACGCTGCTGCACGAACCAAGAGCCGCTTGAGCAAGTTGGTAAAGGAAGCAGGCGCCAAGGCGTAGAACGCCGCCCCTTTCTCAAGAAATCCCCGCTCCAGAAATCCCACGAGCCCTCGTTGGAGTCCAGGCGTTAGCCTGCTTACGAGGGCTTGTTTTGCGTTTGCTAGGCTGGATGATTCGTTGGATTGGTAGGCTTTAGCCGATTGCGTACTGGATCCTTGCTGAATCGGCTCAAGCCTACGACTCCAACGTGCGCAGTCTTTTTTTGACTCAATCGGTGTAAGCTGATTGCATACAAAGCGTTGCGGGGAATAGGTTTGGGACGGATGAATCATCCGGCGTAGGCCTGGGCTGGCTTGCGTGGTGCCGAATCGTTCAAGGGTACAGTCGCCAACGGAATGGCGTGATCAGACCGGCGGTTTGCGTACGTTTCTTGGGGGGTGCGGAACGGTTGGGAAGTGTGGAGCGAAAAGCGGGCTGCTTTCTCTACCACACCAGCCCCGCGTCGCCGAGACGATTCTTGGTTTCTTGCATCAAGGCATCTTCGTCCGCTTCGGTGTCGGCGACATAGGTCACACTGAATCGCAAAAAGGATCCAGCATCATCCCAAGGTACCGTGACGATTCCAAACTGCTCGATCAAGTGGCGAGTGGCATCCTCGGCTTTCGCGAACGAGGCTCCCGACTTCGTGCCGCTCGGTGATTGGGCGTACAAGAAGTACGTACCACCCGGCAATTGGCATTCAAAGCCACATTCGTTGAGTGTAGCGACCAGTTTTTCGAGCCGACGACGATATTTGGCATTGATCCGATCGGGAATCGCGTCGTTGTCAAGTGCCGCTGCCGCCGCTTTCTGAGTGGCCATGAATTGTCCGCTGTCGCTGTTGTCTTTCACATCGGCAAATGCAGACACAATTCGCTCGTGCCCACACACGAATCCCATTCGCCATCCGATCATGTCGTAGCCTTTGCTCATCGAGTGGACTTCGACGCCGACATCCATAGCCCCGGGTGTTTGCAGAAAGCTGAGTGGTTTGCCATCGAACGTCAACAACATGTGTGCCGCATCCTGGACCACCACGAACTGCTTTTCCTTGGCCAACGCGACCACTTTTTCGTAAAAGGCCTGCGTCGCCGTGGCTCCGGTTGGCGAATTGGGGTAGTTGAGCACCAGCATCTTCGTGCGCCGATAAATGTCCTCGGGGACCGCGTCCATGTCGGGCAGGAACTTGTTTTCAGCAAGCAGGGGAAGCCGAAAAACCTCACCTCCGTAGTACCGGGTATGCGTCCCTGCGACGGGGTAACCGGGGACCGTCATCAACGTCACATCACCAGGATTGATGAAGCAAGCCGGCAACATCGCATAGGCCGGCTTGCTGCCGATCGAATGGTTAATCTGGGTAGCCGGGTCCAAGGTGACGCCGAACCGACGCTGCATGAATCGAGCTGCCGCCTGCTTGTACTCCATAATCCCGTTGTCCGCGTAGCCACGGTTTTCGGGCTTGTTGACCTCTTCGTTCATCACCTTGCGAACGGAGGGATCGGCCATGCAATCGTTTTCGCCGATCCCAAAGTCCAGCAATTTGCGATCGGGATGCTCTGCCATTGCTTTGCGTTTGGCTCGCTTGATCTTTTCGAATTTGTAGATTTCGTTGTCCTTGCCGTAATTCGCCCCGCCGATGCGATCGGCGAACAAGGATTGGAAATAGGGGTCAGTGTTGGTCGTTTCCGAAGCAGCAGTGGACATGTGAATCGATGAGGCGTTGTGAAAGAAAACGGGCAGGCGAAGCAATCTCGATAGGATTGTGAGTCGTTAGGTTAATTCTGATGGCGGGGAATCAACAGGGGGCAGAAATGGCGACGCAGAATTGCCCGGTGACAGCGGATGCAACGTCGACTCGATGTGTTCGTCACTGGCTTGCTGGTCCAATGCGATTTGGCAGCGGCGAGCGAATCGGTGCAGGAGCAGCGGTACCGAAATCGCTGCAAACACCGCCGGAAGCAGCGCGAACAATAAGGACTCTGATTCTCCTGCAAGCAAGCCAGGAACCGCCAAGCAAGCAAACCCCGACAAGCCACCGGCACAGCTGCCGAACAGTCGAATGGACCGAGGCGTCCAGGGTCCACCGCTGGGAGCACGCCAGACGCTGATCCAAGCGCATGCGGGCACGACTGGCAGGGCAGCAAACGCGGCAAACAACGCCCCAAACACAAAAGCTAACCCGGCCCCCATGAACATCGAGGCGAAGAACTCGGGGATTTCCGAGCCACTTAGCATGAATAGGACGCTCAGCAAGGAAAAACCGACCACCGTGACGCCAAACAAACCGCCTGAAACCATCACCATCACGATTGTGTTGAAAACGACCGAACACGTCGTCACCAACCGCGGTACCGTAGGCAGCGATTCGATCACCGTCGTGCTGCTATCCAAGACGGTCGGAGCATATGGATTGACGTTCGTTTCTGGTTCCATCGATTATCCCGTGCCAAGATCGCAACCGAGAGGTTATTGTAAGGGAAATTCACTGATGGATTTCAGCCCGCCCGCGATTCTTTCCTCTGACCCTGACTTTCATGCCAACCTCGCAACACACCGCCGACGTCGATTCGATGCGTGCTCAATACGAAGAACTGGCCGAGCTAGCCGGGTCGTTGGCTCACGAGATCAAGAATCCGCTGTCGGTTATCCATATGAATATTGATCTGCTAAGCGAAGATTTGACTGAAATTGAATCGCCCATTAGACGTCGATCGCTCGATCGGGTCGATATCGTCCGCCAACAATGCGAGCGAATGGAGTCGCTGCTGCGTGACTTCCTGCGATACGCTCGACTTCGCGACATCGATTTGGTCCCCGGCAACTTGAACGATCAGATCGAAACGGTGCTGCGAGCTTACCAGGCGCAAGCCGACATGGACGACATTGATATCGAAAAATACCTTGATCCGGACCTGCCGGCGATCCTGCTGCACAGCGATTCGCTACAAGCGGCGTTGATGAACTTGGTCAAAAATGCGCTCGAAGCGATGGAGCCGGGTGGCCAACTGTGGGCGCGCACCTACACCACTCGCACAGGGGTCGCACTCGATTTGATCGATACGGGCAGTGGCGTCGATGACAATACCGTGCTGCATATGTTTGAGCCGTTTTATACGACCAAGGATGGCGGTTCGGGGCTTGGGCTACCCACCGCACGGAAGATTATCGAAGCACACGGTGGCCGGATCAGCGTTCAAAGCGAATTCGGCCGCGGCACCAAGTTTGTCCTCGAATTTCCGGTGCCCAAGCGGCTTGCTCGATAAGCGATGCTTGGCGAGATGGCGGCGACCTGCTCGTTACTCGACTTCACGGCGCCGGTTCTTGCCCAACCTGGATGACGATCTTCCCGCGATCGACTCCCGTTTCGATCCGACGGTGGGCGTCGGCGGCCTGCTGGAGAGGAAACAGCCGGTCGATAGTGACACTCATTTTCCCCGCTTCGATCAGTTCCACCAACTCACGAAGGTCCTCTCGGCAGGGCCGAGCCAGCATGATCGTCCCTTTTTTTGAGAGGAGTTTGGTTGCGATGCTCATGATCGCCCCCGAAACACTCGGTTCGGTGGAAACGTATCGACCGCCTCGACTCAACACGTTCCGCGATTTCGAGTAACTGCTTTTTCCAGCCACATCGAACACCAGGTCCCATATTTGGTTGGAATCGGTGAACGTTGACTGCTTGTAATCGATGAAGTGGTCCGCTCCGATCGAGCGAACAAAAGATTCATTTGCAGCACTCGAAACGGCGGTCACTTCCGCGCCATAGGCCTTGGCGATTTGGACCGCGAATGCTCCGACGCCACCACTTGCCCCGTTGATCAGGACCTGCGTGCCCGAGCGAATTTTCCCATGATCTCGCAGAGATTGCAGCGCCGTGCTAGCGGCCAACGGTATCGCCGCGGCCTGTTCGAAGGACAACGAATCAGGGATTTTCGAAACGCCGTTGGCCGAGCACCTGGCATAGGAGGCGTAGCCACCGCCGTACTTGTCGCCCAGAAAAGCCATCACGCGATCGCCCGGCATAACACCGCACGTGCTCGGTGCGAAGAGAACCGTTCCTGCCACATCGTAGCCAGGAATTCTGGGGAAGCCGCCCGGTAAGATGTAGCGTGCGTCCCCGCGACGCAATCGATAGTCAATGGGATTCACGCCCGCTGCGACAACCCGAAGGATCAACTCGCCCGGCTTGGGCAGAGGAGTTCTTGTTTCCGTCAATCGCAGCACGTCGGCGCAGCCATATCGGTCGTAGGCAACCGCTCGCATCGTCTTGGGCAGGCAGGAGGGCATTTCCTCAGGCTTTGGCAAAGCAATGCCAGTGTCGTTGGCACCGACCTCAGGGTTTTCAGGTTGCATGCTCCAGGCTCTCGCTCGGCGTCAATGGATTAGACAGGTGGGTTGCGTCAGGCCCATGGTACAGGCATCCTCGCATAGAAAATATCCTAAAAGGTGCCAGCCACTATATTGAGACGCGATGATACCCATTGCGGGTGCGGAGGGCGACCGAAACCGGATTTTCGAACCCGGAATTCCTTCGCCAATGCGTCACGCAATGGTCTCGCAGCGTTCGGGGGCGGGATCATGCCAGGAAATCAGCAGCCAACCGTCTCGGGCGCGCGGCGAAGCCTCTACCCCGGGAATCGCGAAGGCTTCGTAACTATCTCTAGCTGACAAAACAGGCCGATGCCGATTGCTGGCCTCGATACCACCGGTGACCTGTTCGCTCCGCTTCAGCTCGCATCGTGTCAGGTCGCCCCGCACAAGACGATTTGCCGAAGTAACGCTGCCAATGCCAGACCAAATCACGCCACATCGACGCATCAATGCCCACGTCCGACAGCGTCCTGCCAAGGGATGTGGGGATCTTTGCCACGATCCCATCGACACGTTGCTGTGCCGTCCAGCGTAACAGTCGCAAGTAGTCTCGCATCGATAGATTCAAAAAGCCACGATCACTCGCCCGCAGTCCATCCTTATGAACTTCGGCATCCGCTGACAATTTCTCAGGATGCATTGTCAGCGGGGCCAGCCAGCTATCGCGTCGCACACGCCGGCCACTCGGGTTCTGCTTCTTCGCTTTTCGCTTTTTGCGAAGCTCATCCACCGGTGTTTCCCTCATTTCCTTGCCTGCTTGCTCGGTCGGTATCGGAACAAGGTCAAAGGCTGCCGAAGAAATCTCTTTGCCTAGCTCGCCTTCGATTCGGTCGTATGCCGAAGTGTGTGGTGAAGCATCGGGGGTTTCCGTCATCGCAGCCCGAACGGGGTTCAAGTCAACGTACATTGAACAAGCCAACAATCCAGCTTCATCGACGATTCGCTGTGCCTTAAAGCGACCTTCCCAAAAACGCCCCGTGCAATCATCTTGCTTGTTTGCCATCCTCGCGATCGGCTCCGCCAAAGCCCGCATGAACCAAGAAATATCCGATAGTCGTTTGCGTACTTCCGCCAATCGCTCTGCATCCTGAACCAGCATAATGACGTCATTTTCGGTCGGTTCAGCCAAGTGCTCGTCGATCCTACGACCAGGAAAGACCTTGAGCCAGCGGATCGCAACGTCGCGATCACTCCAAGCGGCCACCACATCAGGCCGATTGCGGAGGATTTGGTGCAGGTGATTGCTCATGACCGCGTAGGAGAGCACATCGACGGCAAAGACAGAGGCCAACGCCTCCATTCTTCTGCGTATCCATTCTTTGCGAAACGAGTAGTCCTGGCCAGAAACTAGGTCGACCCCGGCTAGAAACGCCCGTCGGACACATCGTTGCACAACGTGGACAATACAAACATCACCGGGATCAAACTGTTCCAGACGAGTAGGGCGGGGCATGGGTAAGTCTCCTGTAGTCCAAGGAAGTCATCAATCTACCACAACGAAAACCAGCTGTCGAGTTGGTGGGTGGCACCTAATAATGCACCTAATAATGCCTTATACAAACATCACCGGGATCAAACTGTTCCAGACGAGTAGGGCGGGGCATGGGCAAGTCTCCAGTAGTCCAAGGAAGTCATCAATCTACCACAACGAAAACCAGCTGTCGATTTGGTGGGTGGCACCTAATAATGCCTTTCTGCAAGCTTGCGTTTGGGTCGTCGCACGATCTACAATCCATCTTGGTCGTCGATGTGATTGATTCTGCAACGGGTTTGTGGAAATCCACGTGCCGCAGCAATATTCAACGTGCGATCGGCAGAGGAGAATAAGTTGACAAAGCAGATCTCAGGCGAGCGAAAGACCGCATACTATTTTGGCATAGGCCTGACCGTGATAGGTGGCTTGATGTTCTTCTCTGTGTTCGTCACCGCGGCAATGAACTTCGGCGACTTCAGCAACTTTGAGTCCAATGCTCGATCCAGCATGTTTCGCGGTGTTGGTGGAATGGCGCTGCTCATCGTCGGTAACATCATTCGTAGCATTGGCGCGCGAGGATTGGCTGGGTCCGGAGTCGTGCTGAATCCGCAGCAGGCGCGATCCGAACTGGAACCTTATAGTCGTATGGCCGGTGGCATGGTGAAGGACGCGTTGGAGGAGGCCGAGGTTGAACTGGGTGCAGGAAAACCGGAGAGAGTGGTCATGTTAAAATGCCGAGAATGCGGGAAATTGAATGAGGAGGATTCCAAGTTCTGTCAAGAGTGCGGAAAGCCAATTTGAGGAAGGTCCTAGCGAGCGGTCTCGAATCGACCGAACATTCCCAAACTCTAAATAGTCTGTACAATGTCTTGCTTAAGCAAAACGCAGAGTGCGGTAACCAGCCCAGGTGGTGGAATTGGCAGACACAAGGGACTTAAAATCCCTCGACCGTTAGGTTGTGCGGGTTCGAGTCCCGCCCTGGGCATCTGTGGAGAAAGGAGTCGCTGACGGCGATCAGCGCAATGACGGATACGCCCTCCCTGCGGCACATCTCATGATTCTCGAATGAGCGAGGCGTCCACGAAGGCCCTAGGCAGCGTTTTCGGAGTTTTGCCCCTCTGCTCGCGTTCGCAGTGCCCGCCACTTTTCGATCTCTGATAAGGGGTCGATTTTTGTTGTGGCGAGAGCTTCAAGATCCGTCCGTTCCCAGAATCGTGATCCTGTAGAATTGGGATTCGGGGATCGAACACACTGTCCAAAATCGCATAGCAAAGAGACATGAAAATCCGTTCGTTGCGGCTGTCGGCAGGCGTGACCTGTCTTGTCAGTTAGTGCTTGGTCTGTGGCACGTTTTCGGATGAGATATCGGTGGACCTCAAGTCAAAAACCAGCAAGGTTGCTGGGCATGCGGAATCTGTGACGCGACATGGAAAAAACAATCAACGACTGTCCGTCAGATCCGGAAAACGGTGCCGTAGCTGACAAAACCCCATCATGATTGGAATGACCCGATGCCATCGACCCTTCCTGCGAGCATCTTCAACGATGTCCTCGGCCCCATCATGCGGGGCCCGTCCAGTTCACACTCTGCGGCTTCGGTCCGCATTGCTCGATTAGCACGAGACCTCGCCGGAGGCCACGTGGATCATGCGCTGATTGAATTTGACCCCAACGGCTCGCTTGCTACCACGCATGCGAGTCAAGGGTCCGACTTGGGACTTTTTGCTGGGCTGCTTGGCTGGGAAGCGGATGACCCGCGTTTACCGGAGGGGCACAAGGCGCTTGTCGAGCAGGGCGTGGAGGTGGAAATTGTCGTGCGAGCTATCGGCGCGACGCATCCCAACACCTATCGCTTGACCGTCACCAATCGGGAACTGGGCGCCACGCATGTACTCGAAGCCGACTCGTTGGGAGGCGGGATGATCGTGGTCCATCGTATCGACGCGTTGGACGTCGAGCTGTTCGGTGATCAAATCGCGCACGTCTTCGGCGGAGCGGACGGGGCGCTGCGAGTGCAAATTGGGAAGGGGGTCGCGCTGGAACGTCAGGGGAATGAGCTCTGGGAGCGTCGGCTCAACCGGGTGCTTCCGGTCCCAACGCCATCGGGGCTGCGGTTGCCGTTTTCGAGTGTGGCGGCGATGACCGCCCAAGCCGACCCGACACAGCGTCCGTTATCGGCTTGGGCGCTCGAATACGAATGCGCCCGAGGTGGCCTGGATGAGAGCGAGGTACTTTCGCAGATGAGCAAAATTCGCGACGTCATGCGAGGTAGTATCGACGCCGGTCTCAACGGCACCGATTGGGGCGACCGTATTCTGGGCAATCAAAGCGCTGGCTTTCGGTCAGCGTGGGATCAGGGGCAGCTGCTTGACGGCGGGATGCTCAACCGCATGGTGCTTTATGTGACCGCACTGATGGAAGCCAAGTCGGCAATGGAAGTGATTGTCGCCGCCCCAACGGCCGGTTCCTGCGGCCTTTTTGCTGGGACCTGTCTCGCAGCAGCGGACGCCTTGAGCCTCGACGATGGCCCGACGCTGAGGTCGATGCTCTCGGGCGGGTTAATTGGCGTGTTTGTTGCCCTCCGTTCCAGCTTTGCTGCGGAAGTGGGAGGTTGCCAGGCTGAGACGGGGGCGGGGTCGGCGATGGCCGCTGCCACGTTGGTGGAAATGATGGGCGGCAATGCAGCCCAATCCCTTTCGGCAGCCAGTTTGGCGCTGCAAAATGTGCTGGGCTTGGTTTGCGATCCGGTAGCCAACCGAGTCGAAGCGCCATGTCTCGGTCGCAATGTTTCCGGCGCCTCCAATGCCTTGGTCAGTGCCAACATGGCGCTGGCGGGGTACGATGCCTTGATTCCCTTCGACGAAGTTCTCGACGCCCACCGCCAGATCAGCCAATCGATGCCACGTGAACTACGCTGTACGGCACTAGGAGGACTGTCGATCACCCCCACTTCCAAGGCCCTCGAGCAGCGTCTTTGCGGCGGCTGTGACTCGTGAAACGCGAATCCTGTGCACGTTTAAGAACAACACGTACGCGGGAACCGTGGATGAAACGTCTCGCCTTGCCCATCGTATCGGAAACAGGGTGGTTCATCCATTCAGTCAGGTGTGCGAAGCGCCAATCACGGCGTTGGATTGGGTTCACTTCGATGACGAATCAACCCACGAGCAGCGATCACAGCCAAACCGGCCGTCGCAGGTGATCGCATTCGCATGTTGGTCCAATACACCGCATGAACCGCAGACAGCGTAAGGAACAGGGTTAGAATGGCCCACCATCTTGCATCAAAAACTTGGCGCCCGATGCGGCCGAGCCCGACCACAAACGCGATCGACAATACACCGTAGTAGGTGGTCACGGCGACGATGGGAAGCCACGAGCGAGCGGGGGTCGAATGGGGCATCGGGGTCCACAACCGGGCCAGCCGCACCACACATGACCACACAAACATCCTGGGCTGGCGTTTGATCGTTGCCATCGCAGCCTCGTACGCGACTTGGTCCTCTCCGTGCTCCGTCATTGATGAGGGAGTTTTGATCGCGACCGGTCGATCCGCCCAGTCTTGTTGCCAAAACTCGAGGCGATTGGGATCGCCTTCAAACCGGTGATCGTAAGCAGCCAAGAAGGGACTCGCATCCCAAGCTTGTGTGAAAGATCCGTCACGCAAGTATTCGTAAAAGGAGGGGTTATTCGCCAGCAGCAGCGTGTAGCCGCCATGTGTGGTCGCCCAGACCGGATGACCGACCGCTCGGACATTTCGGGCGGTCCAAGCCCCCACCGTTACCGCCACGACCGCGCCCGCAGCGAGGGGCATCAGCATGCGGTGGCGAAAAGATGTGCGAGTAGACCACAAAAGGCAAGGAATCAACAAAACAGCCCAAACCAAAAAGGTGGGCCGACACAGGTAGGCCAGGGCCAGTAAGAGTCCCAGCAGAATGGCCCAGCCAATGCTTGGAAACGGCACCAGCTTGCTGGCCCAGAGCCAAATCACCCCACTCGCAAGCGCCACCGCCAAAGTCTCGGTCATGACCAGGCTCGATTGCTGCAACAAAATGGGGTCCACGGCGACCAATCCTGCGGCCACGATACTGACCAGCCCGATTCGCCCCCCGTCGATCAATGTCTGACTTATCGATAGAGTGCATGCAACCGTAACACTTCCGAGCACAACATGCAGCAGACCAACGAGGCCAAGGTGGAGGCCTTGATCGGTCACGAGCCAGGACAGCACGTAGGGATAAAGCGGTGGCCGAAATGCGGTCGCCTTGGCTGTCGGATTCGCCGCTTCATCGCTGGGCGAGGGTAAACCGAAAACGCCTGTCGTGGATAACGTTTCAGCAATCAGCTTGTAGGCGTCGGGATCTTGACGAAGTTGGTCAGGATTGACCAGCAACGCGGATCCACGGACGATGAGCGTGAATGCGAGCAGCGAAAAAACCGCGGTTCGGTAAGTGCATCGTACGGATCGCAATTTCAGACACGTTAGATTTGTAGAAGTATTGGATTTTGTTTAGACGAACAGGATTAAGGGTAACGTCGTGGCGAACTTGCCGCGAGTGAGCATGATGATCAAACGAGAGGTTTCCAGACCGTTTGTCGCGAGAGTCACGGAGAGGCTGATTCGATCTCGTACGCACTTCGCAATTTTGGGACTGGTGATCGTCGCGATTGCGTTGCCCTTTTCTCGCAATTTGACGCTCGATCGGAGCCTTACCAATCTGTTCGCTGCTGATGATCCCACCTTGCTCGACTATCAGCAGTTGCAGCAATCGTTCGGAGGAAATGCGGTCGCGATGCTCGTCTATCGTGACGCGAATTTGATGTCTCGTGAGGGAATGATCCGAAACCAAGAAATCTCGCAGTCGGTCGAGGGCTTGCCAGGAGTCAATGGGATTTTGTCTCCGTCGACACTGAATGCGGTGGTCGACAAGATCCGGCCTGGGCAGTTCTTCTCGAGATCATCCCTCCAGCCATCGCTTGCACAAAAAAACAATGCGGTCGCGAGAGGCATCGATTTGATCTTTTCAGGCTATACGCATTCTCGCAACCATTCGTTTGCTGCGGTCGTCGCGATGTTGGATCCCCATCATCCGCCGGAGACGATCGCTGGAATGCAGCGTTTGGCCCATTTGTTGGCCAAGCGGTATCCTGGTGAGGTAAGCGATGCTGTGTTGGTCGGAGAACCGGTCTTGATCAACGACGGTTTCGACTTGATTGAACGAGACGGTCGCAAATTGGCCACGGTAACGTTGCTGCTGCTTAGTCTGGTTGTCCTCTTCACATTGCTCGATTTTCGATTTGTGCTGCTGACCGCCGTGGTGGTGGTCTGGTCGGTTGTGGTCGCTGAGGCAACTTCCGTCGCATTTGGTATCCATCGATCGTTGGTCTCTACGATCATGACGGCGATCGTCACCGTCATTTCCGTTGCTGCGGTGCTGCACTTGGGCGTTCGATTTCAAAAAGCACGCGTCAAGGGACGGTCGACCAAGGAAGCGTGCCGTCGATCGTTTGCTCTGCTGCTGGTCCCCATTTTTTGGACGTGCATGACGGATGCGGCTGGGTTTGCCGCTTTAGCGTGGTCACGCATTTTGCCCGTTCGGCAATTTGGAATGATGATCGCAATCGCATCGGTCACTGTTTTCATCGCGATCTTGCTTTTTGCGGCTACCGCGATGATGCTTCCTGATTTGCGGGTTGCGTCGTCCCTCCAGCGAATTCAGAGACGGGCGACCGGATGGACCCGTCGGCAGTGCATTCGTCTGGCTTGCCTGTTTGTTGCTCGCCGCCGAGCGGTGATGGCCGGTGCCGGTGTTGTGATGCTGCTTTGCATCATCGGAACCTGGAACGTAACGCCGGAGACGAGTTTCTTGAACAACTTTCGTTCTAGCAGCCCAATCGTTGTCGCTTATGAACAAGTCGAGAAGGACTTTGGCGGTGCTGGAGTTTGGGATATCGTCTTGCCAGCGCCAAGCGAATGGACGCGAGATTATTTTAAACAAGTCATTGAACTCGAGAACAGGCTGCGACAGATTGACGCGAATGGTGCACAGTTGACTAAGGTGTTGAGTATGGCTGATGCAGATTTGGTCGCCAGTCTCGCACCGTTGTTGCGGATCACGCCACCCTCGGTGCGGCTTTCCGCAATGCGAATTGCGATGTCCCATTTCGTTGACGCGCTGCTGACCGAGGATTCGCAGAGTCCGAAAATGCTGCGAATCATGCTGCGCAGTGAAGAGCAGTTACCGGCCGAGCAAAAAACGGAATTGATCCGTCGCGTTCAACAGATCGTTGCCGAGCACACTTCAACAAAGGCCTGGCAAGAAGCACTGGGTGATGGCCCGAGTACGCCTCCGCGAGTGACCGGATATTACGTCCTGATGTCACGACTGGTTGCTCAATTGGTGGGCGATCAATGGCGATGTCTGTTGGTTGCTGCCGTCCTTGTCTGGCTGCTGCTATGGATGGCAACTCGGTCGCTGCGACTGTCTTTGGCGGCACTCTTACCGAATCTGCTGCCCGCGTTTGTGGTGTTGGCCGCAGCGGGATGGTTTGGCGGCAAGATCAACATGGGGGCAACGATGATCGCAGCGGTATCGATCGGCTTAACGATCGATGGTTCGGTCCATTTGCTGGCTGGGTACCGACGTTTGCGCCAACGCGGCCACACCACCGTTGCCTCGGCGACACATGCTGCTGGGAACGTGGGAGTCCCCATTCTCTTGGCGACGGCCGCGTTGGTGATCGGTTTTAGCGTCTTATCGACAAGTGAGTTTGTGCCGACGGCAACCTTTGGCATCTTGGTCGCCGCGACGTTGCTGCTTGGAACGGTGGTCAACTTGACTTTGTTGCCAGCGTGCATCGTGTGGATTGACAAGAACGAATAAGAAACGGGGCTCTTGCCTACGTCAACAACGCACCGACCGCGTCGGCCTTGACCAATTCACGTGGTTGATTCAAGTGGTTGTAGACGATGGTTGCTGGATCAATTCCAAAGCTGTGGTAGATGGTCGCCAACAATTCAGCCGGATGGACCGGGTCTTCCAGAGGGGCGGACGCGGTCTTGTCGCTCTTGCCGTGCACATAGCCACGTTTTGATCCGGCACCCGCCATGACGGCGGTGTAGCAGTACGGCCAATGGTCGCGACCATCATCGCTATTGTTATTGCCGCTGGTGCTGACCCCGCGCTGAGGGCTGCGGCCAAATTCGCCAACTGCAATCACAAGGGTGTCTTCGAGCAAGCCTCGCGCATCCATGTCGGTGATTAAGGTGGTCAAACCGCTGTCAAGCATAGGAGCCGACTGATCTTTCATCCGCTTGCTCAACCCCGTGTGGTGATCCCAAGAATGGTTGTCGCTATTAGCAACCTTCGGCCAAACCACTTCGACCACACGCGTGCCCGCTTCGACTAATCGGCGAGCCAACAAACAACTCTGCCCAAATGTGTTACGCCCGTAGGCGTCGCGAGTCGCGTCGCTCTCCGCTGAGAGGTCAAATGCATCACGTGCTCGGCCGGAAACGATCAGTGACAACGCTTGGTCGTAGTATTGGTCCAACTCAAATGACTCGACGGCTTTGTTGATCTCTGGCATTTGAGCGTTGAGCAGTTCACGTAACTTTGCTCGGCGTTGTAGCCGAACACTGAACACCTCGGGTCGCAGTCGCAAATCATCGATGAGGATCCGATCCATCTTGTTCATGTCCATGTCATCGCCGGCGGGATAGAGCGTGTAGGGATCATAGGACTTCCCGAGAAAACCCGCGGTACCACCTTTGCCGATCACGTTGGATTCTTGTAACGGTCGAGGCAGCATCACGAATGGCAGCATGGGTTCATCAACTGGTCGCATCTTGACGATATTGCTGCCGAAATTGGGGAAATCCTTTGGCGACGGCGGTTCCAATTGGCCGGAGGGGCTGACCTTGTCCGTCGTATAGCCGGTCATCATCTGATAGATCGCAGCCGTATGGTTGAACAAGCCGTTCGGCGTGTAAGACATCGAGCGAATCATCGTGAAACGGTCGTTGACCTGGCTCAGTTTTGGCAAGTTCTCGGTGAATTGGACGCCAGGGATTTTGGTGCTGATTGGCTTGAAGATGCTTTTCACATTATCGGGGACATTCTGTTTCGGATCCCAAAGATCCAAATGACTTGGGCCGCCTTGCAAGTAAACCAAAATAATGCTCTTCGCTTTCCCCCATCCCGGTCCGCCAAGCGACGTTTCCTCTCCGCGGGTCTGCTGCAACTGCAGCAGCGTCGGCAGTGACAATCCTAACATCCCACAGCCACCGACCCGCAAGAAAGTTCGCCGAGTTGCCCGCAAGTGCGGATCGCAAAGGTCTTTGGCTTTGAAGCCTTTGAAGGACAACATGGTTTCGTTCCTTAGTGGTTAAACAAAAACGCGGGGCTGTTGATGAGTGCCCAAACGAGGTCCTCGGTCGCGGTCAACCGTCGATTGGTCTGTTGCTGCGTGCTTGCCGCAAGATCGCTACGAAGTCGAACGAGCGCCGGGGCATCGGGTGTTTCGACGGACAAGGACTCCCGTCGCGATTTCAGCTTCTGCAACGGCACATCCGGTGGCACCGGCTTGCGAGCCTCGGCGACCACCGTACGAAGCTCTGCCAGCGTCGAATCGGTCGCCCCGGCATAGTCGACCAACACCTTCGTCGCCGCGGCGGTACGGTCTGCCTTTGCGGTGGCCAATACCGCAGCAATGGATTCGCTGTATCCGAGCGGAATGTCCCCCTCCGCCGTGGTTGCTGAGATTCGCAGACGCCCGATTCGGTGCATATCGGCACTGTGGAACTGATGTAGCACCAACGTGAATCGAGTGTCGGCCTCGTTGTGAATCGGCTGTTTCAATTGGAAGGTGGCCCAGTGGTCGATACCAAACGCTGCGGCAACGGCCCATCCTCCATTGCCTCGGGTTTGTCCGTCAATCGCTTGTTCGACGGCGTAACTGTCTTGAGCGAAGTCCGCCTTTGCAGCAGCGATCGCTAGCTTATCGCCGAGGCCTTTTTGTTCTGCGGATGCCCGATAAATTTCGATTTCCGTCAGCACAAAGTTTCCATTCTCGCCGAGTCCTGGCCCCCCTGCCGGTAACTCGGCGGATGCCAACGTTTCAAGACGAAATCCAGTGATGTCCGTTAGACTTGTTTTGAACTCGATCGTGTAAGTTCCCTTTTCGGCTTTGCCGGACACCCGGATCGATCGATCCGGTTGAAACGCGAACACGGTATCATTGGACGCGATCGCTTTGGTTGCCGTAAGCGGATGCCACTCTACCGAAGTTTCGCTGCAGAACCTGCCTTCGATCGATTCCGCGAGTGCGTTTTCTGCTTCCTGCAAAGCCTTTTCGGCCGCAGTCACTCGATGTTTCCTCGCCTCTTCAAGTCGAAGTCGTTCAGGTGCGATCAACTGTTCACGATCCGAGATTTCCTTTGCCGTTGCTGCAAACTTGGCAAGTCGAATCATTTCAAGTTCGGCTTTGTCCCGTTTCCACTCGGACTCTGCCCTTGCGACTTCGTAGGCTAACGCATCGTGGTCGGACATGATTTGATCGCGAATCTGGTCAACCGCTGCCTGCTCTGCAGCGGTTGGAAAACGGCCCAATGCTCGGACAAAGATCTCTTCGACAAGCATTCGATCTTCAGGATGCTGTTTGACTAACTCGGCTAACTCGTTTTGCTGGCCTACGATTGCCGAGGCGACGGTGGGTCCGCTGACCAAGGCCATCACAGGCCCGAGTTGCAGCTCGGAGGACCGTTCGCATTCGCAGGCGCTTTCTCGAACCGGTCGGCCAAGATTTTGCAGGAAGCCGTCTGCCAATTCGATCCCGGAATCGGTCACCGCCGCCGCTCGCGTTCCCTTCGGCATGCCAGGGATTTCGCTCACCGCTCCCGTCACTTGATGCACCGTGTCAAAAATCACTTCGGCAGGCAAACGCCGTGGAATCGCGTGCGAGTAGTTAAGTTGGTCGTCGTCGTTGAGCGGGTTGGTTTCGATGCTCAATTGGTACGTTCGGCTGGTGCAAATCAACCTCAACATTTTCCGAGTGTCGAACCCCGAATTGATGAATTCCCGGGTCAAGAACTCGAGCAATTTGGGATTGCTTGGGGGGTTTCCCGCGCGAATGTCGTCGATCGGCTCGATCAACCCGATTCCCATCAAGTAGCCCCAAAGCCGATTCACGTAGCTGCGAGCAAAGTACGGGTTGTTTGCATCCGTGACCCAGCGAGCCAAGATTTCGCGTCGTGTCCGATCGGTGTCGCGTTCGAAGGGGACCTCAAAAGGGAACTCCGGTGCAACGACTTTTCCTGTCCTGGCATGCGTGACTTCGCCTTGTTGCTTGTCGACCACGATTTCAAACAGCGGTTTCGCACCCTCCACGGCACTTCCGCCCACTTTGCGTTTCCCGGAAGCGGGATCCGTCTTCAGATCAACCTGCGCAAAAAATGCGCTGAGTTCGTAGTATTGGTCCTGAGTCCATCGTTCAAACGGATGGTCATGGCATTTGTTGCAGTTGAATCGAATGCCGAGGAACAGATGGGTGGTGTTCTCCATCGTATCCTCCGCGGTCCGTAGCGTCTTGAAATACGATGCGGGTGGATTGTCATGGTTCGACCCGCTGGCGGTGAGAATCTCGGCTACGAATTGGTCGTAGGGCTGATTGTCGGCAACTCCATCGCGAATCCACTGGCGGAATCTCGTGCTTCCCTCGACGCCGAGGAACTTTCGATTGACCTGCAGCAGGTCCGCCCATTTGTTGGTCCAGTACTCGACAAAATCATCACTGCCGATCAGCTCATCGACCATTCTCGTCCGTTTGTCTTGGCTTGAAGATTCATCCCTTAGAAAGGCACGCACTTTGTCACTGGAGGGCAGCAAACCGGTCAAGTCCAAGTAGACCCGTCGCAAAAACGTCGCATCGTCACACAGTTCACTCGGAACGACTTTGACGCGTTTCCATTTCGCGGCAACGAGTTCGTCGATCGGAGTCCATGTTTCGAGTTGTGGCTCTTTGTACTCGGGGCGCTTGCCCATCACCGTCAACGTGGTTGCTGCATAGGCCCCCTCAAAGCGTGCTAGAATCGGGGCCTCGCCACGGCGGATGGATGTCAATAAGCCCGACCGGTTGGTGGTGGCGACTTCCGTGTTACCGCTTTCGACAAACGACTCTGCCGTGACGTCACGTTTACGACCGTCGCGATAGGTGGCCGTGATCCGAATTTGTTGTCTGGAACCGATCGACATCACGACAGGATTGATGGGGGAGATCTCGATGGAGGCCACTCGTGGTGACTGGAAATCAATCTGGCTGCCGTCCGCGATCCAACGTTTTAGAATCGCGTGATTCGGATCGCCCTGTTTCATCAACACACCGCCTTGGTGTGGAGTCAAGCCGAGCGGTTTACGCAGCATCAACGAATCGTCAGGGGATGCGGCGTCGATGCGTCTTGACGCAAGGTCATCCTTCAAGGCACGCAAATCGAACACGGGATCGTAGCCGCGAAGCGACAATTTGAATCCGTTTTTCCCTTTCTGCGCACCATGACAAGTCCCCTGGTTACAGCCCAACCGACTCAAGACGGGATTGACATCATGGATGTAGTCGACAGCACCCGAATCGTTGCGAGATTCCACTCCCGAAACGGAAACCGACACCGTCTGTGAAAGCGAGCCAAGACGAACACGCAATTCGCCCTCTCCGTTATCGGTTGGCCGAATCAGCCCCGTGGGGGTCATCGCAAGACACGATGGCAATTGTATTTCGCAGTGCCGCGTCACATCGAACGAAGTCGCATCACCGTCGGATGCCATGATGACCAATTGTGAGTAGGCATAGGGTGTGTCGAGGGTGATCGACGCAGGGTAAACCGTAAGCAAGCGAACGGAATCAAGATCGATGGGCGACTCGGAGGTTGCATGATCCGGTCGCTCGGCTTGCGCCTCGGTCCATGCTTTTGCATCAAACCCGTCGCTCGCAACCGCCAGGTTGTTGGCTTTGAAAACCGCCGAGTATTCGCCCGTCAATTTCCCATCTGGGTCGAGTCGACGTACGTTGCCGTCATTCGCAGTGAATAGCAGTGAATTGTCGGGGGCGAAGCGGATCGCATAAACGGCCGCCTTGGAGGTCTTCCAGCGAGCCGTTTCGACAACCGGTTTCGACAGATAGGCCTCGACAGCTTTGTTCTCGTCGGGGCCACGCTCGGAGGTGCGTTTGGCGAGGATCTTCTTCAGTTCGCCGTCGATCATTCCCGTGAAATCGTACTTCCACACACGGACTTCGCTATTTCCATCAAGAGTGGAAGCCGCGGCGAGCCGTGAACCATCGGGGCTGACCGCAACACCAAAAATCCGCCCCGGCATTTCGGGCATGGCGCGGATCAGGTTCGCATCGTCGCCGATCTTTCTTTCCGTTTCGCGGAACACCCGATAAACCTTGGCGATGCCATCCGAACCGCCGACGAGGATCTCGTTCCGCTGAGGATGCACCGCGATGCTATTAAGTCCACCGGAAAGGGCTCCGGGCGTGATCGATGTCACGTTGTCCACGAAGCGTTCCGTCTCGACTTCGGTTAACTTGCACGACATATCGCGAGCGACCGAAACCAAGTGTTGTCCGTCCGGCGTGAAAACGGTGTCGCGAACCCAGTCTTCGTGGGCGCCTTGGAATAGCACTTGAGTTCCCGTTTTCACTTCGATGGCTCGGACCGCGTTGTCCGCAGCCCCAAACGCAAGCATTGAACCATCAGGCGACCAACTGGCACCGCACAGTGCGTCGTAGGTGAACAGTCGCGAGAGCGACAGTTCGCCCGATACAACGTCCCAAATCTGTACTTCACCCTGTACGGCTGGTGTTCCGCCCACGGCTGCTAATCGCTCTCCATCCGGTGAAAAACGAACCGTATTGATGCGAGGACTGATCCCGATCAGCCGAGCCGCAGGTCGCCCCGATTGAGCGTCAAGCAAAACAACTTCATGAAAGCCTGCCACCGCAATCCACTTGCCATCGGGCGAAACATCCACCGACGGCAGCGAAGGGAAACCGATGTAGACCGGGGGATGGGAAGCATCGTAGCTTGAAGTCGATTCGGGCAGCGAATCATTTTTGGCCCCTTCGGCGATCCACCGAGTGATGGTGTCGATTTCCCCATCGGTCAAAGCGGGGAAGGGCGGCTTAGGCATCTCGGCATGCCCGTTGACGGGAACGATTTGCTCAAGCAAATAGCTTTCGTCCGGCGCTCCCGGAACGATCGCGGATTGTCCCGTCTCACCACCGCGCAGCAGCGAATCAAAATCCGACATCACATAGTCGCCAAGCGATTTGGCTCGCTGATGGCAACCCCAACACTTTTCTCGCAAAATCGGTTCCACGTTCACTGCGAAGCTGATGGCTTCGGCAGCGGGTTCGGTCTCGTCTGCGGCATCCGCGATGCCACCCAAAACGAGTACACCACTGCAAAGGAGAGTCACGTAAGCGAGTAGGTGGGGGACCCGGCTTCGGTTCATCGCATCGCTCGTACTAAGGAAGGCTGGTTAGTCTACGCATCGACGAGCCGACAAAGCGAAGGGCATGAAGAAGCGCAAGGAAACAAAGTTGACAGACGCCAGTCCTGCGACCGCGGCGAACGACGCGTCAAACGTGCAAGCTGGAAACCTGTCAAGCACTGTGCGTCGGACGCAGCGACCGCGGGTAGCCCAGGAATGGGCGAGCGGGAGTGGTTTGGCTTCTCTTGGGTGGTTAAAGCCCCACTAAATGAGGATAGTGCGATCTGCAGTCCTCGTCAACCATTTTCTTTCGGTGTAAACTCGGGCCGAGCAAGCAAACGGTAAGAGCGTCTTCAGACGATTTCACGAAAGATGAAACCTAAACTACCGATCGCTTGCACCCACCTTCCTGTCCCACATTGCTACTAGAGGAACCCCAATGTTCAAACGTGTTTGTTTGTCCCTATCCGTCGTTGCTGGTCTCTGTGCTTCGAGCGTCGTGAACGCCGAGGAATATTTGAACGGCATTGAATGGAAAACTCCGCCCGTTGTCACTCCTGGTGAAAACAATTCGGATCCGCCGTCGGATGCCGTGATCCTGTTTGACGGTTCGGACTTAGCCGAGTGGAACAACGGAGAGAACTGGAAGGTCGAAGAGGGATGTGCTGTGACGGGAAAAGGCGTGATTACCAGCAAGGCGAAGTTTGGTGATTGCCAATTGCACATTGAATGGTCCGCTCCGAACCCACCCAAGGGCACGGGACAGGGACGCGGCAACAGCGGTGTCTTTTTGATGGGCCGTTACGAGATCCAAGTGCTCGACTCGTACGAAGACGAGACGTATCGGGACGGTCAAGCCGGGGCGATCTACAAGCAAACGCCTCCGAGTGCGAACGCAATGCGACCACCGGGCGAGTGGAACACTTACGACATTTTTTGGACGGTTCCTAAGTTCGACGATGACGGAAACCTTGAATCGCCTGCATACATTACGGCAATGCATAACGGTGTCTTGATCTTGAACCATTTTGCTTTGCAGGGTGATACGCCTTACAATCGGCCTCCCAAGTACACCGCGCACGAACCGGTTGGCCCGATCGGTCTTCAAGATCATGGCAACCCCGTTCGTTTCCGCAATATTTGGGTGCGTGAATTCAAGCCTGCCGAAGGTGAACAAGTACGCGATCCCTACATCCGAAACGGCGACAAGGAAACTCCGATCAAATAGGTTTTTGGTCGACTGATGAATCACCGCCAGCGCGTTGCACTGGCGGTTCTTTTTTCCACCCACCGGCAACCCTGATGAACCGTTTTCTCTTTTTGGCACTCTGCTTGTTGAGCGGGTATGGTTTGGCGATCGCTCAAGAAGCCGCCTTCTCTTCAACCGCGTATCAGACCGAGCGGGATATCCTGTATCGAAGCGGCGATGATTTGACGGACTACATGACCGAGCGGTGCCGGTTGGATCTTTACTATCCGCGAACCGTCAAGGTTTTCCCAACGATCGTCTGGTTCCATGGCGGCGGTTTAACAGGCGGAAACCGCTCCATCCCAAAAGAGCTGACCGATCAAGGCGTGGCGGTGGTTGCCGTCAACTACCGGCTCAGCCCCAAGGTGCAATCACCCGCTTACGTGCAAGATGCTGCGGCAGCGGTTGCTTGGACGTTCAACCATATCGACCAGTATGGTGGTTCCAAGGATCGCATCTTTGTCAGTGGTCACTCAGCGGGCGGCTACCTCACCAGCATGCTGGGTTTGGACAAACGATGGTTGGCCGCTCATGACATCGATGCAAACCAGATCGCAGGATTGGTTCCCTTCAGCGGCCACACCATCACGCATTTCACGGTGCGCAAAGAGCGTGGCATCGGTGGGACCCAGCCGGTCGTCGATGAAATGGCTCCGCTCTTCCACGTTCGTGATGACGCCCCTCCGCTGCTGCTGATTACGGGGGATCGTGACATGGAAATGCTCGGACGCTACGAAGAGAACGCCTACTTGTGGCGAATGATGAAAGAAGCCGGGCACGAGCACACCGAGCTATACGAACTTGAGGGGTTTGACCACGGCGGCATGGATGGCCCCGCCTACGCACTCTTGTTGCGCTTTGTTCAATCGATCAGCAAACGACGCTAAAGCAGTCCCGCCCAGCGTTTGAAAACCCCCCGCCTAAGAACCTATCTCAATGATCCATCGCCTCCTACTTGCCCTTTTGGCCGTGTTGGCCGTCCTTTCTACGCCACAATTCGGTGTTGCGGAAACCCCCTCGGTCACTTTCGTCACTCGTCCGTCGATTGACCAAATCAACCAGCATTACGTCAGCAATCGTGTTCCCTTGGTGCCCAGTTCACTGATCGGGCTTCCAGTTGGATCCGTCGAACCGGACGGTTGGCTCCGTGTCTATTTGGAAAAGCAACGAGATGGATTGACGGGAAATTTGGGACGAATCAGCGCCTGGCTGCAAAAAGACGATAACGCTTGGTTAAGCAAAGATGGTAAGGGCAAATGGGGCTGGGAAGAGCTACCCTATTGGCTGAAAGGCTACGGCGAAATCGCCTATCGATTGGACGATCCCGAGATGATCGCCGAGACAAAGATTTGGATTGAAGGTGCTCTGAATTCACAACGGCCAAACGGTGACTTCGGTCCCGACCATCGCATGAACGACGGCTCTCGCGATTACTGGGCCAACATGATCATGCTGTACTGCCTGCAATCGTACTATGAATATGCTCATGACGAGCGAGTGCTCGACTTGATGGCCAAATACTTTCACTATCAAGGGTCCGTTGCCGACGAAGCGATGTTGACCGGTTACTGGCAACACATGCGTGGCGGTGACAATCTATACAGCATCTATTGGCTGTACAACCGCACGGGCGACAAGTCGTTGTTGGAGGTGGCCGAGAAGATGCATCGCAACACCGCCGATTGGAGGATGAACGACACGCTTCCGAATTGGCATAACGTCAATGTTGCTCAAGCGTTCGGCGAACCGGCAACCTACTATCTACAGACTCATGACCCGCAAGACTTGCAAGCGGCATACAACAATTTCCACGAAATCCGTCGACGCTATGGGCAAGTCCCCGGAGGCATGTTTGGCGGTGATGAAAATTGTCGCGAGGGTTTCGATGATCCAAGGCAATGTGTGGAAACCTGTGGAATGGTCGAGCAAATGCTCTCGGACGAACTGCTAACACAGATTACGGGTGACACGTTCTGGGCGGACAACTGCGAAGACGTTGCTTTCAACACTTACCCAGCAGCCGTGATGCCCGATTTTCGCTCGTTGCGTTATTTGACCGGCCCCAACATGGTCATCAGCGACCAACAGAACCATCATCCAGGAATCGATAACGGTGGTCCGTTCATGATGATGAACCCGTTTAGTTCGCGATGTTGTCAACACAATCACTCGCACGGGTGGCCGTATTACGCCCGCAACTTATGGGCCGCGACGCCGGACAATGGTGTTTGTGCGTCGATGTACTGTGAAAGTAAAGTGAACGTGAAAGTCGGCGATGGTACCGAAGTCACGTTGAGCGAACAGACGCATTACCCTTTCGATGAACAAATCCAGATTACGGTCAACACGCCCAAGCGAGTGACGTTCCCCTTGTACATGCGGATTCCGGCCTGGTGCAACGATGCGCAGCTCAGCATCAATGGCGAAAGGATCAACGCCAAACTTTCCGGAGCTGGTTACGCAAAGATTGATCGCACTTGGAATGACGGCGACAAGGTCACGCTACGGCTGCCGATGCAGATTCGCGTTCGCAATTGGAAACAAAACCACGACAGCGTCAGCGTCGACTTCGGCCCGTTGACGTTTTCGCTACGGATTGATGAGCAGTACGTCAAGTTCGAAAGTACCTCGACCGCCATCGGCGATTCCAAATGGCAAGACGGTGTCGATACGGCCGCTTGGCCGTCGTGGGAAATCCATCCTCAGTCGCCTTGGAATTACGGATTGGTTTTGAACGCAGACGACCCCAAACGGTCCTTCGAACTTTTGCGTGGGGAATGGCCGGCAGACGATTTTCCGTTCACGCTCGATTCGGTCCCGTGGTCCATGCGGGTGAAAGCCAAGCGGATTCCCCAGTGGACCGTGGACCGGCATGGACTGTGTGCCGAATTGCAGGACAGCCCGGTCTCGTCCCATCAGCCGATCGAGACGGTGACGCTGGTCCCCATGGGGGCAGCCCGACTTCGCATTTCTGCTTTCCCGGTGATTGGCGAAGGGGAACGAGCTCACAAGTGGACGGCGCCGGCAATTCCCCAGCCGCCGCTGTACGATGCCAGTGCATCACACGTCCACGGCAGCGACTCGGCGGATGCGATGTGTGACTCGCTCGAACCGAAGCGTTCTGGGGATCAAGCAACCGAGCGGATGACTTGGTGGGACCACCGCGGCAGCGAAGAGTGGGCGCAATACGATTTCGCAGGTCCGCGTGAGGTGTCGGAGGCGTCGGTTTATTGGTTTGACGATACCGGCAAAGGAGAGTGCCGTGTTCCCGCGTCGTGGAAATTGCTCTACCGCGACTCGGGCGAATGGAAGTCCGTGCAGCTGATGGACCGCTCCAAGTACGGGACCCAGCAGGATCAATTCAATGTTGTCGCGTTCAAACCGGTGACGACGGATGCGCTGCGGTTGGTCGTCAAACTGCGTGACGGCTTCTCGGGCGGCGTGTTGGAGTGGAAGGTTCGCTAAACGGTTGCTTGGCATCGTTTCTTGTCGATGCCGTGATCCCTGATTGCGAGGGGAAACGAGACGTTTTCTGGACGCTGCTACTTCAGCTTCCGATACAACGTTTTGCGATCGACTCCGAGAATCTGTGCCGCTTGAGTACGATTTTGGTTGACGGCGTTCAAGACATGATCAATGTAGCGTGCTTCAATCTCTTCGAGTGACACCAGTTCAGTGGGATCGTCGCCACCGATAAACACCGATCCGCGACGAAAGTCGCAGATTTTTTCGGGCAGGTCATCTACTGTCACCGTATCGTAACGCGTCAATGCCACGGCCCGCTCGATGACGTTTCGCAGTTCTCGCACGTTGCCGGGCCACGAGTATTCGAGCAATTTTTCTGCCGCAGGCTCGGCAATCCCCAATATCGGCTTGTTCGCCTTCGCCGAAAATTGATGGATAAAGTGATTCGCCAACGCCAAAATATCGGCGCCTCGAGATCGGAGCGGAGGCAAGTGCAATTGAATAACGTTGATACGGTAAAACAGGTCCTGGCGAAAACGCCCTTCTTCAACTGCCGCTTCCAAATCGCGGTGGGTCGCTGCGAGCACGCGGACATCGAACGCAATCTCACGGTCGCTGCCGACAGGCCGTAATCGGTTCTCTTCGAGTGCTCTCAGTAATTTGACCTGCATCGACATTGGCATGTCGCCGATTTCATCGAGCAACAAGGTGCCGCCCTCGGCTTCGAGAAACAACCCGCGACGGTCGTGGCGCGCATCGGTGAAGGCGCCACGAGTATGGCCAAAGAGTTCGCTTTCCAGCAGCGTTTCCGACAAGGCGGTGCAGTTGACCGCAACGAAGGGTTGCTTTGACCTCTCGCTGTGTCGATGAATCGATCCTGCGACCAACTCTTTGCCTGTTCCACTTTCGCCGGTAATCAAAATCGACGCGTCCGACGCAGCAACGCGGAGCAATTGGTCATGCAGTCGTCGCATCGGCTCGCTCTCGCCAAGCAGTTCGCCAGCTCCGAAACCCTGCGACGACTTCGATTGCAGGATCCGGATCTGCCCTGTCAGTTTGCGTTTTTCAATGGCTCGTTCGACCGCAATGGCAAGCACCTGCATCTCGACCGGTTTGGTGATGAAGTCGTAGGCACCGCTGCGGATCGCTGAAACCGCAGTGTCTAAACTGCCGAACGCCGTCATCACGATCACGGGAACATCGGGACGAAGTTCAGCAATTTGTTGGCACAGCTGCAATCCCGTCGTGCCAGGCATGCGGACATCGGTCAACACCACATCAAATTCAGTATCTCGAATTTTCGTCATTGCGTCGGCGGCGGACTGACACGACTCGGTTGCGATGCCACGTAATTGCAGTGCCGTTTCCACCAATTCACACATGCTTTGTTCGTCATCGACGATTAGCGCGCGTCCTTCCTTACTCATCAAGTGTCTCCCTCGGTTTCCGATGCTTTGGGACGTGATGGAGCCGGCAGATAGATCGTAAAACAACTTCCGGCACCCAGTTCACTTTCGACCTCAATTCTCCCACCGTGCTCCTGAACGATTCCATGCGAAATGGAAAGTCCTAACCCGGTTCCTTGTCCGATGTCCTTGGTCGTAAAAAAAGGCTCAAAGATATGCTGTTTGTCTTGTTCACAAATTCCGGAACCATTATCCGATATGGCGATCTTCTGGTAGCCGACATTCGAATCCGCGTGACTCAACGAGATCGTGATGGTTCCATCCTGCTCGATCGAATGAATCGCATTGACAATGAGATTCATCAGCACCTGTTGCATCTGGCTGGCATCCACTTCGGCGATCAGCGGATGGTCAGGTTGAACAAAGTCGATACGTACCTTCTGCTTGGCCGCCAATGGTTGAGCGAGGCTCACGGTTTGCTCGATCAGTTCGCCGAGAGGATGCGCGGATCGATCGGGCGTGCTTTGCCGTGCAAAATCGAGAAGTTCGCGAATGGTTTTGGTGATCCGATGGGCTTCCGATTGAATGGCCATCGCGCTCTCCGCAATCACCTGCTGCTGAAGTTGGCCGGCTGCGATCAATTCGGCACGGCCGCTGATGACATTGAGCGGGGTTCCGATCTCGTGAGCAACGCCCGCGGCTAACCGTCCGACGCTGCTCAACCGATCGGAATGTCGCAACTGTTCGACCGCGACGATTCGCGATTCCGTTTCCGCTTCCAAGCGAGCACGTTGGTTTGCCAATTGATCGCACATCGTATTGATCGCGGTGGCAAGACCGCCGAGTTCGTCGTTTGACTTCAACTTGATCGGATCGCCAAAGTCCCCGTTGCCCACCCGCTCGACTTTCTCGATCAAATGATGCAAGGGCCGGCCAACCATGGCAACGCCGCCGATCAGGATCACAACGCCGGAAAGGGTTGCGACCCCAAGCAGTGCCATGATGGAAGAAAGCAAGGAACGGTGCAGGCGGGCGTCGGCTTCCGTATCGGGTGCTGAAATTTCAATCCCCTCACTAATGCCCGAGGCAGGATCGACAGACTCTGCGTTGGAGACAAGCGGCACGTAGGTGTAGATCGTATGCGTCCCGGTCGGGTCAGGCATACGGACCGTCGTGACCTCTTTGGTCGTTACGATTAATTCGCGGGGAACCAACGGTTTTCGGTTTTCAGCAAACGGTTCCGTGGTCACCAGCGAATCAAACTCAACCAACCGAATCCGCATATGACGCACTTGGCTGGTGGACCGCGAGATCACCTGTTGCAGTTGTTGTGCATCCCGTTGTTGGATGGCTTCGCGAAGCGATGGCTTGAGCGCCGCGGCTAAATCCGACGCGTAACGTTCGTGTTCCGCGAGTGCCAATTGACGATCGTTGCGGATCGTCAGATAGGCGAACAACCCGACAATCAATAGCAGTCCGACAAGAAACAGCAGAATCAGTTTGGCAGCGAGTCGCATGACCAATCACGAAAAAGAGGGGACGAATCGTTAGACCGTTGGTGCGGAGAGGGTGGGGAGTGTTTGGAATCGTCCGGTCCACCCTACCGGCGCATCCGCCGCGTCAAAAACAGCAGACAAGCTTCTGCTTGTTGACCGAGTTGATTGTATCGAACAAATCAGAAGCCTGCCGCCAAGAAACGAGAGCGGTTGGCGTTGGACTTGGAGGGGGAGAGAGAGTCCAGACGCCAACCGCTTCGATGAGACGCCCTGCGACGAAATCACGGGCGATGCTGCTGCGGTCTCAGTAGCCAGTCGGTTACGACTTGATCACGACGAATCGCGAACCTTGGTCACTGCGAACCAGCAGCAGCACGCCGTCCGCTTCCTTCTTACGATTCCTGGCTATCGCCGCTTCGAAATCCTCAACGGTTTTGACCCCTTGACGATCGACCTGCGAAATCACCATGCCTGGTGATAACCCCGCTCTGTCGGCTGGGCTACCATCGGCGACCGCCGTCACGACCACGCCTTCGACCCCTTCCACACCAAGTTGCTCTGCCACATCCGCATCGACGGGCGCGATTTCCAGCCCGAGATTTTCCATCCTTTTGCTTTCGGTCGGTCCACCCCCCGCGTCCATCTGGGTTGCAAAATCACCGGTTTGCTCGGCCGCTTCGAAGGTCAATTCCATCTTCTTTCCGTCTCGGACGACTTCAACCGTTTGCCTGCTGCCGATCGCAGCCCGTTCGACGATCAGTTGCAAACCTTGCGGCGTCGAAACCGGTTCGTCCCCAAACCGCACAATCACGTCGCCAGATTTCAAGCCTGCCTCTGCCGCTGGCGTGCCCGGGAACACGTTGGTCACCACGACACCTCCGCGAGGCTTCACGGACAGTTGTTTCGCCAGATCCTGTGTGACGGGCTGGATGCCGACACCCAAGTACGCTCGTTTGACGGTTCCCGTTGCGACCAATTGATCGCCAACCCAATCCGCTAAGTTTGAGGGGACCGCAAACCCGATCCCTTCGTTTCCTCCACTGCGTGAATGGATCGCCGTATTGATGCCAACGATTTCACCACGCAGGTTCACCAACGGTCCACCACTATTGCCTGGGTTGATGGCAGCGTCGGTTTGCAGAAAGTTTTCACGTGCCGTGATGCCAATGCCGCGATGCTTCGCGCTGATGATCCCAGCGGTCACGGTGCTTTCGAGTCCAAACGGTTGCCCGAGCGCGAGTACCCAATCACCGATTTCCACTTGATCGCTGTCGCCCATGATGGCGGCAACCAGATCCGTTGCTCCGTCAATCTTGACCACCGCAACATCGGTTTTCGGATCCGTCCAAACATTCGTGGCAACAAACTCACGACCGTCTTGGGTGCGAACGATCACTTCGCCGCCGCCAGCAACCACGTGGTTGTTGGTCAAGATGATCCCGGAGGGATCGATGATCACGCCGGACCCAATCCCGGCACTCGGGGTCGGTTGGCCTCCGGGGCTCCGCTGGGATGGCATTTGGAAGCGACGTCCCTTGAACATCTCGTCGCCAAACATGTCTTCGAAGGGAGTTCCCTTGAAGGGGTTTTGTCCGCTAAACGGATCACTTGAAGGGCGAACGTTTTGTTTTGCGTTCCATGCGACCGAAGGCCGGTTTTCGATGGCAACGACGGCTGGCAGAACTCGATTGGCAACCGTGCGAAACGCGCTCGACAGCGAGTTTGCCGATTCGATCGCCTGTGCTTGTTGTGGCGATAGGTTTGCCAACGGATCTTTGATCGTTTGGTCCGCGCTGACGTAGGCAGCACCGGCAAAAAGTCCAACCGAGGCGGCAAGGCCCAAGCCAGCGGTCGCCAACTTGCGACGTTTGAGATTCGTATTCTTCATTGCGATGGTTTTCCTAGGGGGAAGAAAAAAAGGAGTGGTCGATTCCAATCGCGACCGCAGCGGTTTTCATCACCCGTTCTGCGAATCAGCGAGTGCTGACGCAGTGGAATTGCACACAGCGTGCCAATCGAAGAAACCTTGCAACTTGCCGTGTTTTTCCGCTTCGCAGAGACGGCCCGACGAGGCAGAGTGCCTCGGTGGGGCAGAATGCCCCAGAAAGAAGATGCGGCTGGCGTTGATGTTCAAGCTTTCGCTTGCTGCCGCTTCATTAGGATGCCAAGTCCTTCAGCTTGACATCCTCATTCGCTCCACACACGTCTCGATTGCCCGAAGGATTCGGACAGTCCGAAGGCGTATTTTCCTCCGCGTTCGCTACCAAGGGCCACGCACGTAGTAGACGCCGAATTGATCGGTGTGACTTGGCCAATTTGGAGTGGCCCGGAAACTGCCGGGTTGCGCTGCGCCCGGTGAATTCGCACTGCGGCCGAATTGGTGGTGAATCGGATACATCAAGTTTTGACTGACACCCCACGAGAGCGTTTGACGCATGTGCGCCGTCGGGGGGACAACCAACGCGGTCGGTTGGCCATAGTTTTGATAGTAGTACCCACCATGCCAGGGGCGATTGGCCGCAAAGTTTTGTTGCCAAACTTGCGTCATCGCATACGGATCGCCCGCAGCCACTTCGTTGTGGTTAGAGAAACATCCCGCCAAGGTCGTCAGTAAACCAGCGGTGAGAAGGATACGTCGAATCATGACTATTCTGCCGAAGAAAAATTTGAATGGGGGTGAGAGACGATTGAAACCGAGCGAACGTTTCGTGCCGGTCGGCTATCGAGGAATCCGCAAGTAATTCCAATAGAAGTTGCTGGCGGCTTGGCGAACCGGAGGACTCCAATAAGTCGCTCGAGTGCGATTCATACCTCGACCATTGTCATAGTAATTGTGGAATCGGTTCTTGTGCGAATAAAGCAATTCTTCGGGATAGAAAGGCTGGTACGTAAAAAACGTATGCCCAACGTTCGGCGGCACAGGAACGGGCGACAAATACATCTGAGCGTTGGTTCGGTTGCAGTTGCCTTGGGTGTAGTTGTTGTAGAACAGGTCCGGTTGACCGTATTTGCGTTCCAGACAACCGATTCCATCACCGTAATCACCGACGTCGTAACCACCAAGGCCCAATCCATCGCGACCCAGGTCGCCCACATAGCTGCCCGATCCGCAATCGCCTGACGGGCAAGATCCCGATTCGGTGGATCCCGAACCTCCAACCACGGTATCGCTGACGACATGGGATTCGACGATGCGTTCTCCCCGGCCGAGCCTCTGGGCCGCTGCCGAACCCGATGTCGTGGCAATCACGGCCAAGGCAGCCGTGCAGGCAATCGTATGCATGAAATGACGTTTCATCCTGCGGTTCCTCCTGAACCAGATTCAATCGAATCGGAAATGATTCCGATAACCCTTCTGTCGTTGTGGCATTTTGACCGATGGTTTCCTTCCGTGGACACGACCAGCCTTACCGCCATGTTTCGGATCCATAGCACGATTTGCATGACCTTTGTAATCGGCCTCGTCCCGCTTCCCCTGATCAGCGGTTTCGCTACGACGGGTCCGATCGCTATAACCCCACCCTGAGACCAAAATCTCTCCTCTTCACCCATCGAGCTAAGTCGCTCTAAAGCGTACAAATTACGCAGAGCGGTAAAGACCCACTGCCGCCAATGCTCGCTTGGTGGTGATTCAGCGGGCGAGAACAAGCATTCGCCCCTATGACTGAGCAGCAGCGGCGCGGCCGCTGACCGAAAGACAGACCAGAAAAGGACTTGCAAGCGTGGCAAAACGCTCTAAACGCACTTCGAAATCGACGTCCAAGCGGAAATCCAAAGCCGATTCGAATGGATCGCTGTTTGACGCCGTGGACGATCATCTCTTGACAGCAATTCCTCTTCGCCAAGCTGCCCAAGTCCGCTATTTGAACTATTCGCTCTCGGTGATCACCAGCCGAGCACTTCCGGATGTCCGCGACGGGCTAAAGCCGGTTCAAAGGCGAATTTTGTACACCATGAGTCAGCAGGGGCTTACGGCGACCGCCAAGCACCGCAAGTGCGCCAAAGTCGTTGGCGATGTGATGGGCAATTACCATCCGCACGGGGATAGCTCGATTTACGAAGCGCTGGTCCGAATGGCTCAGCCGTTTTCACTCCGAATGCCGCTGATTGACGGTAGCGGGAATTTTGGCAGTGTCGACGGAGACAACGCCGCAGCGATGCGGTACACCGAGTGTCGGATGACTCCAATTGCCAGCGAGGTTCTGGCTGACTTGGCGACGCGCACGGTCGCCTTCAAGCCGAACTACGACGGTAGCCGCGAAGAGCCGGTGGTGCTGCCCAGCCGCGTACCAAATCTGCTTGTCAACGGAGCAACGGGGATCGCCGTCGGCATGGCGACCAATATTCCCCCGCACAATTTGAAGGAGGTTTGCCAGGCGTTGCTGAAACTGCTTCGGGATCCGGAGATCAAGGACTATCAACTTGTCGCCAACGATGCGGTCCAAGGGCCCGACTTTCCGACGGGTGGCCAGATCATCAACACCAAAGAAGAGCTGCGAGAGATTTACAGCATCGGCCAAGGGACGATCAAGCTGCGCGGGACCGTCAAGCTGAACGCGAAATCACGCAGTGGCAAAGTGCTGCAAGTCGATTCGATTCCGTTCGGTGTCAACAAATCGGCGCTGGTGGAACGAATTAACGAATTGGTGTATTCGGGCAAGCTTCCGTTGGTCGTGGAAGCTCGCGATTTGTCGACAGACGAAATTCGTATCGATCTGCTACTCAAGAAAGACGCCGATGAGAACAAGGTGTTGGCCTATCTTTACAAACACACCGATTTTCAAAAGAACTTCAATGTCAACCTGACCTGCTTGGTGCCAACGGAAAACCCCGAGGTTGGGGCACCAAATCGTTTGGGTTTGAAAGAGATTTTGTGGCACTTCTTGCACTTCCGCTTGAGTGTGCTGACCAAGCGGCTCGAGAACGAACTCGCGAGCCTCGAACGTCGGATTCATATTCTCGAAGGATTCGCGCTGATCTTCGATGCGCTCGATGAGATCATTCGGATCATTCGGAAATCGGAAGGCAAAGCGGATGCGGCGGAAAAAATCATGCAGCGGTTCCCGGCTGCCAAAGGTGGCTTGGACGCCGAACAAACGGATGCCATCCTTGAATTGAAACTGTATCGGCTCGCCCGCTTAGAAATCAACATGATCCTGGACGAGCTGAAGGAAAAACGCAAGCGAGCTGGGGAGATCAAGAAATTGCTTGCCGACGACACCAAAGACTACGGTGCGTCGGGACGCTGGAAGATCATCCGGACGGAAATTGAATCGCTGATCAGCGACTACAGCAAGGACTTGCGAGCGAAACGACAGTCGATCATCGACACCGTGGCCGAAGAGCCAGAATACACCGCCGAGGATTTCATCGTAGCGGAAGACTGCCACATCATGGTCACCAAGGATGGATGGGTCAAACGCCAAAAGCAGATTGCCGACCCTGGTAAGAGCCGGCTCCGGCAAGGCGATGAAGTCTTGGCATGTGTAGCGGGCAGCACGCGGGAATCGATTGGGCTTTTTTCCTCGTTAGGCGTTTGCTACACCGCTCGGATGATCGACATTCCTGCGTCCACCGGATTTGGCGAGCCCATCCAAAAGCTCTTCAAACTCAAGGATGGCGAGCGGATTGTTGCAGCCTTGTCGTTCGACCCGCGGATTATTAGCGACATCAAGGAAGATCCCAAGAAACCCAATCTGTGTCCCGAAACACACGCCTTAGCCGTCACATCGAATGGGTTTGCGTTGAGGTTTGGTCTGGAAGGTTTCAGCGAACCCTCGACACGAGCCGGACGACGATTCGCTCGGGTGAAACCCGGTGCATCGGTGATCGACGTCGCCGCCGTTCATGGCACCGAAGTGATTTTGGCGGTTACAGAAAATTGTCGCGCCATGATCTGCTCGGCCGAGGACGTGAACTATTTGTCAGGTCCTGGAAAAGGTGTCACGCTGATTCGAATCACCGCCGATGACCGAGTGCTTGGTTTCAAACCCTCCTCGGGCGATCGAGACTTGATGACCGTTCAAACCAACCGTGGTGCCAAGAAAACGATTTCGACCGCCAAGTACCGCATCACGTCTCGGGGCGGCCGAGGCAACGAAATTCAGAAGAACGGCAAGATCGCCGAGATCATCGTACCACCGATCGCTGCACCTGAAACCTTTGAAGATTAGTCGGACAAAAGAAACGCATGAGCACGGTTACGAAAAGTTATAGCGCAAAAGACATCACCGCTCTGGAAGGTCTTGATCCGGTCCGCAAACGGCCAGGGATGTACATCGGTGGTGTGGGCATGTCAGGCTTGCACCATCTGATTTGGGAAATCGTCGACAACTCGGTCGACGAAGCCATGAATGGCCACGCCAGTGAAATCACGGTGACGCTGCACAAAGATGGATCGAGCATCACGGTCAGCGACAACGGTCGTGGCATCCCCATCGACAAGCATCCCAAAACAAAAAAACCGGCACTTGAGATGGTGCTCACCGTGCTGCACGCAGGCGGGAAATTTGACGGTGGCAACTACAAAACCGCAGGCGGTCTTCACGGCGTCGGAGCCTCCGTGGTCAACGCGCTGTCGAAGGAATTGACCGCCGTAGTTCGCCGCGACGGTGCCCAGTATCGAATGATGTTTGAGCGGGGACGACCCAAGTCGGGGTTGCAAAAATTGAAGGGGGCCGTGCGCGGCACCGGAACAACGATCAGTTTCACTCCCGATCCCACCATTTTTCCAAAAATTGATTTCGAGAGTGCCACGATTCGCGCTCGATTGGAAACGGTCAGTTTCCTACACCGCGGCGTCAAGGTCACTTACGTTGACGAAGTGAACAAGACCAAAGAGACGTTCCTGCACGAGCAAGGGATTGTCGACTATTTGGCAAAAGTTCTGAAAGATCGCGGCGCGCGACCGATCCACGAAGCACCGTTTGTGTTGCGTAAAGACGACGACATTCGCATGGAGCTGACCCTGCAATGGACCGAATCCACCGACGAGCACGTTCGCAGTTATGTCAATGGCATTCCCACAGGCAGCGGCGGAACGCATGAAAACGGACTTCGCAGCGGACTCAACAAAGCGGTTCGCAACTACATCGACACCCATAGCTTGACGCCCCGCGGAGTGAAAATCACGCACGAAGACATTCGCGAGGGCTTGGTCGCGATCCTTTCGCTGTTCATCGCCGATCCACAATTCCAAGGCCAAACCAAAGACCGATTGAATAACCCCGAAATGCAGGCCGTGGTGGAAACGTCAACGCGACCGGCCATGGAACAGTGGATGAACAACAATCGTTCAATCGCCGATTCCGTGATTGCTCGTATCATTGCAGCGGCGCGAGCTCGTGCGGCGTCACGGGCCGCATCGGATGCGGTGTCACGAAAAGGAGGGGCAAAGCGAACGATGTTGCCCGGCAAACTCAGCGACTGCTTGGCAAGCGGAAAGGCGGAATCGGAACTGTTCATCGTCGAAGGCGATTCGGCCGGCGGCAGTGCAAAACAGGGACGCAATCGCAACTACCAAGCTATCTTGCCGCTACGGGGAAAGGTACTCAACACCGAATGCGCGACACTCAAGAAGATCATGGAGAATAAAGAAATCCAAGACATGATCTCGTCCCTCGGTTGCGGGATCGGCCCCAATTTAAACTTGGCTGGCTTGCGTTACAAGAAAATCATCTTGCTCGCCGATGCGGACTCCGATGGCCATCACATCACGACACTACTGCTCACCTTCTTCTATCGCCATATGCCTGCACTGATTGCCGAGGGGAACCTGTTTATTGCGGTCCCTCCGTTGTATCGCATTGACATCGGCAAGGAAACGCATTGGGCGAACGACGAAGAACATCGCGAGCAGATTTTGGCAGATCATGGCGGCCGAGCAAAACCCGAGATCACACGCTTCAAAGGGCTCGGCGAAATGATGCCCAAGGTGCTTTGGGAAACGACACTCAATCCGCAAACACGACGATTGCTAAGGGTGGAAGTCGATGATCACCTCGAAACCGACCGAGTGATCAGCGACTTGATGGGCCGTGATGCGTCAGCGAGGTTTCGATTCATCATGGAACGTGCCGAAGACGCCGAAGAGATCGACGTGTAGAGCAACGCGTGGCATTTGGGATCCGGATAAGGGAGGGATGTTGGCGTGAAGATCGATGCTGTGGAAGTCTTTCCGATGTGTTATCCGACGAAGGGCTACTTCAAGTTCTTCAAAGGAGCATTCGGGCAAATGGGGCGAGCCGCCGTGACGGTGAAGGTCACCGCCGACGACGGGACCGTCGGATGGGGACAAAGCGTTCCCATCGTGACCTGGAGCTACGAAACACTCGAAACCGCAACCATCGTGCTTCGAGACTATTTTGGCCCCTCCCTGATCGGTATCGATCCACTCGACCGCGATGCGATGGAACGAACCCTCAATGGAGTGCTAGCCAACGGTTTCTCGACGGGCATGCCAATCTCTCGGTCAGGACTCGACATCGCAACACATGACTTGGCCGGTAAGTTGCAAGGAAAGTCATTGGCCGAACTTTGGGGGCGACCCGTGGGTGATGCCATCACACTGAGCTGGACGCTCAATCCGAAGAGCCTCGACGAGACCGAACGGCTGATCGACGAGGGGCGACAACAAGGCTACCGACATTTCAATATCAAGGTCGGGCCAGATCCCGATTTTGATGTGCTCTTGGCTCGGCAAGTTCGGCAAAACGCACCCGACGCATTTCTGTGGGCGGACGCAAACGGCGGTTATGAACTCGACGACGCGCTGCGGGCCGCGCCGTTGTTAGCGGATGTCGGCGTCGACGTGCTCGAAGCCCCACTTCGTCCCAATCGGTTTCGCGGTTACCAAGCACTCAAGCAACAAGGTGCGCTCCCGATCTTGATGGACGAAGGAGTCGTTTCGGTTGTCGAGCTCGAGGAATTCATCCGTTTGGGAATGATCGACGGAGTCGCGATGAAGCCATCAAGGTGTGGAGGCCTTCATTCGGCGCGGCGACAGATTGAACTGCTCGAGCAGGAAGGGTTGATGTGGCTGGGTAGCGGATTGGCGGATCCCGATATCTCGCTTGCAGCCACGCTCGGACTGTACGCCGCGTATGGTCTTACAAGGCCCGCCGCACTCAACGGCCCTCAATTCCTGGCTGCCGACGTGCTCGCAAGCCCCATCGTCACCAAGAACGGAACGCTGGAGGTCCCAAACGGCCCCGGACTTGGTATCGAGGTCGACGAGTCCAAGCTGATCGACTTGATGCAACCCCCAAAGTAACGAAAGGTGCATGGGTAACCGGCTCTAGCTGATTTGAGGTCGATGTTGGATCGGTTTGTCAAGATATTGATTCGCGCCGTCGTCATCGACGAACACTTCCTTGACGGGATCCCACTGTAATTTTCGTCCGGTGTGGATCGCGATGTGTCCAAGGTGTCCAAGTGTGGTGACGCGGTGCCCCACTTCGGCCGGTTCAAGGGTCTCTTGACGACTGCGAACGCTGGCCAGGAAATTTTCTTTCTCGCCCTGCAGCGGAAAGGTTTGATCAACCTGGGTCAAATCGATATTCAACAGCGACTTGGGCTCCGCATCAAATTGAGTGAAGTCGGCGCGAACCCAACCTTCATCGCCTTCAATCAAGAAATAGGGTTTCTCCGTTCGATAAATCCATTCTAAACCGTCCGCGAATTTGTATTGAATGTTGAACTTCAAGAGCACATTCCAGAAGCTCTCGGGATCTGGGTAGGTGCCCGTCGCTTCAATTTCGACCGGACCGGTTCGCTCGGTATCGGTCGCCCACATGGCGCCATTATTGAGGTGTGTCCCCCAATTGGTGATCATGCCATCACAATAGTAGAGATGTCGCATCCATCCCGGCCGCTCATACGACTCAGGAGTATGGACGCGTTTGAGCGTGTAAGGAGCTCGCGGCGCGGGACCTTGCCATCGCTCGTAGTCCAATCCGATTGGGATCGGCATCTCGGGTTGCTGTGGACAAGGAATGTCGGATTCGGGAACACAGGTGGTCACACGACGAACCCTGCCGATGTGTCCGTTGCGGACCAAGGTGGTCGCTCGGTGGGCCGATTCGCCGCTGCGAAACTCGCTATCAACTCGAAAAATTCTTTTCTGTTCGGCCGCAGCTTTGATTAGTCGCTGACCTTCCGCAATCGTTCGCGTGATGGGCTTCTCGAGTGCAACATCTTTACCCGCTTTCATTGCGTCCAGCGCCATCTGACAATGCCAATGATCAGGCGTCGAAATCATCACAGCATCAATGTCGTCGCGTGAAAGCAGGTCTTGATAATCCAAATGCTGGTCGACATGGCTGAGCGTGCCTTTTGCCTTTCCCGACGTGTATTGGGTTTTGATTTGATTCACCGCGTTGTTGCGCCGCCAATCGTCAACATCGCAAACGGCCATGGCTTGGACTTCGCCGGTCCGCATAAAAAGCGGGATATTTTTGTAGTAGCATTGACGTCCACAGCCGATAAACCCCATTCGGATGCGTTCGCTGGCAGCCGTGGCTCCATCGCGTCCAAGCGCCGTCGCGGGGACAAAGGACGCGCCGAAGGCTGCGGCAAATGTCGCACCGACTACCGTGGAAGTGTTCGCCAGGAACTCTCGGCGAGTGGGAACGGATTTGCGAATCATGGCGGGACTCCTGAGGAAAATAGGCAGCGGAGAAAGCAGCGCCGAGTTTACCGCGATCAACACACCCAAACTAGTCTTGACCGCTAAACCGTGCCGTGAAACAGCGTTTCACGGCTGATTTGTCGGCAACCGGGGCGGATTGACACAGCCCTCTCTTGACGGTGGAGGCTTCGCCTTAGTAGTCAATCGTTTATGAGTGTAGCCGACACGATTGCTCCTCCAGGGCCCGTTCTACCGAGGCCTCGGCGCTGGGAAAAACCGATGGACGCGTTGATGAACGATGCGGATGTGCGTTGGTTGCGCTCGCGTGAACCCTTCGCTGCGATGAACGCCAAGGCGTTTCCACGTAACGTTCCCCTGGAAGGGATCTTGCGATTCGACTGCAAACTCCGCCGCTCAGAACCGGGCGAAATCATTTATCGACAAGGTGACTACGGCGGCAGCGCATTTTTGGTCTTGGCCGGCAGCGTCCGTGTCGTGATGGATCCATTGCCCGACCAACAACTTGGGCGACAGGTACCTGAGGGGCAGCATCGATGGTTCCAACGAATTTATCGGCGACTGTTTCGACCAGCGATTGAGGAATACCGCCCACCCAGTCAGATCTCGCTGTTGGATACTCCTGGTGGCAATCCGATTCGCAGAGTCGATGGTCGGACCGCGATCTTCTTGCAGGACTTCGACGCGATCTTGCGCGACAAACGAACCGTTTCGCTTGGGCCGTCGGAGTTGTTTGGCGAAATCTCGGCAATGTGTCGTTTGCCAAGGACGGCCAACGTCATCGCTGAAAACGAAGCGACGCTCATCGAGATACGATGGCAAGGCTTGCAAATGCTGCGTTGCGATCAACGATTTGCAGCCGACTTGGACCTGCACTACCGAACCACTTGGTTGCCGTTGCATTTGAAATCGATCTCACCGTTTCGCAACCTGCCCGACGACAACCTGACACGGCTCGCCGACGCTTCGGTGCTGAGGTCGTTCGGACACCATCCGTGGGACGATGACTTGAAACGAACGCGGCGGTTGCCGGTCGCGGAACCAATCAACTCGGAACCAATCAACTCGGAACCGATTATCGCCGAAGCAGGCCGTACGCCGACCGAGTTGATCTTCATTCGAAACGGTTTCGCAAGAGTCACGCGACAAGCTGATCCTGGGCATCGTGATTCGTCGATGCTCACCACGTCGTATCTTGGCAAAGGTGATGGATTTGGTCTCGAAGAGGTAATCGGCAACGCGACGCGGCAGCATGGATCCGCCCCGATCCCGTTGCAACACTCGTTGCGGGCTGTCGGCATCACCGACACGATCGGGATCCCCGCGGAAGTGTTTGCGGCAGAAGTGCTACCCTGGCTACCGCCGCAAGACGCTTCGCAGCGCGATCACGCCACGTCCGTCTCTAGCGAGCGACTTGATTTCATCATCGCGAATCGCTTGAACAATGGGACCGATGCGATGGTGATCGACTTGGACCGGTGCACCCAGTGCAACGATTGCTTGAAGGCCTGTGCCGAGGCCCATGACGGCAACGCTCGATTCGAAATCATCGGACCGGTGCACGCAAACCATCAATTTGTACAAGCGTGCATGCACTGTGCCGACCCCGTTTGCATGATGGGGTGTCCGACCGGGGCGATCGCTCGCGATCCAGCAACCGGATCCATTCGAATTCATGAACCGATCTGCGTCGGTTGTGGCGTTTGTGCGGAGGGCTGCCCGTACGACAGCATCCGGATGGTGACACCACGCGATCGGAACGGCCACGTCTACCAGGACGCAGAGACGGCGAAACCTGTGCAGAAGGCGACCAAGTGTGATCGCTGCCACTCGCGGCCCAGCGGCCCAGCGTGCGTTTCGGCGTGCGGGCAAGACGCGTTGGTTCGGATCGATTTGACCGATCCTTCACCACTCGATTCGCTAGGGTTGCTGTCACGATAACCTTGTGGTGGCAACCGCAAACGCCTAGCGGCTTTTCCTACGCTCATCGCGTATACTGCGAAACCAGCCATTCGCAATTTGACGCATTCACCGAGCCACCCGATCGCAATGAATTCTGACCGACGCAACGAGCTGAGGGACTTGCTTCCGTCCACCGACGATGTTGATCCAGGGGCGTTCGCGTCGGACGCCGAATTAGAGTGTTTGTTGCACCTTGATTTGGCCGGGGAAGACGGCCACGACGGGGTGGAGGGTGAAAGCTACTTTGACCCCGTTCGCCGACCCGGAGCCAACGGCCGTCGGGGTGGAGACGCGACACCGGCCGGTCGTGGTGAGGATGCGGCGTCCGCAACCCTTGAGCTCGGATACGCCACGGAAGCACGCGATTCGGGATGGATCGACATCAACGGTACCTCGGTCGCCTCCGATCAATCGCGACATCCCCTGCGCGCTCAGCATCCGATTGGCAACGACGGATACGTTTTCATTGATGCAACCGGTGGGCGCGGAGGAAACGGAGGAAAGGCGGGCAATGGACAGCCCGGGGCTCGAGGATACAAAGGCCGTGATGCGACGCGTTACTCGAGTGGTGGTAACGGAGGCCCGGGCGGAAATGGGGGCGATGCAGGCGAGCCCAGCGACGGTGAACTCGGCGGCAGCGGGGGCGAGGTCACCTTGGTCGTCGACGCGGACGACCTGGGTCTGCTGATGCTGATCAAGGGCGACCTTGCGGGGGGCGACCTCGGGTTCGCTGGCGAAGGCGGTATCGGGGGGCGCGGTGGCCCCGGTGGGCCTGGCGGAAACAGCTATCACTGGACGGAAACCGCTCACTACACCGATTCACAAGGCAAGCGTCAAACGCGAACGGTTTTCCGGTCCAACCCAGGCGGTTTTGCCGGCCGCGATGGGCATCCCGGAAACGCATCGCGATACCGAGCTCGTGACGGGCAAGCAGGACGTGACGGGCGCCTGAGCATCGTCGTCAAGCATGTTGGCGGGACTCAAAAACAATACGATTCCCCCTATGATTTGCGACTGGTCTCTTTCGATCTTGCGCCGGAATATGGGATTCTGGAACCCGACAGCTTGGCAAGTGTCGATAGTGTGACCGTCTTGAACTGCGGCGGAATGCCGACACCTTCGAATTACACGATTCGTACCTTTTTGCCATCGGATGAGTGGCTGCATTGCGATCAAGTCGACTTGGTCCTTCCTCACTCGCTTGTCCCTGGCGAGTCGTATACGTTTTCCAATCAAAGTCTTCGATTTCGCTTTGCCGATGTCGTGATCGCCGGACCTCGAAAGCGTGGCTTCTCGCTGAATCATTCGATCAGCCCGGTGGCTTATGTTGAAAGTGGCATTCATCGGCCGTTTCGTGATTTTGAAAACCAGGAAGAGGTGCAGGTTCGCTTTCCGATCGAGCTAACCGACGTGATCGCACTCAATAGTCTCGCACCCGGCGAATCGACTCGAGTGCGATGGGGAATCACCAACCTCAGCGAGGAGACCTTTGACGACCAAATGTTTCACCGCAGCGTCCAAACCGGAGTGAGGTTGCTTGGCGGCGACGTCGACTTGGACCAACTTTTGTTCTTTGACGATACCGATGCACCTCGTGATCTTCTCGAACAAGAATACCGCAGTGCGGTCCGCAACCTTGAACCGGGTGAAACACGTTGGATCGAAACACGGATTGGCATTCGCGATCACAGTGATGTGATTGCCTATCAAGCATTTGTGCTCGGCGTGGATCTGCATCAGCAGCGCCCCGGTTCAAGTGATCGGCATGACCAGTATCGTCGCGTCGATTATCGACAGGAAACAATCCGCGTGTCCGAAACCTATCGCCGCGATGAAGGTTCACGCTTCCTGTTGATTGCGAATCAAAAGACCGATGTCGATGACATCCAAAAATGGACTCAGCTTGCCGACTACTTTGGAAGTGGGCTCGATGTTTGGGATGTTGCCTATTACGGATTTCTCGATTTCGTTCGCAAGATCGACCGAGACAAATCGTTGCTGGAGCAGTGGCAGGGGATGACCGTGATCATTCCGAACAACTACTATTTGACGGCTGCGGGAAAGACGGCCGCGTTCAACCAGTTGGCCAAATCGCAGTTTCTACAAGCTGCTGCCGACTTTGATATTTCGTTCTATGTCGTTGGTGATTCTCGTACCGGCGGAGAGGAGTTGCTTGCCAACTCGCTGATTCCCATCAGTGCCGAAAAATCGGCTAGCCAACTGAAAACTGAGCGAGCATTCTTGAAGCGAGTTCGCCGTTGGTCCAAGTACGTCGCGGCAAGCGGTGAAGTGGTCGGCGGTGTCACCAGCGGTGCAAGCGACATCGCCGACGCATCACTTGGTGCGGTTCACGAATTCGAAATCAACAAACGAACCCTTTTGTTTCAACCCAAGCCAAAATGGCTTGAGCAGGAAGCGCGTGACCTGCAACGTAAGCTCAAGAAGGTCGATCCGCTGCATCGTTGGGTCATCGTCCACCGCTACGACACAGGCGATACCGATACGTCGTGGGGATTTTTTCGGAAACGGAAAATCGGCAAATTGGAGGTCCGACGCACGCTTGATTCGAGCAAGGGTTCCGCCGTGTTGTTTGAAGCCGATGCCATCGATGTCGCCGATCAAGATTTCATCAACAGTGAGCAGAACAAACATGGGATCTTCTTAGCACTAAAATTCGAAGACAAAGTGGACCGTTTCATTCGGCTGGTGAGCGAGCGAACCTTTCCCCGCTTCAATGAAAACTATATTGATCGGCCCTTGACGGACGAAGAGATTCACAAAATTGGTCATGAACTGATCGATTCGATCTTGGTCGACATTTACAATGAACAACAGGTCGCTCGGACCAGTCGCACGTGGGCGATCGGCGGCGTCCGCCCGTTGATGCCCAAACTCAACTATCTCGCAGAGCGGTCGCTTAACTACGGAGTCACCTATCGGCAAATGAAAGAAAACGAGGCGACACTCTGCCTGCTTTACGAGCTTTTGGCCAACATTCGCTACATGGCAACGCATTCGAGAACGATTTGGGATTCGGCGATATTCCCAACCGCATTCTTCAAACGAAGTCGGGCGGTTTCCACCTACATGGCGAATCGTGTCGACCGAATCATCGCCAGTATTTTCGGGCCAAAATTGAGTTGGTGGGACAAATGGACGGCTCCCGAGGATTATGACCCCTTCGGTACTGCGAAGAACGCTATTCCGCAGGGGGCGGCTCGTGACTTGGCGGAAAAGGAAATCGCCAAGTGGGAAACCGAGTTGGCAAAACGGAAGACTCCACTCGAGAAATACACTTCCGCCCAAACGCATCCCGGTTTAACGTACGATCCAGAGCTCTTGCCAGAAAACCAACGAGTCCTCTCCGGCAAGGTTTACGACCAATTGGTCAAGAGAGAACAAGACGCCGATATGCAACGAGCGAAACTGGAGTACGCTGTTGCCAAGCAGCGATCCGAGTTGTTGGTCCCGCTCGAAAAAGCAGACCGGACCGCAACGGAAAACGTAACGCCCACCCAAAAACCGACCTCCCTCTGAGTGCCTCTCATGTCCCATCGCCCTACTTTGCGAAACCGCTTCGCCTTGCTCGTCCTCGCAGCATGGGTCGCTTCCCCTTCGCAGGCCGCCGATCCGTTTACGGTAGCGAATCAATACTCAGCACCCGAGATCGATTACGGACTCGAGCGGCTTGAACGATCCTTGAAGAATCGAAAGCTCGAGTTGACGGTAAGTCACGATCGGGCAGCCGATTTAACGTTGACCTGTGAGCAGAATCCTGACCCCGATTGTCATGACGGTTACTCACTCCACCACAGCGATTCCGGCTATGAGATCCGGGCCCAAAACGGGCGTGGAATTCTGTACGGGATCTTGGAGTTCGCAGACCAGTTGGATCACGGCGCCGCGGTGGACGGAATCCAGCCCAAATCGGTGCAGTCACATTTTCCGTTTCGCGCGATCAAGTTCAATCTACCTTGGTACTCGTATCGGTCCGGACAGAACCTTTCGTTGCATCTGGATACCTGCCGCGACTTGGATTTCTGGCGTGCGTTTCTCGACATGATGGTCGAAAATAAGTTCAATACGCTCTCGCTTTGGAACATGCATCCATTCGCATACATGGTCCGATCCCCGTCGTTTCCCGATGCGAGCCCTTTCGATGAAGACGAACTGGCTGAGTGGCAATCGTTTTGGAAATCACTGTTTTCGATGGCTCGGCGTCGCGGGATCAATACCTATGTCGTTAACTGGAATATTTTTGTGTCTGCTGAATTCGCAGAAGCCTACGGTGGCGTCGATCAGGCAGAGAGTTCACAGTTTTTTGGCGACGGTGAAACCTCGGAAGAAATCGAACAGTACACTCGCGAGTTGGTCACGCAAACGATTGACGAGTACGATGACTTGACGGGTCTCGGCTTAACGCTCGGAGAACGCATGGGCGGGATGACTTCTGCGGAACGTCGCGATTGGATTGACCGTACAATCATCGCTGGGCTTAAAGCGGCAAAACGGCCGGCGCGGCTGATCTATCGAGCACCTTTGTCGGCGGACAAACGTTCCGGTGGATCGACCAGCGTCACCACGGAAAAAATCACACGAGACGCGATCGAGACGATGGGCATGGACGACACCGTTTGGATCGAATTTAAATTCAATTGGTCTCACGGCCACTCCTCGCCGCGTCTTTCCATCGTTCATGGCGGAATGTTGACCGACACCTATTGGGACCCGCCGTCCGATCGATTCAAAGCAATTTGGACGATGAGAAACGAGGATTTCTTTGTGCTGCGATGGGCACAACCTGATTTCATCCGCGAGTTCATTCGGCTCAACAGCCAACCCTATGCCGCAGGCTGTTTCGTTGGCAGCGAATGCTACATCCCAGCCAAAGATTACATCACGCAAGACCAACATCGAAATTGGGACTATGCGTTTGAGCGTCAGTGGCTGTTCTATAAGGTTTGGGGCAATCTGCTGTTTGATCCCCAGACACCTGATCGCCTGTTTGCACAAGCACTCGAGGATCGCTTCGCGGGAATTGATGGAACACAGCTTCTTGATGCCTGGAAATTGGCGTCGAGCAGCGCCAATCGCTTGGCCTCGTTTTACCGAGCCACCTGGGATGCGACTCTCTATAGCGAAGGCTTTGCTAAGAACAACGGGAAACTGATCAGCGTGGATGAACTAATCAAGCAACCGGTGTTGGATAGGACCTACATCAGCATTGATGATTTCGTCAACCACGACATCGACGATCCCGACCGTGTGAATCCACTCCAGCTTGCGGATCAGTTGGAAGTGGATTGCCTCGAAGCGTTGCGATTGGTCGCCGTCGCACGTCATCAGTCATCCGATGCCGCCTCAGCAACGCTGTCGATCGAATTGAACGATATCGAAGCGTGGGCGTGGCACGGACGGTATTTTGCTGAAAAGCTTCGTGGTGCCGTTGCGCTCGCTCGGCACCGAAGAACAAAGAATGGATCCGACCAAGAAGCGGCGATCGAACGACTGACTGCTGCAAAGGCATGTTGGGAAAAACTGACCGAGCATGTGGAGAGATACAACCAGCCGGTTATCCCCTATCAATTCGACCCCGAGTACAGTTGGCGAAAACAAATGCCGCTCGTCGAGCGAGACATTGCGATCGCTCACTCGCCCTAACTATTTTCCGTTGTATTTTCCCTTGATCGGTCTTTCCAATGCAACTTTCACGTCGCCAATTCCACCGCGGTTCCGCTGCCGTCGTTGCATCCGCCCTCGCGGGCGAGTATTGCCATGATTATCCAGTCCATGCTGCGGAGTCCACATTGAAGCCATGCCCCACGCACGAGGATACCTTCGGGCGATTGAAGTCTGGCAACAAGATCCCTGTCATCTTTGATACGGATCTCGGTGGCGACATTGATGACACTTGGGCCCTGCTGTATTTACTGAAGTGCCCGGAACTTGACGTTCGCTTGATCGCAACCGACGCGGGTCTTGGCGACTACCGGACGAGCTTGGCAGCAAAATTCTTGACGGAGGTGAGTCGCACCGAGATTCCTCTTGCGATTTCTGTCGGTCCGAAAGGTGGCAGGAGCAACCAACAAGATTGGGTGGGTGACTATCACCATGCAGAGTATGAAGGCATCGTGCATGAGGATGCCGCTGACGCGATCATCCGCACGATTAAAGAATCCTCCGATCCGGTAACGCTGGTTTGCGTCGGAGCGGTGCCAAACATTGCCGAGAGCTTGCGACGCGATCCGTCCATTTGTCAGAATGCTCGTTTCGTGGGGATGCATGGTGCGATTCGTGTCGGCTACGGAGGCCATGCCCCGGTCGTGCCGGAAGCGAATGTGAGGAATGGCATTGAACCACTTCGAGATACGTTTGCCGCTCGCTGGGAATGCTCGGTCACCCCCTTGGACACTTGCGGAATTGTCGATTTGGCGGGCGAGCGGTATGCAAAGGTTTCCCGCAGCGATTCGGTGGGCGTCAAGGAATTGATGGAAAACTATCGCCACTGGTTGAATCGTGTTTCTTGGTTGAAGGTGAAACCCGATCCAAAATCCCGCAGCACCACGTTGTTCGACTTAGTCGCTGTCACGATGGCGTTTTCTGAAGAGTGGATGGAAATGCAAACACTGCCGCTTTCGATTGATGACAAGGGGATCACGGCAATCGACGAGACCAATGGGCAGCCCGTTCGCTGTGCCATGGCATGGAAGGATCTGGATGGCTATAAGGACCACGTTGTTGAGCGATTGATCAGCGGCATGGCGTGAACTGATGTTGGCTTGATCCCGCGATGCTAAGTGTCCCCACGGTCCGCGATGGTCAGCCCGAGTTGTAGCCGCTCTTTTTCAGAGACAACGCGATCAAACACCGCCAGCGCGCTGGGATTGGTGGCATCGAGTTCTCGATAGATCGTTTGCAGTTGGGTTTGACTCTCGGTCAACCGCCGGGTTTCGCCGAGCTGCTCAAGGACGTTACATCGCTGTGCCAACGCAAGCGCTTGGTACAATCGATCGATTCGTGGATTGCGAAGCAGGTCCTCCAGCACGCGGTCCGCTTGCTGCCATTGCAGCTCGGCAGCCATCAAACGCGCCATCTGAAGCAGACTCTTGGCGTGATAGTTGGTGTTCAGTGAATTGTTCTCACTTGCAGGAAAGTAGTCCGACACTGCACGCCAACCTGCTTCATCATTCCGGGTTGCAGCGATCAAGTATTGCTCTTCAACCGTCTTGGCCTGCGGAACTTGATCGGGCCTCAGCACGCGAGTGACACTCTTGGCCGGGTGAGATAAAAAGAACGCTGCCGTCGCGACGATACAACCGAGTGGAATCAGGAAGATGGCGACCCGACGCCAGCCAGGCGAACGCTGGCGAAGTCGAGATTGATCGGCGACTCGTTGTAAGCGAATCGTTGCCGCTGCGGTTCCAATCGTCTCGGCCGCGGAGTAGCCCGCATCAATGGCGCGAGAACGGATCGACGCGAGCAACTCCGAAGGTGATTGGAATCGATCCTCGGGTCGCTTACGAATCAGTTTCGAGACAATCGCAACCAGCCACTCTGGAAGATCCTCCGTTCCACGGGCGCGATCGAGCGGAATGGGCGTTTCATGCAAGTGCATCACAGCCAACGCCAGCGGATCCTCTGCCTCGAAAGGGGGGCGGCCGGCGAGCAAGTGGTACATCGTGATGCCAAGCGAATACAGGTCGCTGCGTGAATCGACCGTGTGACCTTGGATCTGTTCCGGGCTCATGTAGCGAGGTGTCCCAAGGGTCAACCCAGCTTGGGTCAGGTCCGCTCGCGAGGCATCGACATCGGGACCGAGTCGAGCGAGCCCGAAGTCGGCGACTTTGACGATCCCACGAGACGATCGCATGATGTTTTCGGGCTTGATATCACGATGGGTGATGCCAGCTTCGGCAGCCACTTCAAGTGCGGACCCCACAGCGACCAATACCTCGACCGCTTCGTCGGTTGACAACGACCCGCTGCGAGAAAGGATGTGACGCAAGTTGTCGCCATGGATCAATTCTTGGGCGATGTAGTGAAACGAGTCGACGCTTCCCACCTCATAAACTTGGACGATATTGGGATGATTTAGTTTTGCGGCAGCTTTTGCTTCACGGCGAAACCGAGCAACGTAGTCGCCATCGCGAGCATAATCGCTGCGTAGGATCTTCATTGCCACGTCGCGGCCGAGCGTTAGATGCCGGGCCGCGTAAACATCCGCCATCCCGCCACGTCCTAGCTTTCGCAAAATCTGGTAGTCGCCCAACCGACAACCAATCAATTTTGCCGAGGAAACGTCGCCGTCTTCGCGAGATGAGGCCTGGGGAGACAACTCGTTCGGTTCGGAAGATTCGGATGTCAAAACAAATTCCTGAGTTAGGGAATGAAAGTTGGCAGCTTCAAGACAAACGTGTCGGCTCGATCGACACAAGCGAGAGATTCAGGCTACCCGACTGAAGTCCGTGCAGATCCACCGTCACAAAACGAAAACCGAATGAGCGAAACGCCTCGTCCATTTCAGTCGCCAACGAATCTTCAACGAGTCGATGGCGCTCGTCCTTGGGGACTTCGATTCGAGCGAGTTCATCCGCATGCACTCGCACGCGCAGGTCACTGAAGCCGCGCTGTCGCAACCAGCTTTCTGCCTTCTCAATCCGTTCCAGCCGATCCGTAGTGACTTCGACGCCGTAGGCAACGCGGCTGGCCAAGCAGGGAGAAGCGGGCAATTCAGCATTCTCAAGGCCGAACCAGCGAGCAAGCTGACGGACGTCGCTCTTGTCAAACCCCAAATCGGCGAGTGGCGTTTTGACGGAGGCTAATTTCCCCGCTTCGATCCCGGGTCGATAATCACCGAGGTCCTCTGCGTTGGTTCCAGAAATCAACACCGTGTCGCCGCACTGATCGACGAGCTGCGACAGCGTCCGATAGAGCGTCTGTTTGCAATAAAAACATCGCTTTGCGTCGTTGCGAACGTAATCGGCATCACTGCCTTCACTTGTCGACACGACATGATGTTCGATGCCGATCTGGGTCGCAATCCGCTGCGCCCATTCAATCTGCCACTGTGAGACGCTTGCGGAAGATCCCGTGACGGCGACCGCTCGGCTGAGGTCCGCGCGCAGCGCAGCAGCGGCAACCACACTGCTGTCAACGCCACCGGAAAATGCAATGGTCACACGCCCCAGCGGACGCAGCCAATCGATCAGCCGCGTGGCATTGATTTCAACGTCAAGGACATTTTCTATCTTCTGCAAAACCCTAAAACTCCCTTCCGCCAAGACAGCGAATCTCATCTCCGACACGCAACAACAAACGCCCTTGGGCAAACGCAGGCGTCGCCCCAACCGGCCCCCCCAAGTCGACCTCACCGAGTTTCTCAAAACGTTCACTCGCTCGCAACAGCGTGGCCTTACCGTCGAGGCTGATGATCAGCAGCGTGTCTCCAACAATAATGGGGGAAGCACCGAAATTGCCGCCGATCCGCTTGGACCAAATCATTTTGCCCTCTGCGGCGTCTGCACAAGATGCGACCCCTCTATCATCGACGAGGAACAGACGGCCGTCTTTGACCGAGGCAGTCGGAACGTAGGGAGCGCCTCGATCGATTCGATAGACTTGCTCGGGCAATTGATCCGCCGTCGCAGGAATTCGCACCGCCACCAAGTGGTTCCCGCCACCGCCGCTTCCGGCTGAGGCGATTGCGAGATCTCCCACCAAGACCGGAGTGCTGCAGCATCGCATTTCGAACACTGGTAAGCTCCAAATCATTTCGCCCGTCTTGGCATCAAGCCCGAACATGCCGTTGCCGGTATTGGCATCGATCACCTGGGTGGTCCCATCGACATTTTTGTAGATGGCAGGAACGCCATAGCAGGTCCTTGTTGTTTTCAGCGGCGTCTCCCAAAGGGTTTTTCCCGTGGCCCGGTCGACGGCGATCATCCGGCTTCGCCCGGCGGTTTCGCCAGGGTCCAGCTGCTCGCCTTGTTGCGAATTGAGCAATAGCACCATCGAGCCAAACAGTTGCGGCGAGGTGCCGAATCCGTGTTGGCTTTGCCAAGTACCCAAGTCTCGCGACCAAAGCTCGTTGCCGTCGTGATCGAAGCTCTTCAGCATCGTGTGCTTCGGATCACTCCAGGCCACGACCACACCACGGTCGTCCACGGTCGGTGTGCTCGATGCATAGGTATTACGGTTGTGAATCTTAGCGACCGTATGGGGATAGGGTCTGCTGAAAACCACCTTTCCGGTATCCAGATCGATTGCCTCGAGAGCGATCGAGTGGTTCGCAGGGTCCGCCGTCAGATAGAAAACACGGCCTGCAGCGATTGCCATCGATCCGACATCGGTCGAAGGCAGCTTGTGTCGCCAAACGTAGTCTTGGTCGGTCCACGCGGTAGGCAACGTGCCATCCTCAACATATCCATTTGTCTCCATGCCACGAAACCCGGACCAATTTACGGGCGGAGTTTCCCCTGAGGCAATTGGGGCGAGTCCCGCCATGCCGACAAGGCAAACGAGCGTGTTGCGAACAAATCGATGGAGCGGTTTCGAGAGCAAATGCATACGTCATTCAAACCTATACGGCAATTTCACGAGTGTACGATTAATACGATGATGCCGGTCATCGTAGCTGGACGCCGATGCGACGTCTGCATTGTACGCGAAACCACCCATTCGTAACCCGCTGGAGCAAACGCAGGGGCTAGATTTTTGGGAACCCCTTGTGCCACTTCCTCCATTTTGTGCCAGCAAGAGCATTTTCATCTTTAGTGTAGTCCTTTTGGTATCGCACTCCCATTCTGAAAATATTCGAGTCGGTTTTCGAGACAACAGTATGTATCGCATTGAACGGTCTGACAGCTTGGTCGAGCTTTTCGAGAATGGCGACCGCTGGGATGCCCTCGCCGGCGGAATCCCGTTTCGAGAAACCTCCTGGTTGAAGTCCTGGTGGAGCCAGTTTGCCCGCGACCACGAGGCTTATGTGCTGGTCGCTCACGATGCGCGGGGCTGCGTCTGCGGTTTGATGCCTTTTTATCGTAATCCAACCTCTCCCAGCACGCTCTGTTTTCTCGGTGGCAACAACGCCTGTAGCGACTTCACCTCGGTGCTGGCCAAGCCGGATCAGGGCGAGGCCATTGCCGGAGCGATGGCCACCTTTCTGATTGCTGAAGCCAGCAGCAAAGACCACGCTTGGGAAAGAATTGAGATCGACGGAGTGAGCGACGACGACCGGGTCATGAAGCGGTTTGCCGCCTCGCTACAAGATGCCGGAGCAATCGTCCATGCCCAATCTCGAATGCACACATGGCTGTTGGAGTGCAGCGAATCATGGGACGCTTGGCTCGGGACGCAAAGCCGTCGTACTCGACGAAAACACCGTCTGCTTGGATCTCGCGTGGAAACGACCGAGGGGATGCATTTGCAGCGGGCGGATCGTCCAGAGCAACTGCGCCAATGCCTCAATCGCATGATTGATCTGCATCAACGTCGATGGAATGCCGTGGGCAAACCAGGAAGCTATGCGGATCCGAATCAGCGTGAATTCATTCATGCCGCTGCAGCCGACATGCTAGCTCGGGACCGCTTGCATTTGTTGGAAGTGCTACTCGATGGAGAGTGTATTGGTAGCTCGTTGAATTTCGTCGGCGCCAATGACTTTTTGTACGTTTACAGCACCGGCTACGATCCGAAGGCTGCGAAATATGAACCCGGTAAAATCTTGAGTACTGAAACGCTGAAATACGCTCATCAGCATCAGATGAGGGGGGTTGATTTCTTGCGTGGTGACGAGCCCTACAAGAAGCAACTCGGTGCGACACCGACGCGGATGCTTGAATTGCGAATCGTCGCCCCTCGATGGTGGGCCAAGGTCTGCCACAATGCATGGGCCGCTCAATTTGAACTGAAACAATGGGCGCGGCGGCGATCGGGCCGAGATGTGATCGAAGTGGTCGACATGGCGTTGACCTCCTAAGGATCGGCAACGCTGCAACGAACCGCTGGTTGCGAAAATGTGTCTTCGCCGATATGGTCGGATAGCGGTGTCCCGCCGTGTCACTTCCTCTGCTTTTGCGAAGACCGAAACCACCATGATTACCATCGTCGATTACCAAATGGGGAATCTCCGAAGCGTTCAAAAAGGAATCGAACGCGTCGGTGGCTCGGCCCAGATTAGTTCGGATCCCGGTCAGATTGCCGGTGCCGACCAATTGATCTTGCCTGGGGTTGGCGCATTCGGCGACGCGATGGCTGAAATCAATCGACGCGACTTGGCTCAACCGATTCGTGATTTCATCGCGTCGGGACGACCCTTCCTTGGTATCTGCCTTGGGCTACAACTCCTCTTTGAACGTGGCTTTGAACATGGCGAATACGAAGGACTTGGGGTTTTGCAAGGAGACGTCGTTCGCTTCGAATTGCCCTCTGGGATGAAGGTCCCGCACATGGGATGGAATACGGTTTCCCGCTGCAGCGATGCGCCGATTCTCCACGGCGTTACGGCATCAACTCATTTTTACTTCGTTCACTCCTATTATGTGCGGCCAACCGATTCGTCAATCGTGGCCTTGGAATGTGATTACGGGGGCCCCTTTTGTGCCATGGTATGGCGTGACAACTTGTATGCGACTCAATTCCATCCTGAAAAAAGCCAAACCGATGGCCTGAAACTGCTCGAGGCATTCTCGAAGCTGAACGAGCAGACCGCTGAGGTGAACACATGAATCCGGCGCCCTTGTCGATGACCTCTTTCGATGGTCGGTTGTCCGTTGAATTCTCTTGGGATGTCGATCGATTTGCGCACGCATTGGTGGGCTACGATCAGCATGGCACACCCGTCGCTTCCCTTCCCTGTGTCAACGCCAGCGACGACGTTGCCTGGCCTTGTTCGCCACCGATCCAACAACTCTCGCTCGAGAGTCTGCGATCGGGCGACTCCTTGTTGGCAATGGACGCCTTATTAGGGGTGGGAGGAGCCGGCACGAGCCACTGGAGCATCAGTGTCCAGTGGGTGGAATCGGTCGATTGGGCAACGCTCAAATTCGAATTGGCCTGTCGCTGCAGGCAAACCCCAGAATCATTGGGAAGCCAATACCCAGTGGATCCGCGATTCGTCATCCAGCCAGGGAAGGACTCGATCTTGATTCAGGAAAACGATTGGTTGCGGATCCAACCCACCGAAACGAATCAAACCGGCACGATCCGGTGGGAGTACTCGGTAAACCTTGACCCTGCCTCGGTTGCGGATCAGAAGCGTTTTCTTGTTGGGCGTTGAACTCAAAGAGGGAATTGTTAGGATTTCCACCGATCCAGCGCTGGACAACTCAAATCAATCAGAGAAAAGTACCTTGGGCCTCGAACTCAATCAGCTCCATCAAGGCGATTGCCTCGAAAAATTGGCGGCCATGCAGAAGGGCAAGATCGATTTGTGTTTTGCCGACCCACCGTTCAATATTGGATACGATTACGACGTTTACGAGGACAAACGAAACGACCAAGACTACCTGGATTGGTGCAAAACGTGGATCGGTGGAGTCCACCGGGTGCTCAAGCCGAGCGGGACATTCTGGTTGGCCATTGGCGATGAATACGCGGCGGAATTGAAGGTCTGCGCGACTCGCGAGCTGGGCTTTCATTGCCGTAGTTGGGTCATCTGGTACTACACCTTTGGCGTGAATTGCAAGTTTGGGTTTAGCCGCTCGCACACCCATTTGTTTCACTTCGTCAAGGATCCAACACTCTGTACGTTCAACGCCGACGATCCGGCGATACGCGTTCCCTCGGCGCGGCAATTGGTCTACGGCGATAAACGAGCGAATCCGAAAGGCCGCTTGCCGGACAACACCTGGGTTTTGCGGCCGCAGGACTTGCCCGAGGGTTTCCAGCCCAACGGGGACATGTGGTATTTCCCGCGGGTGGCAGGAACTTTCAAAGAACGCGAAGGCTTTCATGGCTGCCAAATGCCCGAGCAATTACTCGGGCGTATTATCCGGGCGAGTTCCAACGAAGGCGACGTCGTCTTCGACCCCTTTAGCGGCAGCGGTACGACCTTGGTCGTGGCCAAAAAGCTAGGCCGCAAGTACATTGGCACGGAGCTTTCCGAAGTTTACGCCGAGAAAATTCGCGAGCGGCTCGATCGAACCCAAGCAGGCGATCCGTTGGTTGGGGCCGAGAACCCGCTGCAGAGTGCCCCCTCAACCAAGCAAGGGAAGCGTTTGGGCAAGAAGCGAACGGCAAAGAAAAGGGCCAAGAAGCGACCGGCCAAGACGAACCCCAACAGCGGGGGGGACAAGCAGGGTTCATTCTTTGACGACTAGATCTGCAGGGTTTCAAACCACTCCATCGCCCGAACCCTCGTTGTTGGCTCGCCCTCTAACAGGGGCAATCACGATTCGGGATTGACGCTTCCCCATGAAAACAATCATTCTTGTCTTACCCGTTCATGCCTCCGTATCGCATGAACACTTCTTTGAACGAAATTTCGAGTGAAATCTGCTATGTCGACCGCATCCGCCGCGATCATCCAAATTCAACTACCCGATGGCACCCTGGCGAAACACCCCGCCCACACCACTTCGATGGACATCGCCAAAGGCATCAGCGAAGGCCTGGCCCGCAGCGTGATGGCGGCCGAAGTCGGCGGCCGGATCGTCGATGCCAACCGACCGCTCGGCGAATTGGCGGAAGAGGACGCGCCTCTTCCGCTGCGGCTGCTAACCAACCGCGACGCGGAATCGCTCGATGTGCTGCGTCACTCAGCGGCCCATGTGATGGCCCGTGCGATCATGCGGCTCTACAAAGGCGTCTCGCTCGCGTTTGGCCCAACCACCTCTGGCGGATTCTACTACGACTTCGATATCCCAGAAAAAATCAGTGAGGATGATTTCCCAAAAATCGAAGCCGAGATTAAGAAAATCATCAAAGACAAAGAACCTTTCGAACGGTTCATTCTCGATCGCGACGAAGCGAGGAAACTATGCGAGGATCTCGATCAAGATTTGAAGGTCGAACACATCGACACGGGACTCGGTGATCAGGCGACTGTCAGTTTCTATCGACAAGGGGAATTCGTCGACCTTTGCCGCGGGCCGCACATTCCGGATGCAGGCAAGATCAAAGCGATCAAGTTGATGAGTATCGCCGGTGCCTATTGGAAAGGTGACGCCTCGGGCCGCCAACTGCAACGTCTGTACGGCACCGCGTTCTTCGACAAGAAAGAACTCGCGAGCTACCTTGAACGACTCGAAGAAGCACGCCGCCGCGACCACCGGGTGCTCGGCAAACAACATGGCCTGTTCGCGATCAATCCCGAGGTGGGTCAAGGGCTCTGTTTGTGGTTGCCCAAGGGCGCCCGCGTGCGAAGTACTCTTGAAGACTTCCTCCGCAAGGAGTTGCTGTCGCGCGGCTATGACCCGGTTTACAGTCCCCACATCGGCCGCGTGGAGCTGTATGAAACCAGCGGGCATTTCCCCTATTATCGCGACAGCCAATTTTCGCCACTGTTTGGTAGTGAAGCAGGTGGAATGATCGACGCATGGAGTCAACGACTCGAAGCTGGGACGCTCGATGCCGACGGCGAAGAGAAATTGATGGAAGCGGCCAAGGTACTCGGCGCGGAAATCCCTGACTACAAACCCTCGGCATCCAACGAGGCAAAACGTGATGCATTGCATCGTTGGCAAAAGGTTCATGAGCGATACCTCGTCAAGCCAATGAATTGTCCGCATCACTGTCACATGTTCAAGGCACAACCACGATCGTACCGGCAATTGCCACTGCGGCTATTCGAATTCGGAACCGTCTATCGTCACGAACAAACCGGTGAACTGAACGGAATGCTTCGCGTTCGAGGATTGACTCAAGACGACGCCCACATCTTTTGCACCGCCGAACAAGTGGAGGCAGAATTCAAGGCAACGATCGACCTCACCAAATTCGTCCTGGAAGCGGTTGGGCTGAAGGATTATCGTGTGCAACTGTCTTTACGTGATCCCAAAAGTGACAAGTATGTTGGCAGTGAAGAGAATTGGGACCATGCCGAAAATGCCCTCCGCGGAGTGATGCAATCGTCGGGGTTGCAATTCAACGAGGAGCAAGGCGAAGCCGCCTTCTATGGACCGAAAGCTGACTTCATGGTCAGCGACTGCATCGGCCGATCCTGGCAACTCGGGACGGTCCAGCTCGACTATAACTTGCCCGAACGTTTCAAACTCGAATACACCGGCAACGACAACTCGACTCATCGGCCGGTGATGATCCATCGCGCTCCTTTTGGTTCGATGGAACGGTTCACCGGAATGTTAATCGAGCATTTCGCAGGGGCGTTCCCGATGTGGTTGTCGCCGGAGCAGATCCGTGTGTTGCCATTGAGCGACAAATCGATCGACTATGCCGTCGCGGTCGCGAAGCAATTCGACGAAGCGGGGTTGAAAGTGACGATCGATAACAACGATGGTAAGGTGCAAGCCAAAATCCGAAATGCCCAATTGGATTTGGTGAACTACATGGCCGTCGTCGGTCCCAAAGAAGCCGAAGCCGGGCATGTCGCACTTCGCGACCGCATCGAGGGTGACCTCGGATCGATGCCGATGGCCGAAGCGATCGCTCGATTGAAAAAAGAGATCGACGAACGGACGGTTCGCCAAGCCGTCGAAAGCAAGGTCAGCGCTGCTGCTGTCGATTCCGGCTCGACCGGCCATGAGTATTAGTGGTTTCGCGGCTGATCAAAACAACCGCGTTGCGATTCCGGATGAATCCACTTGCCATGGCGTCCAAAGGATGATGGGATCGACCACTTTCAAGTCGCTTTTTCGCGGTGCGATCACGGTCGTATCGAATTCCCAGTTCTTGACATCGTACTTCTCGCCTAGCACGGCGATTTCGACCTGAAGTTCCTGATCGAGTTCCGTCATCTCGAGCGCCAATTGCCGCAATGTCTCTTCGGCTCGCGAGACGTCGGCTCGCTGCTGCGCGGCGCGGCCCGCACCGCGTGCTGCCGTCGACACCTTGGACACATTCGTTCGACTCGCCACCTTGTTTCCAAGGAACGCCCCAAGGATAGAGGCTCCAAAGGAGACAACGGTTGATAACCTGGCTTGCTCGTACTGGTCTTGCTCCACAGCGACGCGATCCTTGGCCGATTGGATCTTCTTGTCCAATGCTTTCATCTTGGACGCATACTTGTCCCGAAGCTTTTCCGTCTCTCGGTCAAGTTGTTCTCGCGCATCTTGCTCGAAATAGATTCTCGCTTCGCCTTCACTACATCCGCCCGGCGCATAGCTTCCCAAAACACGACTTTTGTAAAGTGTGATGGCGTAGTGCCGGTACAAGTAATCTTTGAATTGTTTTTCAAAGCTCTTGAACTTCGATGCGTTGCGAAGGGGGGTTGGTAATTCGCTAAAGGTGAAGTCTTCATCGCAGACGTCGGACCCTACAGCATCGGCAGCAAGCGATTCACTTGCCGTCCAAAGATCGTCCGGCACGCCGCCGCCACATGGGACAAACAATTTCGCATCGGACCATTTGTCGAGATCGGCCGAACTTCGCACATAGTGCAGCGTTCCTTCTGCATAAACGGCAGGTCGATAGATCAATCGGCTGCCATCGTTTGCGGCTAGTGTAGGGGTCAGGAATTGTTCTCCGATGCCACTTGGGATCACCGGTCGCGAGGGTGCGGTCACTTCACCCGCAACCGATTCGGTCTTCGAATCCTCATGGCGTTTTTCGAGGCGCGCTTTACGATCTGCCATCAGCGACTTGATTTGTTCTCGAGCCATGGGTCCGGCTAAGTAGGACAAAGCCCATCGAGTTTGAAAGACACTTGGACCGTCATCGTGCACGTTGTTCATCAGGAACACACGATTACCAAGTGCGGCAAGCGTTTGCTCCATCGCTGAGCGATCAAACTTGGACCCGGTTTGCGCCGCTGCGCCCTCGAGCCCTTCAAGCACGCGAGCCTTGTCGCGTTCGGTTTGTAACCGTCCGAGGAACCAAGTGCCGATGTTGGACAGCCCCTTGTAATCCAAGTCAACAGGATTTTGTGTTGCGAGGGTAATTCCAAGCCCGAACGCACGTGCTTGTTTCAAAAGCGTTAACATCGGCGGTTTCGATGGGGGATTGGACACCGGCGGAAAATAACCAGCAACTTCATCCATGTACAACATCGCGCGAAGCGAGCTGGTTCCACGTTGCGTCCTCATCCAAGCCAACAATTCATTGAGCAAGATGGTGACGAAGAACATCCGCTCGCGATCGCTCAGATGGGCGATCGAGAGGATGGATAAACGTGGTTTGCCTTCCGCAGTGAAGAGCAGTTTCTGTATCGACAGCGGCTCCCCTTCGAGCCAAGTGGAAAACGCGGGCGAAGCAAGCAGGTTGTTAAGCTGCATCGCGAGCTTTGCACGGTCACTCGGGGGCATGAAGGAATCGAGATCCAAAATACCGACCCGCTCGATCGGCGGCGATTGAATCAATCCAATCAGATCGCCAATGTTCACGTTCTTGCCGTCTCGCCAGCAATGATCGAGAATCGATGAGATCAAAATGTGTTCACGAGAAAGCAGTGGATCCGCATTGATTCCCAGCAACGTCAACAGCCCGGATGCAGAGCCGGTGACGCGTTCCCGCATCGCATCCGAATCCTCAAGCAGCGATGGTGGCGGTGCGTCAAAGCTCTTCAGCACCGTCATCGGGATTCCCGCGTTGCTGCCGGGCGTATAGATCGCGATGTCGACGCTGTCGCGAAACTTGGCGATTCGTGATGGTGATTGACCCCACGATTCGATTCCCTTCTTCCAAAGCTTCGCTTTGTCGCAGGCAAGCTGTTCCGACGTGACCCCTTTGCGCGTCGCTTCCCCCTTGTCGATCCAGGGCAAGAAATCGCTAGAGCGAAGCTCGGGAAACGTCAGCAGTAGGTTTCCAAGATCGCCTTTGGGATCAATGCAGATCGCTGGAATGCCGTCGATCGCCGCTTCTTCGAGCAGCGACAAACACAAACCGGTCTTGCCGCTGCCGGTCATCCCGACGCACATCGCGTGCGTACAAAGGTCTTTGGCGTCGTACAGCAGCAAGTCATCTTTCAGCTCGCCCTTCTTTAAATCGTAAAGACGTCCCATGTAGAAAGTGGCGAGCTTTTCAAAAACATCTGGCGACGGAACAGGCATGGTTTCGATGACATCCATTGGAAGCGAAAATCTAAGTAGGGTTCCCGGCGATATCTTAACCGATTCGAATGACGGCGAGAGGATGGGTGCGACGATGCGTCCAAAAGTCGTTAAGATACGCGAAACAAACTTCACGCACCTTCTGGTGGAAAGACATCATGCTGGATCTGTTTGACAAAATCGAAGACGCTACGAAAAAAATCAAAAAACAGTTTGCATCGGTTCCGAAAACCGGTATCATCCTGGGCACGGGTTTGGGAGGCCTCGCCGAGCAAATCGAAGTCGAAGCAACCATCGATTATCGTGACATCCCTCACTTCCCAACTTCGACAGCGACAAGTCACAAAGGACGATTGGTTTGCGGGCAACTTGCTGGCGTTCCAGTTGTGGCCATGGAAGGCCGCTTTCATCAATACGAAGGTTATCCACTCAAACAAATCACACTTCCCGTGCGTGTCTTCAAGGCGCTCGGGGCGGAACGACTTGTTGTCAGTAACGCGTGTGGAGGATTGAACCCGTATTACTCGGCCGGTGACATCATGGTCATCGAAGATCAGATCAATTTGATGGGTGACAACCCACTGATCGGTATCAATGATGACCGCTTGGGGCCGCGTTTTCCCGACATGTGCGAAGCCTATGATCCGTGGTGGGTCGACCGAACGATGGAAATCGGACGCCAAGAGAACCTTCCGGTTCACAAAGGTGTTTTTGTTGCGGTAACCGGACCCAATTTGGAAACGCGCGCCGAATATCGGTTCTTGCGCATGATCGGGGCGGATGTGGTTGGAATGAGCACGGTTCCGGAAACGATCGTCGCTGTTCATTGTGGGCTGAAAGTCGTTGGGCTCAGCGTGATCACCGACATGTGCCTGCCTGATGCCTTGAAACCGGCCAATGTCGAGGAGATCATCGCAACAGCAAATGCCGCGTCGCCAAAGCTTATCACTCTGGTGCGTCGCATTGTCGCAGAGGCAGGGCAGACTCGCGTCGCTTGAGGAACGTGCGACCATCATTCACCGGAGCGTGGATTGAAAGCATGATCGATCACCAAAACGTTCTTAACGAAGCTTGCGCCTTCATTCGCGATTCCGCGGCGATCCAGCCGGCGGTTGCAATGATTCTCGGCAGCGGACTGGGGGGAGTGGCTAAACAGATTGAACGCCCGACCACGATCGACTTTGCGGACATCGCGGGGTTCGCTGCGTCCACCGCAAGCGGGCATCAGGGGCAGTTGATCTTGGGGGAACTGGAGCAACAGCCGGTCATCGCCATGGCCGGTCGGCTCCATTGCTACGAAGGATGGAACATCGATCAGGTGACCTTTCCGGTCCACGTGATGGCCGCCCTCGGAGCGTCCCGATTGATCGTCAGCAACGCCGCCGGTGGTGTGAACCCGAAGCTTCGCGTGGGGGACCTGCTGGTCATCCGTGACCACATGGACTGGATTCGCGGCGTTTCGAAAAGGGCGGTTCGCTCCGCCACGGGATCGCTTGGACGCCGAGTTAACCTGTACGACGATGAAATGTCAGCGATAGCGATCGAGGCGTCGAGAGTCGAGAATTTTTTGGCCATGCAAGGAACCTACCTGGCGACGTTGGGGCCCAATTATGAGACGCGGGCAGAGTATCGAATGATGCGACGCGTTGGAGCCGATGTGGTAGGAATGAGCACGGTTCCAGAAGTACTGGCGGCGGCTAGCAGCGGGATGCGTACGCTGGGATTGTCGTTGGTGAGTAACGTCGCCAGGCCCGATGCCGCTTCGGCGGCGAATCATGATGAAGTGTTAGCGGCGGGCAAATTGGGCCAAACCAAGCTAGAATCGATCGTTCGAACCGTTCTGCGGTCATTTACGTAAAGGTTTGGAGATAAACGACTGAACTTAGCTAGAATAGAGTCGTGTGTCCGTTCTCACGGACTTTTCTTTCCGCTCGGCCACTGACCCTGAGTGCCCATGTCTGACGCAGGATCTCGGAGTCCTCAAAACGATTCAACCTTGTCGGCATTCTCGCCGGCTGCGGTCAGCCACGTCTTCTCGATGGCGAAGTTCACTGACGCGCAGTTGCGACAAGCGATCTCCGAGGTTCCCGCGGCCGATAGCGATGAGGAATTGGTTCAGATTCAAGTCACCGACGCTACGGGTCAGCATTCCGCGTTGATGCGGCTTGACCATCCGGTGCGTTTGCATGTGGACGGGCAGCTTGGCGATTATGCCTTTGCGTTCAATCGGCAAGCCGACATTCGGTTAACCGGGTCGGCCGGTCACGGGGTCGGTGAAGGGATGGCCAGTGGTGCGGTTCGCGTGCGTGGTCGCGCCGGATGCGGTGCCGGAGTCGCCATGACCGGCGGCACTTTGGCCATCTTTGGCTCCGCTGGCCATCGCTGTGGCGCCGGCATGCGATCGGGAAGCATTTTCGTGCGTGGCAATGTCGGGGACGAAACGGGAGTAGGCGCTCTTGGCGGGATGATTGTGATCGGAGGGGATGCGGGATTACGGTTGGGTGATGCGATGAACAACGTGACCGTCTTCATTCGCGGGAAGGCGAAAAGTTTGGCAGACGGAGTGACCGAGGCACCGCTGCGCAAGCGGGAAGAACTGCGTTTAGGTTTGTTGCTTATCAATGCATCGATTCGCGGGGATGCAAAGGAGTTTCGCCGAGTGGTTCCCGAGGCGATGCTCAAAGCGGAAGCATCGCAGCGTGGCGAAGTGGTCCCCAATTGGCGTTAGGAACGATCCATGAATCATCGTCTGTCCCCTCTGCATTTCTTGCCTCCCCCGGTAAATACCGCTTGGACTGGGGCTTTGCTGAATCCGGCGCGCGGCGTGCTTTCACGGCGACATGGCGAAGACATCGCGATGCCGCTGCCGCTATTTTGGTACGACCCACCTTGGTACCAAATCACCACCGACCAAGCCGACAACTTGGCTGTCGCGGTCGCGGAGATGGATGTCCTTGTCGCCGCCATGCGCAGCGAGCTGGCAGGGCCCGCGAGCGAGTCGATTTTTCATAGCGGACGTGCCATTGAAGCGGACGTTGCAGCGACCCCGGACATCACCCGTCGGTATCCGCGGATCTTGCCGTATCGTTCCGAGCGATATGGGTTGATGAGCGAGGATTTCGATGACTGCACGATCCTTGACTTGCGACTGATCATGCCACGTGATCTCTCCGGTCGCTTCGCCTATTCCCCTGCTCAACTTCAGCGTTGGGAGGCGACTCCGGCGACAGCACCTGTTGCGGGAGGCGGTTGGATTCATGCGGCCACTTTTCCGCCGGATGTGGTTTCGATGCAACATCTTGCATCGAAAATCGAACAGCTTCGACGACTTGCCTCATCGGCCGCAATCTTCGTATCGATGGGCCCCTATCGCATGGAGGAAGAACTGCCCCTGCTGCTTGCCGCCAAACCGGACGGATTGATTCTTCGGCTCGACGAGATCTTGCTCGATGGATTGGAACTTGCCGTGCTGACGCGCCGAGCCCGAGAGATGATGGATGCTCACGATGCTCCATCGTTGCCGCTCTGGGTGGTGCCTGGAGAAATCACGGCGGACGATGCTGTCAAATTGGTTGCGTTGGGGGCATCGGCGGTGGCCATCGATGCTTGGTGCAACGCGTTGATTGAACAGACGCAGGTCGCACAATCCGAGTCCACGACAGGTTATGTATCGGATTCCCCGCACCAATACGACCCTCGCTGGTGTGAATTTGCCCGCGATCAGATTGGTGAACTGACTTCGCGTTTTCTAGGCCTGTTTGAATCCCTGCAAAGCGTCGCTCGAGACGAGCGGCTCGGCAGTCTGAGTTCAAGTTGGGTCAAGAACCTTGGGGTGCGAGCCTTACGATAGGTTGCTGGTGGTCGTCGCGGGCAGCAGCGGCTCGACATCAACGCGAACCTTGAGCGAGGTTTGCCCCCCGCCAAGAATGACACCTCGCATTGGGCTGACATCTCCATAATCACGGCCCACGCAAATCGGAATATGGTCGGTCCCACACAGACACGCATTGGTCGGATCACAATCAATCCATCCAAGCAGCGGGCCACCATAAACACTCAGCCAAGCATGCGATTCATCTGCACCGACCATCCTCGGCTTTCCCTCCGGTGGAATCGTTCGTAAGTAACCACTGACGTAACGTGCCGGCAAGCCAATCGATCGCAAACAAGCGATCTGAACGTGTGCAAAATCTTGGCAAACCCCTGCTCGAAGTCGGAATGCGTTGATGGTAGGAGTATGAACATCGGTGGCAGTCGTGTCATAACGAAAGTCTTTGTGAATTCGCTTCGTCAAATCCAAGGCAGCCTCCAGGATTGCACGATCGCCTTGAAAAGACTCAATCGCATAATCGGAAAAAATCTTGTCCGTCATCACTCGAGGCGAATCGAATAAAAACTCATACGCCAGCCGATCCGGGAGACGAGCGATATCGCGAGCTTCGTTTCGAACTTGTGTCCAAGGAATCGCGGTAGCGGCCAAATCATCAAGCGAACGGTACTTTGGCGGCTCCACGGTGACATCGCTGTTGGCGACCGCGGTCAGTTCTTTGTGCAGCGTTTCAATGGCAAAGGAATACACCCGATTGCCAAAATAGTCCACGTGCTCGGTAACCGTTTCGGGTACGGGAGTAATGGAAATGGTTGATTCGTGACAGGTGATTCCACTACGTGTTTGCGGTTGCATCCGCAATTGGTTCTGACAAATCGCCACTGGCTCGCTGTAGCGGTACTCCGTGCAATGCTCGATGCGATATCGAAGGGACGCGACAGACACGTTTTAGCTTAACTCCGTTGGGATGACTCCGGTCAACGCTTGCGTCGTACCGGTGTGAATCAGATAACGCGCAGCGATCGCGTCCGACAAACTTGGCAGGCCTTCAATCAGTCGCCTCAGCAGAAGTTGCAGGTTCGATCGTTTTTCGGTTCGATCGATCTCACTCAAGGGCGTCGGGTCGGCCACTCGCAACTGGTGCAACAATTCACTTGCCAGCTTTTCGTCGCTACCAAGACCAATGATCTTTGAATCGGTGGGCAATTGAGTAATCAAGTCAACGATCTCTTGCAATTGGAAGCGAAGCGACCGAGGATTGGTTTCATCGGTCACGAGCAAATCGATCGTGGGCGCGGGACGTACGAGATTCAAGTACCTCGATCGATACGTCATCAAGCTGTCAAGCGCCTCGAGCACCCCTTCGCATAACGTGGTTTCGCTGTGGACGGGCTGTACCAACGTTGCGTCGAGTAGTTCCGCGGTCTGGTCCGCTCGTTCGATCCGACGGCCGAGTTGCAAGAACCGCCAACCGTGTGTTCGTGTCATGCTTTCGTTTGCGACCCCAGAGAAAGCCAATAAATCGGTGATCAACCGGTTCAATCGTTCAATCACCCGGCCCATGTTCTCATCGGGGTGAATCGATGATTCACTCGTGTCGGTTCCAATTCGCTGGATGATGCGATACGCATCGATCGAAAGACGATCGCGAACCGATCGGGCGTTGGTCACGATCGATCGGATCGTCGACTGCAAGCCTCGCGGTTGTTTGAGATCGTTTACGGAATCGGGCAACATGTCTTCAATGCTCGGCAAATTGCCATCAAGGCCCGCAACGGCATAATCCGGTTCGATTTGCCCAACGGCTGCGAGCGCTGCAAGCAAGCGTGGAAGTTCGGGCAGATCACGAATCTCGCTTTCGCCCGAAATCCGCACGATTGTCGCTCGCAACAAGCGTGTGATCGCTTCGGCTCGTTCTGCATAACGGCCGAGCCAAAACAGATGCTCGGCCACCCGACTTGGCAATTCATCGCCACTTCGCTTGAGAGCGATCGTGGCACTCGGAGATGGCAGCAACGTCGTTTCCGAATCAATCGGCTGGCTGCTGGAAACCCAACAATCCATCGTCAAGTGACCGCTGACCGTTGAGAGTTCAAGTTCTCGCTCAAGTGGACTCAGCCGAGCGAGTGCGCCTGGCAAGACCTCGACCGCCTCGTTCGTCTGCAACTGAAAACAACGCAGCGCAACGTGCCATGGCTTCAGTTGTTCATTTGACCAAACGGGTGTGGTGCTATGCTCCAATTTTTGCTGCGCGACATACTCCTGTGGTCTTGCCTTGATCGCGGCAACCAATTCGTCTTTCGCAGCTTGAGAAAGCAACGATGGCGAAACGGGGGGCGCCCCGGACACGGCAAACGCGGGGCGAATGACCAGTGTCTCCAGATGCTGGAGAACAAAATCAAACTCTTTTTTGCCACCACACCAATAGGTCGCCACATTTGGCAATTGCAGCGGTTGACTGAACAAGAAACGACTGGCGGCTGGCAGGAACGGCAACAAGGCTGGCGTCTGTGCCATCACGCTGCCAAGGGAATTGACCACCGCAACATGGGATTCGCGAATTGCTCGGAGCAGCCCCGTGACACCTTCGTTCGAGTCCGGCTCGAGTTCTAGCGGGTCACATTTTCGATCCGAAACGTGACGCCACAACACTTCGATGGGAAGCAGTCCCCCGAGAGTCTTCAGGTTCAGTTGTCCACCTCGCACGGCAAGATCGGTGCTCTCGACCAACGTGACACCCAAGTACCGAGCCAAATACGCATCCTCGAAATCACGATAGCTGTCGTGTCCGGGGGTCAGCAGTGCAACACGAGGGTTTTCACGCATTCGCGGCGCGAGGGAGCGCAAATGCCGCCGCAGAGAGTCAAAAAAAGCCGCCAATCGCCGTGTATTGCATTGGCGGACCAATTGAGGAAACACGCGAGAGGTGACAATCCGGTTCTCTAACAAGTACCCCAACCCACTCGGTGCGCGAGTGCGATCGCTTGTCACCCACCACGAACCATCCGTCGCACGAGCCAAGTCGGTCGCCGTAATGTGAAGTCGCTTGCCCGACGTGCTGGGTAGCTTGTGATAGGCACGCTGGAAAAACGGATTCGCCCACAGCACTTCCGCTGGAATGATCTTCTCTTTGATCAAACGCTGGTCACCCAGCAGATCATCAAGGACCGCTTCGAGCAGCAGCGTACGCTGGGCCAACCCCGTTTCAAGTTTCGCCCACGACTGCGAATCAATGACGAGCGGAATGGCCGACAACCGCCACGGACGAACCAACCGCCCCTCATCGGAGTCGACATTGAACGTCGTGCCGTTCTCGTACACTAACTGTTCAATGGTCGAGGCTCGTTCGCAGATGCCTTCCGGGCCAAGGGATTCGAGATAATCTGCGATCGGGCGCCAATGCGGACGGACTTGTCCATCGGACGACTTGCATTCATCGAACCGAGCCGGCGTCGCAGCATAATCGCCAAACGAACAGGATGTACGGACCGATGTTGTCAAAGCCGTTGACCTAAAACAAAGACACGAAGAGAAAGCCAGCGAATGCAAGCATCCATTCTAGCTGCAATAACCGCCGACTTGAAGCGGCACCGTTACAAGAAGGCTTTGCAGCCTTGGCCTCAGCCGGTTCCCATTCCGTTCGGCAGTCACCCCAAGGCTGGATTCCTTCGTTAAAACTGAAATCGCCTCAAATCGAGCGTGACAGGGTAGTCGCAGCGGCCCAACAAGGCCGGCATTTGGGGCACATCGATCGTGCCGCCGGTCATCGTCCACGATTCAAACTGCACCGCACGGCGAGATTCCGCCTCACTGGCGTTGATTGGGAACACTTCGTGACTTCGACCTGCCGGATGGACGGCATGGTAACGACATCCGCCAAGGGAGCGACGATTTCTCATGTCCACCAGGTCGAATTCCAAGGGAGTATGAATTCCAATCGTCGGATGCAAACAGCGGGGCGGTTGCCAGGCACGGTACTTGACGCCTGCCACATATTGGTTCTGCTCGGAAGTCGGATGCAACGGAACTCGAACGCCATTGCATGTCAATGCATAGCGAGTCAAGTCGATGCCGCTCACGAGCACCTCGATTCGCTCAAGCGACGAATCGACATAGCGCGCCGTCCCACTGCTACCCGATTCTTCACCCATGACGTACCACGGTTCGATGGCGCTGCGCAGTTGCAACTGAATGTCTTGGTAGTTGACCTCGCCAATTTTCGGAAATCGGAACTCGAACTGCGGAGCGTACCATTCCGCTTTCAGACCGGCACCACTGCGATTCAGCTGTTCGATCAAGTCGCCAAGATCCTGCCAAACGAAATGCGGTAGCATGAATCGGTCATACAACGTTGTCTGCCAGCGGACCAGCGGATCGACACACGGCGACTGCCAAAACGAAGCAATGGCAGCACGAATCAACAATTGCTGAGCCAGATTCATTCGCGGATTGGGTGGCATTTCGAAACCACGAAGCTCGACCAACCCCAGTCGTCCGGTCGAAGAATCGGGAGAATACAGTTTGTCGATGCAAATTTCCGTGCGGTGGGTGTTTCCGGTCAAATCGACCAGCAAATCACGAAACAATCGGTCCACTAACCAAGGCGGTTGGTGAGAACCGAGATGATCGAGCTGGCGGAGCGCAATCTCCATCTCATAGATCGCATCGACTCGCGCTTCATCCATCCTTGGCGCCTGACTGGTCGGACCTATGAACCGGCCACTAAACAGGTAGGACATCGCCGGATGATTGTTCCAAAAACGAATCATACTGGCAAGCAAATCAGGTCGTCGTATGAAGGGGCTGTCGGCTGGTTTGGCACCGCCAAGGACGATGTGGCTACCGCCCCCCGTGCCGGTATGACGGCCGTCAATGTCAAACTTCTCTGCTCCCAACCGGCTCAAACGGGCCTCGGCATAGAGCGTTTCAATCTGCTCGACCAGCGACTCCCACGAATCCGTCGGATGCGTGTTGACTTCGATCACGCCTGGGTCGGGGGTGACTTTGAAGTGCTCGATCCGATCATCCGGGGGTGGCAAATAACCCTCCAAGATCACCGGCATGTTCAATTTTTCACACGTCTGTTCGACCGTGGCAACCAGATCGAGGTAATCTTCAAGTCGCTGTGTCGGTGGCATGAAGACATGGATTCTGCCGTACCGGCACTCGACGCAGAGTGCGGTGTTCACGACGTCGTCGCTGGTGGGAATCTCTTCGCTGATTTCCTCATCGAGCACTTGCTCGTTGATGGCGGGGCCCAGCGAAGAGTCTTGCGAGTCGCGTCCAGGCGGGAGGGCTTCGTTTCCTTTCGGCAACGGTGGCAGTGGCGGTCGCTGCGCAAAGGGATCTGCCGGAGTTGAGTAAAAAGCCCCCGTCGTGCTCGTGCCTGAAGGCAAAGTGGAAATCGGCAACCGCAGCCCAATCGGAGAGTCGCCAGGAATCAAATACAGCTTCTCGCTTCGGACGGGCCAACGCCCACTCATCCACCCGGGGCGAGCTTGCCACCAAGCGCGACGTAGGGGCAACACGAATCCAATCGGCTTGCTCAGCCCATGCGTGAACGTGCGCATCATCATTGAACGTTCGTTGGGATCATCGAGTTTGGGATCGGTCGGATCCACATCGATTGGCAGCCGATTTTCACTCCACAAATAGTGGAAAACATCCTCATAAACGGGGAACGTCATCTTCGCGTTGATGTTCAGCTCCGTCGCCAAATGCCGCACAAAACGATTGGCGTCTTCATGCGTGAAGCCGTAGTCGGTCCCTTCGTCAGCAATGTAGCTTGGATCGTTCCAAATGGGCTCCCCGTCGCGCCGCCACATGCACGTTAGCGCCCAGCGTGGCAGCGATTCACCGGGATACCATTTGCCTTGCCCGTAGTGCAGTAAGCCACCTGGAGCGAACTTGTCACGCAAGCGAAGCAGCAGCACATTGCTTAGTACACGTTTCTCTTCGCCGACCGCTTCGGTGTTCCACTGCGGATCGTCCATGTTGTCGATCGAAATGAACGTCGGCTCGCCCCCTGTGGTCAAGCGAACATCGCTTTCCTGCAAACGCGAGTCGATCTGGCGACCGACCTTCATGATTTCTTTCCATTGATCCTCTGAGTAAGGTTTCGTCACTCGCGGGTCTTCATGAACCCGAGTCACCTGCATCTCATGACCAAATTCAACATCGCACGCTTCGTGTCCGCCGGTGATCGGCGCCGCACCATCGTAGGAGGGGGTACAGGCGAGCGGAATGTGACCTTCACCAGCGAACAATCCGCTGGTCGGGTCCAAGCCAACCCATCCCGCGCCTGGCAAGAAGACCTCAGTCCAAGCGTGCAGGTCACAAAAATCCTCAGTCGGCCCTGCTGGTCCTTCGATCGGTTTTTCATCAGCCGTCAATTGAATCAGGTACCCCGAAACGAATCGAGCTGCTAAGCCGATTTGGCGTAATGTTTGCACCAACAACCACGCCGAATCACGACACGAACCGCTGCCGAGCGCCAGGGTTTCTTCGGGTGTTTGAACCCCTGGTTCGAGCCGCACCAGGTACTTCACGCGTTGCTGCGTCAATCGATTGATGTCGACGAGAAAATCATTGATGCTGCCCGACGGTTTCGGAAGCGATTTGACCCACTTGGCGAATTGGCCACCGGGCGAATCACAAGCGAGGTAGGGTGACAGCTGAAGCTTGAGGTCGTCTTTGTAATCGAACGGCCATTTTTCCGCATAGGATTCGACGAAGAAATCAAACGGATTGATGACCGTCATTTCTGCGGTCAGATCGACGGTGACGGAAAACTCCGTCGCCAATTCATTGAAGACGTAACGGGCAATCGGGTTGCCGAACGGGTCTTGTTGCCAATTGACGAAATGATCCGCGGGGACAACCTTCAAGTTGTACGCATTGATTTTCGTGCGACCATGGTAGGCAGGTCGCAAGCGAATGAGTTGGGGACCGAGAGTAATCGGCCGCGAATATCGGTACGAGGTTTGATGATGAAGCGAAACGCGAATGGTCATGTAGCGTTGATTTGGTTGAAGTAGTCTTGATTGAGCGAGGCACCAATTGCGTTGAGCTCGATCTGCAGTTGATCAATGAATTGGTGCATTCCACCGGCAAGCACTTCCTTGACGTTGGTTCTTGAAAATCGGTGTTTGAGCGCCGCGATTTGCTTCTTCGCTTCGTTCGATGCGTCATCACGGTCGACGACGCTGATTTCATGCAGCGACCAATCGGCGCCGGCGACACACGAACGGATCGACCGTGGAAAGGTCCGATGAAACAGAAAGAATTCTACGACCTTTTCCAACTCGACCAAGTGGTGTTCGCGACGGTAGGTCTCAAATCCGCTGATCGCTAGCAATAAGGACGACCATTGTAAGTCGTCAATTGCCGTTCCGACATCTTCGAGCCGCGGTAGCAAATTAAAATACTTGACATCCAAGATCCGTGATGTTTTGTCCGCGCGTTCGAGCAATCGGCCGAGGTTGGCGAAATGCCATGCTTTGTCATGTGCCATGGTGCTGTCGAGCGTGCCTGCCCACATGATGGCATGCCGCCGCACGTTGTCAAAAAACTCAGCCGTCGGGTCGGTCAACTGCGCCGCGGTCGCACTTTCGACAAAGTGGTAGAACTCGTTGAGTTGCTCATAGGATTCCGAGGACATTGTTTCGCGAACCGACTTGGCGTTTTCGCGAGCCGCTCGGAGACACGTCAACATCGAGCTGTGGTATTCCAGGTCAAACGCCAGAAAGCGGACGACGTTCTGTGCGTTCGGCGGACCATATTTCTCATGAAACCACTTCGTGTCGCCGGTCACCAAGACAAGCGGTTCCCAGGGGTCCACCAAGCTCTCCGGTTGGTCCAGGATCAGGTGAAGCGTCACCTCCAAGAAACGAGCGTGATTTTCGGCTCGTTCAACCTGGCGGCTCATCCAATAAATCGATTCGGCAACTCGGGAAAGCATTGTGATCAATATGCAGGAAAGGGGGAGAAGAAGCGTGTCAGCGAAGCGTGGCTTATCAAGGGTCAACCGCAACCGATTGCCCAGCCTCGGCAACCACCCAGGTGTCTTTGCTGCCGCCACCTTGCGAGGAGTTGACAACAAGCGACCCTTTGCGAAGCGCAACACGCGTCAGACCGCCGGGCATGACCCAGACATCATCCGGCCCGCTACACAAAATGTAGGGTCGCAGATCGACATGCCGTCCTTCCAACGCATTATTCGCGAGCGTTGGCACCCGCGAAAGCTGGAGCGTCGGTTGAGCGACGTAGTTACGAGGGTTTTCGCGGATCTTTTCTGCAAACTCGGCGCGTTGGTCTGCGGTTGCGTGGGGTCCGATCAAAATCCCATAACCACCCGATTCTCCGGCAGCCTTGACCACCAATTCATCGAGGTGAGCCAGCACGAACCGACGATCCTCTTCTCGCTGACAGACGTACGTTGGCACGTTGGCGAGGATCGGTTGCTCATTCAAGTAATATTTGATCATCGCGGGAACAAATGCGTAGATGACTTTGTCATCCGCGATACCGGTTCCCGGGGCATTGGCCAACGCGACATTTCCGGCCCGATAAGCTCGCATCAGCCCCGCGACGCCCAATGCAGAGTCCTTGCGGAACACTTCGGGGTCAAGAAACGTGTCATCCACTCGCCGGTAGATCACATCCACTTGCTGCAATCCATCGATCGTTCGCATGTAGACAAACTCATTTTGAACGACCAAGTCGCGACCTTCGACAAGCTCGACCCCCATCTGCTGAGCCAAAAACGAATGTTCGTAGTAGGCACTATTGAACACACCCGGGGTTAAGACAGCGACCGTCGGATCGCGAACCTCTGGCGGAGCCATCGATCGCAGCATGCCGTACAATCGAGAGGGATAGTCGCTGACGGGTCGGACACGCGATGCGCTGAACACCTGAGGAAAGTTGCGTTTCATGACATGCCGGTTCTGAAGCACGTACGACACGCCCGAAGGGCATCGCAGGTTGTCCTCCAATACGTACACGGCTCCCGTATCATCGCGGACCATGTCGGTTCCGGTGATGTGGCACCAAACGTTCCGCGGTGGTTTCAATCCAACACACTGGGGCAAAAATGCTGGGCAAGACTCGATCAATTCGCGTGGGATGACCCCATCGTTCACGATCGATTGGTCACTATACACATCAGAGAGGAATCGGTTTAGCGCCCGGATTCTTTGCCGTAAACCCGCTTCGATGTGTTGCCAAAGCATCGCGGAAACGATGCGTGGGATCACGTCGAACGGCATGATTTTTTCCGTCCCAGCGTTATCGCTGTAGACGGTGAACGTAATGCCCATTTGGTACAACGATCGTTCAATCGCCCCTTGGCGTCGGAGCAGTTCTTCGGGCGGCAACCGATTGATCAACTCGACCAGCAATTCCGCGTCGGGACGAGCGATCGTCGATTCGTCGACCAATTCGTCAAAGAACCCCTCTGTCTGATAGTGACCCAGTTTTGGTGCAATGACCGATTGAGACTGCGATTGGCTAGCCATAGTGCGTTTGACGAACGTGGTTGAAGAATGCCTGTTTGTATCGCGATGAACCGCGACTTGATCGTCCGGAGAATACACAAACGACCTCTCACCCGTTGGGTGGTACCAGTCCGCCAGATCTGGATAGAGAAAAGTCTACAAGAGAAGACGCAAGAAGATAGAGTCCAGGACCGGAATGGCGAGCAATCGTCAAGCTGGACGATGCGAAGGAGCCGACTCCCCGAGTTCGGTAAGGGGGACAAGGATCCTTAAGCAGAAACACAAAGGTAGAAAAGATGCTCGCGCTAGCTGCGGTGAGAGGACACGAATTAAAAACGCAGATTTCTTAAAAGTTTCCCCGTCGCCTTCCTCCGAGAAGGAAATGCCAACCCAAAAGAGCGAAACGCTGGTTGGCCGCTCGTTGTCACAAGCAGCGTTTCGCAAACCGAATGGACTTAGAAATCCGTCGACTCGCCATCGAACGTTCCCGCATCCGTGGTGCGGGAATTGGGGAAGCCGTAGCGGGGCGTTTTCGGTAGTTGCTTTAACCAACCGCCTGGCAGTGGATCTTGCCGCGTCGTGTGCTGCTTCGATTGCAGCGGAACGCCGAGCGTTCGAAAGGGATAGCGAGCCCACGCCGTGTGCGTCGCCGGTGTGGCATGCTTGGCGTGATCGGTTGCGGACGCGTCGATCACATCCGCTGCTGCGGCAGAGTCGATGGCCGACCCCTCGGCTGCTTCCTGAGGTGGCACTGCAATCGGAAACTCCGCCGCCGAGCCGTTGAGATGGCGATAAAAACTGGGAGGCAGATCAATGGTCTCGGTCTTCCGGCGTGGCCGTTTTGAACTCGATCGGTCGTCACCCGAACCACTCGGTTCGCCATCAAAGCTGGCAAGTCTCGTCGACGACGTCGATTTCGATCGATCCTCGATTGTCGTCGCTTGCTGCACGCTCGACGAGCCAGCAACCGGCCTGCTCAAACCGGGCAGAAGTTTGATGGTGGGGTCCGAAATCACGACGCCACCAGCGCGTCCTTCGAAGCGAACGATAAGACTCAATTGGCGATTCACTCCACCCACTTCATCCCAGGGCACCCAGACGCTGTAGGAGGGGCCCATCGATGTGCGGCTCATGTGTTCTGCAAACTGGTCCGCGGTAAAAACGAACTTGCGTTCCGGCTTAGCCAATTCAGGGTTGATCTGGTCCGCGTCAAACGCGTAGATCGCCAACCCGCCATCAACCACGACGGGATCAGGATCGTTTCCTTCGTAGAAATAGACTCGCCCGCCAAAGCCGCGAACACCCGGTTGTTGGGGCTGATGCAAAACCGTGTCGGTCCACATCACCATCATGCGATTCGGGACCGCCGGATCGGGTTCCTTGTGAAATAGGCTGTTTGGCCATTGCACCTTGTCGGGAACGAACTGACACCCCGGCATGAGTAGCATGAACAAGACCGCCGCGACGATGGCTCGTGATGGAAGCTTCATCGATGGTATTCGTGTCGACATCAAAATCCTCCCTGCTCGACCGATGCATCCGGCATGGCTGGTCCGGTCGACGATAACGGCTGTAGCGAGGGCTCGACAGCAGGCCACATCGGATCGGGCCGATTCTGCGGCTGAGCCCATTCTGCATCGGCGTTTGGATGAACCGCTGGGTCAGCCGGTGGAACCAGGGGCGGATGCACCACTCCGGAACCGTAACCGGTTGCTTGCGAGTCCATGTTGCGCGGTGCCAGACCGCGGGGATCGTCATGCGGGTAGATCACCTCCACTTCATAATCTTCGCACGAAGCGTCGAACAGTGACCCGCTGTTGCAATCGGAAATGATCTCGCCATGAAGGTCAAACACATCGCACGCACACCAACTCATCCGTGCCATTTCGGTTTGTTTCAATCGTTCCATGTCAGACGGCGAACGAACAACGTGAGGCGTCAAGATGATCAGTAGTTCCGCGCGTCGACTGGAAACCGAATCGTAGCGGAACAGATGCTTGATCAGCGGCAGATCACCGAGCCAAGGAACCTTCCGGTGGTGTTGTTTTCGGTTCGTCGAAATCAACCCACCCAAGATAATCGTTTCACCGTCCGCAGCACTCACCGTCGCTTGGGCACTTGCCACGTTCACGCGTGGACTACGTACAACCGTACCATCCGCGCTGATCGACACCGGAATCCCCTCCGATTCCGGCCCCACTTCCGACTTTTCCGCGTCGATTTCCATGGTCACATTGCCTTCGGGACTGATTCGCGGTGTGACACCGAGAATCAGACCAACGTTTTCGAGGGTCACCGTGTTTTGTTGCCCAATCTGGTTGATCGTCGATCCGGTGATCCGCGGAACACGTTGGCCGACCTGAATGAACGCCGGTTGATTGTCAAGGGTTAGCACCTGCGGCCGGCTGAGGACTTCGAGTCGTCGTGATTCTTCGAGTGCCCGCAGCAAGACACTGACGTTTTGGCTGCTCGCTGAAAGGACAAGTCCACCAAATCCCAATTCCGCGTTACTGCGACCGAGGGCAAAATTGGAAAGGCCTTGGCCGCCGACGTTACTGGCATTGGACAATGCGTTGGCGGACCCGCTGTTCCCCAACGGATCCGTACTATTGAAATTGAATCCTGGCTCATTGCTTGCGGAAATGACGGTGTCTTGCGTGACGGAAGAGACCGCGCCACCGGCCTGAGTGAGTTGGGACGTACTGGTGACCGTCAACAAATCACCGAGTAGACTACGATCGAAGAGGACCGAATCTTGAATACCAAGTTCAACGCCGAACTCGTCCGATTCATTGAGCAGCACTTCGGCGATCAGCACTTGAATCATCACTTGAGGCGGTTGTTCATCCAATTTCTCAATCATCCGCCGCACTTCATCAAAGTACCGAGGCGTTGCACTGACGATCAATTTGTTGGACACCGGTTCTGGGACAACCACCACTTCTTTTTCAAGTTGAGCGTAGGGGTTGAGGGTCCCCGGCGAAGCATTTTCCACTTGCCGCGTGTTGCGAAGGAATTCGTTGATGGCCAAGGCGACATCGACCGCTGGCGAGTTTTTGAGCTGGTAGACGGTGTTTTGACGTTGCATCGCATCCGCTTCATCCAGACGGAGCAGGAGCGCATCGACAATCTTCAAATCGCCGTCGGACCCCGTGGCAATAATGCTGTTGCTGCGGACATCCACGGTGAACCGCAGCGGTGCGAGCGAGGACTCGCCCGGAGCGCTGGAAAGCTGCGCCGACGTCACCGGATCCGCACCCGGCTGACTGGGGAGCAACGAGCGAAGCGTTTGGATCAAGCTGGCGGCATCCCCATTTTGAATCGGGAAAATCTTGATTTTCGCGACCATGCCTGGTGAATCCAGCCTTTGGATCAATGCTTCGATGATGTCGAAATTCTCAGCCGGCGCGGAAACGATCAAGCTGTTTTTTCGAGCATCCACGGTGATTTGCACATTTTCCAGAACCCCCGATACGATGGTTCGTTCACGGTCGAGATCGTCGAGCATCAACTCCATCCCCGTCGATCGCGTCGCGGATTGAGCCCCTTGAATCGTTTCCCGCAGCGTTTCCGCCACATCGGCGGCCATGCTGTTTTGGATCGGGAACACTCGAGTCCGCTGGACGGCGCCGCCTTCGAGCGTATCGAGTCGTTCGACCAACCGTGCCACCGCAACCATGTCTCGTGGCGCTGCATCAACAATCAGCGAATTGGTACGAACGTCAACGGTTGACTGAATCGTCGGAGCGAGCTCGCCTTCGCGACCTGCAAAGAAGCTTGCAATCGTTTGCTGCAGCGAGGTCGCCGAGGCATACTTGAGTCGAAAAATATTGAACTGCATCTCCGGTGCAAGCGGGCGGTCCAGTTTGAGAGTCAACTCTTTTAACGCCGTGACGGCTTCTCCCCAGCCGAGTAGCAGCAACGCGTTCGGCTTTGCCAGTGGCGTAACCGTCGCACGTCCTTGCCGAGTACCGAGCAGGTCTTCCTGTGTCTGTTCAATCAACTCTGCCACACGGACTGAACTCGCATGTCGCAAACGAATCAACTCGATGGCCGGCTGCGTCTCACGGCTCAATTGCTCCAGCTCTCGAATGATCTCCGATAGCTGGTCAAGGTCTTGGTCACGACCGCGTAGAATGATCGCATCCAAATCGGGCAAGGTTTCGACTTCGACACCTTCCAACTGGGGCAGCGACGGGGCCAACTGGGGCTGCGACGAGGCCGCGTTTTGGGAGGGTTGAGCAGCATCGGCGTCCTGCTCCCTTGGGCCTTCCTCGTCGGGTTGCCCAGCGGGTTGGCCCGTGGGAGCCGGTAACGGTTCCGGAGCATACAGGTCCTCGGCAACTTGGCCGACCGACTGCTGGATCCCGGTTAACTTGAACAACATCCTGGCCCGTTCCTCTCGCAAGCTCGCCCCTTCGGCATCCACGGCTGTCGACGTTGAGCTCGGCGAGCGTGAGGATTGCATCATCTGCCGGACTTTTGGCTGCACCTCCCGTTTCAACATCAAGACGCGCTGCTGTGTCCCGGCGGTTTGCTGGCGCTGGTAGCGTTCGGCCAACGCCTTCAGCAATTGAGTGAATTGATCGACCGTTCCGACCGGTCCGTCGATCAAAACGTCCTCTCGCTCGAGGTCAAATCCGATCTGCAGCGGACCGGAAGGCGTATCCATCGTCCACGCCGTGACTCCCGTCGCCATTTGCAATCGTTCGCCGAAAAGTCTCAAGACATCATCTCGGATCGCCTTTGATTGCCCCATCGGCAACGGCATCAAACGCCGCGTTCGTTCGGTTTTTTGCGGGGCATCGGTTTGTGCCGAAGGCAGGGCTTGCTGAGAGCGTCTCATTCCTGACGGCGAATTTGGCTTGGGCAAGCGAACCGGGACATCGCGTGGGGTTGTCGGTGTCTGTGTTTGTGGACCGGTGGACTGAGGGGGCTGCAACCGAATGGTGCTTTCCGCCGCTGCGCTGCCATCATCCAGATTCCGATCGATCCGATCGAGCACCTGTTTCAAGAGATCGTGTGCCCAAGGCGGACCGGTCAGTACGAGTCGTCCGTGCTGTTCGTCGGCCTGGATGTGCACGTCCGGAGAATCGGCCACCAGCGGTGCGAAGACCGCCTCGGCTTCTCTGACAGACTTGTGTCGCAGCGCATAGGAAACGACGGCATTCGCATTTTCAGACTGCGCAACCGCTGCTGAGAAACTGACCAGACAACCGGTCAGGGCGAAAACGTAAATGAATGACTGCCGAACCTGGTGCATCCTTGCTTCCGGCTTTCGTGAAAAACGCGTCGTAGGTGGGGAGGGACTCTGCGGCGATGCTAGAGGAAGCGAAAAGCGGGTGTCAAGTCAATTCGACGACTAATTTTTCCCCTTTGATTCCTGTCCGTTGAGCTTGCTTGCTGCTTTTTCCTCGGCGGCACTGCCGCGGAGGTACCTCGGGACCAATTGGGCAGGATCCACCCATTTCTGCAATCTGGCCGCTCGAACCCCCAGCAATCCCACGCCAACCGCATCTGGCTGGGACGCCGCCACCCGCCGTTGGGCAAGATTCCCAAACGGTTTGGCTTCCCCCGCCAGGGCAACCCGCGTGAGATCAACCTGCCGCAGGTCCACCGCCCAATCCGCTGCACCGACAATTTTGACACATTTGGGGTGTGCCGACCAGCGATCCGAAAGTCGGTCCAGGTCCGGGAGAGTATCCAACCTACGGAACGAGCCGGTGAAAAACTGTCCGCGGTAGGCGTCGGTTGCGACCAGGATCACTTCGGGCCCGAGATTCTCCAAAACCGAATTTTCAGAAACCGTCGACTGCTGGCCAGCAGAATCAAGCGACGGGCAAGCCCCAGAAAAGATCGTTGCGGCAATCGCAGCGAGCGAGTCGACCGAAACCAGCGGGACTTGTAGGGAATAGCTAAGCATTTTTGCCAGCGTGACTCCGATTCGAAGCCCGGTGAATGACCCCGGACCGTCCGCGACGGAGATAAAATCGACGCCATCCGATTCACGCCGGCACCAGTCGATGGCGTCCTTTAAAGCGGGCCCTATCGCTGCGGCCGTGCGACTTTTAGCACCTAAATCGTGCTGGTAAACGATGTCCTGGTCGACCAAAATCGCGAGCGATCCCGAGCGACCGGTTGTTTCAATAGCGAGCTGGGTGATCCCGACCATTTGGGGGCTGTTTGCAGTTGAGGGTATCCGAACGGCTGTTTCCGATCCCTAAATCGGCAACGAACTCGATTTCGTGGGATTGCCGTGAAAAAATGCTTCCCCTTACAATCAAGGCTAAACGATTGCGGAGGCTCCGACTAGATTTGCTCTCGTGTGCATTCGCGTCAGCTGCATTTTTTTGTTCATTATTCTTGCCACCTTTCCCACGGGACGTTTCAGTGAAACGCGCGTTGATTAGCGACATTCACGGAAATTTTGATGCACTGACGGCAGTGTTGGCGGATATCCGAAGCGTGGGAGTGGACGACATTTACTGCTTAGGGGACATCATCGGCTATGGCCCCAACCCCTGTGAGTGTCTCGACGCGGTCATGAAGAACGCGAAGTCGACCATCCTGGGGAATCACGACCAAGCAGCGCTGTTCGACCCCGAGGGTTTCAATCCGATGGCGTTGCAAGCGATTTACTGGACCCGTGACCAGTTGGATAACGGACCGGGTTCGTCGGACCAAATCAATGCGCGCTGGGACTTTCTGGGGGAACTGCCGCGTCATGTCGACGAAGGCGAGTACCGTTTTGTTCATGGTTCACCGCGTGATCCGACGAACGAATACGTTTTTCCTGAGTACGTGTTCGACACGCGCAAGATGGAGATTCTGTTTGGCAAAATCCAACAGTATTGCTTCATGGGGCACACCCATTTGCCAGGCGTGTTCACGACCGAATGCGAATTCATTTCGCCCGACGAATGTGATTACGTCTACCAGCTCGGTAACCCGAAGGTGATGGTCAATGTGGGGAGTGTCGGTCAGCCGCGTGATGAAGACAGTCGTGCTTGTTACGCGATTCTCGACACGGATGCCCACACCGTCACCTATCGCCGCGTCGGCTATGATATCGACGCGGTTGCCAATAAGATCTATGGGATTCCCGACTTAGCGGACGCCTTAGGCGATCGACTGAAACACGGCCGCTAATCCGCTTTCGCCATTTCCTTCTCGACTGCCCGGGCCCTCGACGTGACGCGAACTGCAATTCTTAGCGACATCCACGGAAACCTCGCAGCGCTCCGGGCAGTGCTGCTTGACGTCGAGAGCCAGAAAGTGGATCGCATTGTTTGCCTTGGTGATGTCGTCGGTTACGGCCCCCAACCGTGTGCCTGCTTGGATCAAGCGATGAAGTTCGACTTCTGCGTGCTTGGCAATCACGACAGCAGCGCGCTATTCGATCCTGAAGGCTTCAACATCGCGGCGGAGCAAGCGATTTTTTGGACGCGTACTCAACTGGAAAGCGGCTCGGATGGGCCTGACGCCAGCCGTCGGCGAATGGAGTTTTTGTGTAAATTGCCTCGGACCGTCCGGGAAGGGGGCGTGTTGTTTGTCCACGGATCTCCGCGTAGCCCCACCAACGAGTACGTTTTTCCCGAGGACACTCAGAATGGGAAGAAGATGGAGAAATTGTTCTCGCTGATTCCGCATTTGTGCTTCCAAGGTCACACACACGTTCCGGGCATTTTTACGCCTGAATTGCGATTCCTTCGCCCCGCAGACCTTGCCGGCGGCTACGGTGTTTCCAATTCGGCCCATCGGCTGATGATCAACGTCGGCAGCGTTGGCCAGCCTCGTGACGGCGATCCGCGAAGCTGTTATGTGCTTTTCGACGAGCAGGTCGTTGAGTTTCGTCGCGTCGAGTACGACATTGAAGAGACCGTGAAGGAAATCGAAGCGGAACCCGAACTCGACAACTTCCTCGGATACCGACTTCGGGATGGTCGATAGTAGCCCTCCGGCCATGACACATTTTCACTTTTCGCTCCGTCATCACGACGCTGGCACTGCGGCGCGTCGTGGCGAGTTTTCAACGCCTCATGGAACCGTGCAAACGCCCGGTTTTATGCCTGTGGGGACCCAAGGAACGGTCAAAGGAGTGACGATCGATCAGGTCGCCGCCAGCGGGGCGGAAATGATCTTGGGCAACACCTACCACTTGGCACTTCGCCCCGGTCACCAGACGGTGCGGCGATTAGGTGGGCTTCACGGGATGACCGGTTGGAAGGGGCCGATCCTGACCGACAGCGGCGGATTTCAGGTTTTTAGCCTCGAAGCGATTCGAGAAATCAATGAGGAAGCTGCTACGTTCCGAAGCCACATTGACGGTGCCATCATTCGGCTGACGCCCGAGCATAGTATCGAAATCCAAGAATCGCTCGGCAGCGACGTGGCGATGGTTCTCGATCATGTCGTGGCACTGCCGGCGGAGCGACACGAGGTCATCGATGCGATGGAACGATCGATCCGATGGGCTCGGCGCTGCCTCGATGCGGCAACGCGAGAGGACCAGGCTCGCTTTGCGATCGTCCAAGGGGGATTGGACGTTGAGCTACGCCAGCAATGCGCCTCGGAATTGTCGTCGATGGACTTTGAGGGTTTTGCGATTGGCGGGTTGAGCGTAGGCGAGCCGCCACCCGAAATGTATCGCATCACCGAAGCAACCTGCCCCTATTTGCCCGCTGAAAAACCGCGATATCTGATGGGAGTCGGCACTCCGGTGGATCTTCTCGAAAGCGTTGCGCGAGGGGTCGACTTGTTTGATTGCGTCATGCCAACTCGCAATGGACGCAATGCAATGGCGTTCACGGATCAAGGGAAAATTAAAATCCGAAATGCGGTGCATCGCGAAGACATACGTCCTTTGGAAGCATCGTGTCCCTGTTTGGCCTGTCGTCACAGCCGAGGGTACTTGCGGCACTTGTTCGTCGCGAAGGAAATGCTTGGCCCCATCCTGCTTAGCATCCACAACTTGACCTATTACCAACGCTTGATGGCGGGCGTTCGCGAAGCGATCGAACAGGATTTGCTGGGGGAATTCATCGCCAGCAAGAAAGCCGGCTGGGCCTCGTCTCCTTCGTCGTCCTAGGATTCCCGCTGCTCTTGGTTTTTGGGCGAAATCGTTGTTGTGCTGTCCGGCCAGGAGCTCAGCCGGCTCGATTGCCGCAGCCGGATCGGGCCTTCGCGATGCTGGATTCGTCCGAATTTGAATTCCGATCGATCTTCCGACGCGGTGGCCAAATTTGTTACAGCTGCAGCGACGAACCGTAGACACGGTTCATTTCACCATGATGGATCGAGAGGCCTAGGGGGCGAAGTGAAACACCACCGGGCTGCATGTGACGAGGAATTTCATGCGAGTCGTTTTTGAAGGCGCGATTTTCGAGATGTTACCGGTGGGTGGTATCGCGAGGTATTTTACGGACATCATCAACCGATTGCCCGAATCCATCACTCCAATCGTATTGGGCCCCGAAGAGGCCAGCCTCGCTTTTTCCAATCCACACGTCACGTTGAGTGGCGTTCGCACCAAAGCGCCGCTCAAAATGCTGCGGCGTTTTTGGCGAAAAAGCCAACATCGGTTGATCGACCAGCAGATGGACTCGCTCTCGGGCGACCTTCATCACTGGACTTACTATTCCGGACTCTGCCAACGCGAGATCCGGCCTGGGAACGTACAGAATGTGATCACGGTTTATGACTTTATCCATGAGTCCTTTCCTGAACTGGATCCCTCTGGCGCCCATTCCTATTGGAAACGCAAAGCGATTGAGTCGGCAGACCACATTTGCTGTATCTCGCAAACGACCCATGACGATCTTTGCGATCGCTTTCCCGAGGTCGCATCCCGAGCAAGTGTTACGATGCTAGGCAACAGCTTTGTCAACGTCGTGGCCGAACCGGTCACCGGACAATTGGCGAATCGGCCCTACGTTTTGTTTGTGGGTCGCAGAGACAACTACAAAAACTTCCAGACGCTGTGGCATGCTTGGCAGTCGGTTCGATCGCGAGTCCCTGAATTGGCCCTCGTGATCGTGGGGCCACCGATCAAGCGACGTGAAGCGCGTGGCTTAGGCATGAAAGAACAAGAAGAAGGGGTCATTCATCTTGGTGGTGTTAGCGATCCTGTCTTGAAGGGACTCTATCAACACTGTCGTGCGTTTGTGTTTCCCTCGAAGGAAGAGGGGTTTGGGCTGCCCGCCGTGGAAGCCATGGAAAGTGGTGCACCGGTGATCGCTTCGACCTGCCCGGCGCTTCGTGAAGTCCTCGGAAACGTGGGGCATTACTTTGATGCCCACGACGTCGATTCGCTTGCGGATCTTCTCGTTCTTGCAGACCTTGAGCGTCTGCCTCACTGTGAAAAAAAGCTACAATTGGGACTTCAGCGAGCGAGCGAATTGAGTTGGCAAAAGACAGTGGAACAGACGGTTGCGGCCTATCGAACGCTCCGTGGTTCCAGCCCAATCGTTCGAGCCGCGTAGCGCTGCTTCGGGTGCAGACCGTCGCGACCCCACACCAAGGAACACCGTGAACAAGAAACCTCTGAGATCCCTACAGGATGACCCAGACGACGAGCTGCCCGATCAGGCCGGGCCTTCGCAGTCGATCGTGCAGGTGCCTTCCAAACCAGATCAACACCAGATTGCTCAATTCATCACGACGATCAAGAACGCACCGCAACAAGTGGGTGAACACATCATTGCTGCGCTGCAACACGAAAACACCGTTGCTGTCATCACGACGGTAGCGATAGGCCCCGATGGTCAGCAGCGAGTCATCTCTGCTGCACTCAATCCGGCGCGGTTGGAGCAGGTCCAGGAAATCCTGGAAGCTGCTGTGGAAGAACGCGAAGAAGAGGAACCGTGTGTTGGATTTCATTGCCTCGTCAAGCCGAAGCGGTCAACGCCCGGCTGACCAGCACCGGTCGACTCAGTCGGTCGACTCAGTCGGCGACTCGCCAAGCTCAACGATTTCGTTGACGAGCTCCGTATCGATAATGTTCCTCTGTTCGGTCTCTGGATTGAGCAGCAAGCCGAAATCCTCAGGGAGGTATTCCAGCAGCGTTTCGCCATCCACCACAAAACCCTGCACCTCGTCTTCGTCGGTGAACATATCGCCCATCTCTTCAACAAAGATCCCTGCGTTTTCTTCGGAGGTGAAAGCCACCAAGACCTCTTCGCCCTCAATCTCGGCGGTCAGCGCCCCCATGCTTTCATCGTCGTCTTCATCGTCTTCAATGTTGATGAGCACAAATTGAAGCTGGAGCAGTAGCGAACGGATCGTCGACGCGTCGCGATCGTTGATCGCGGCATCCAGAGCAGAAGGGTTCGATTCGGTGGTCATGGATGCACACTCGAGGTTCGGTTTGGGAAAAAGGATTGGCTGATGGGAAAAAGCCAAGTAGCGGGCTTTCTCGACCGATAGTGTACCAGAAGTTAGTTTGCCGTCATCACGCCCTGATTCAGGTAAAACAGGTAAACAGGGGCAGATATGGCACCTATCCGGTTCTTTGATAGACTGGGTTCGCACGCGCGGGGCCACCAAGCCCCTTTCCCACCAAGCTTCCTCCTCAAGGATTCCCACCGATGACCCACCCAAAGATCCCCTTTCAAGCCACGGCACCGACGACAGCGCGGCGGATGTTTCTGAAATCGACCGTTGCGACCGGTGCCGCCGTTTCGGTCCCCTATTTCGGTTCCACCCAATCCTCGTTTGCGGCGGAATCCAAATCGAAAAATGCTAAGATGTCGATCGGGGTGATTGGCGCCGGAGGAATGGCAAACGGGAACATCAACACCGCCAAAGAGTGGTTGGATGTCGTTGCCGTTGCAGATGTGGACGCCAAACACCGAGAGGCGTTTGGCGCAAAATTCAGTGGTGGCAAAGCGGACCTCTACGAAGACTATCGTGCCATTCTGGATCGCGATGACATCGACATCATCCACATTGCAACCCCGGACCATTGGCATACCAAGCCATTGATTGAAGCGATGCTTGCCGGAAAGGACGTCTACTGCGAGAAGCCATTGACCCTCACCATCGACGAGGGCAAAAAGATCCGTGAAGTCCAGAAGAAGACGGGCCGGATTGTTCAGGTGGGGACTCAGCAGCGAAGCACGTTCAATCTGTTCGTCAAGGCGATGGCGCTCGTTGCCGACGGCCGACTCGGCCGGATCCAGCAAGTTCAAGCTGCGATCGGCAGTGGTCCCTCCAGTCCCGAGGTGCCGGTGGCTCCCATTCCGAAAGAGCTGAACTGGGATCGGTGGCTTGGCCCCACTCCCAAGGTCCCGTATCGCTACTTGGCCCAACCAGGCAGTCAACGAGCCAAAACAAACTGTCACTTCGAGTTCCGCTGGTGGTACGACTACTCAGGCGGAAAATTGACCGATTGGGGCGCTCACCATGTCGATATCTGCAACTGGGCGTTGAAATTGAATGGGCAAACCGCAGGACCGCTGTCGATTAGCGGCTCGGCAAAGCATCCGGTTGAATTCCAGGACGGTTATCCGGTCCAGAAGGACCGCTACAACACGACGACCCAGCTTCGTTTCACCGTTAAGTACCCAGGTGATACGGAATTGATTATTCGCAGCGACACGCGTAGCGGCGTCTTGATCACCGGTGACAAAGGACGCATCTTCGTCAGCCGTGGCTCCTTGACCGGCAAGCCCGTCGAAGATTTGGTGAGTCAACCACTGCCCGAGGACGCGATTAGCAAGGTCTACAAGGGCTTGCCGATGGAATTCAACGAGCGGAAAGCCCACTGGGCCAATTTCCTGCATTGTGTCCGTGAGCGAAAAGAACCGATTTCGGACGTCCACAGCCACATGCAAATGCTGAACGTCTGCCATTTGGCTGGGATTTCAGCTCGTTTGGGGCGTGATTTGCAATGGGATGACACCGCGGAGCAAATTGTTGGCGACGACCAAGCCAATCGCTTCTTGTCCCGACCTTACCGCGAAGGCTATGAAATCGAGATGTAGCAGCCCTCACACACCGTGAGAGGTAGCCTATGCTGCCCAAGCCGAATCCCAACGCCGCAGGGTGAGTAGTCGCCATGCGGCGTTTTTTGATTTATGCTCTTTGCCAGAGCGGAACCGCGCTTCTACCCACAACTTTTCTGGAAAATAGCCCATGACTGAAAAATATCGTCCCGCAACCTTAGCCCTTCACGCCGGTCAAGTCCCCGATCCAACGACCAACAGTCGCGCGGTTCCGATCTATGCGACCACCAGCTACACGTTCAACGATACCGATCATGCAGCTGCCCTGTTCGGATTGACCGAATTCGGCAACATCTACAGCCGCTTGATGAACCCCACGGTCGATGTGCTTGAAAAACGGCTTGCAGCGCTCGACGGAGGCGTCACGGGGCTTTGCTTTGCATCGGGCCAAGCCGCGATCACCGCCGCAATTTTGACCATCGCCCATAGCGGTCAGAATATCATCAGCAGCACGTCGCTGTATGGCGGCACCTGGACGCTGTTCACCCAAACGTTCAAAAACCTCGGGATCGAGGTTCGTTTTTTTGACGCGGATCACCCTGAAAAGATTCATGAATTGGCCGACGAGAACACTCGGCTGGTCTACATGGAAAGCATCGGCAATCCCAAGAATGACGTTCCCGATTTCGAAGCGATCACCAAGGCTGCCCATTCGGCGCCACACGGTTCGCTCCCGGTGCTCTGTGACAATACCGTGATGACACCGATGCTGCTTCAGCCGATCAAGCATGGCGTTGACATTGTCGTCTACAGTACAACGAAATTCATCGGAGGGCATGGTACGCACATTGGTGGTGCGATAGTCGATAGCGGCAACTTCAAGTGGGCCGACCAACCGAAGAAATGGCCCGAGTTCTGTGGCCCTTCGCCGTCCTATCACGGGGCGGTGTTCGAGGAGCATCTTCGCGGTATGGGCAACATTGCCTACAACGTCCACATCCGCACCCACTGGCTTCGTGATACGGGTGCGGCGATGAGCCCGTTTGCAGCGTTCCTGTTTTTGCAAGGACTCGAAACACTGCATTTGCGCATGCCACGGCACTGTGAAAATGCATTGAAGGTTGCCCAATTCTTGGAAAGCCACGACAAAGTCGAATGGGTGAACTATCCAGGATTGCCGTCTCATAAGGATCACAGCCGAGCCTTGAAATACTTGCCTGATGGCCAAGGAGCGATTCTGGGGTTCGGCATCAAAGGAGGCGTCGAAGCAGGCAAGCGGTTCATCAACGCATGCGAACTCTGTTCACACTTGGCCAACATCGGCGACGCAAAGACGTTGGTGATCCATCCGGCCAGCACCACGCACCAACAGTTATCGGTAGACGAGCAGAAGCAAACCGGTGTGCTGCCAGAGTACGTTCGCGTTTCCGTAGGATTGGAAGACATCGAGGACATTCTCGATGACTTGAAGCAAGCTTTAGCCAAGGCTTAGTGCCCCTCGAATGTCAGATCCCTTTTCCAGCACAGACGATCTCCGCACGGCTGCTCCGCTGCCCCACGCCCAATCGGTCTTTTTCGAAGGTCCGATTCGATTGGAACTCGGTGGCGAGTTACCGGGGATTCGCTGCGCGTATGAAACTTGGGGAACGCTCAACGAAGAGGCGTCCAACGCCGTCTTGGTTTGCCACGCGATTTCGGGGGATTCGCACGTCGCCCGGCACACGCCGGATGACGCGACCGGCTGGTGGGATCAACTGATCGGCCCGGGAAAGTACATTGACACGGATCGTTTCTTCGTGGTTTGTCCGAATGTCTTGGGTGGATGCCGTGGTTCGACAGGCCCGAGTGATATCGATCCCAGCAGTGGCCCTGAACCGCGGCCCTATGGAGCCAACTTTCCTCGCATCACCATCGGCGACATGGTCGGCGTGCAACGCTTGTTGTCCGAAAAACTTGGCATCAAGAAATGGCGGGCGGTCGTTGGCGGATCCGTTGGAGGACACCAAGCGTTGACATGGGTCTCACGCTACCCCGAGTCGGTGGAGTGTTGTGTGGCCATCGCAACCTCGCCACGTTTGACGTCGCAAGCCCTAGCGTTTGATGTGATTGGTCGCAACGCGATTCAAACCGACCCTTACTTTGCCGGGGGCCAGTACTATGACAAGCCCAACCGCCCGGATACCGGGTTGGCCATCGCTCGGATGCTTGGACATGTGACCTACTTGTCGAGCGAGGCGATGGAGAAGAAATTCGAGCCCGATCGTCATGACCCACGAGAAATCGTTTCCAGTTTTGAACAACGATTCAGCGTCGGCTCCTACTTGGCCCATCAAGGAGAAAAATTTACGACTCGGTTTGATGCGAACAGCTACATCACGTTGTCGATGGCGATGGACCTCTTCGATCTCGGGGCTCACCGGCTGGCACTGATGGAAACCTTCGACGATGCGACTTGTGACTTCTTGATCGTCAGTTTCAGTAGCGATTGGTTATTCACTCCCGGTCAATCTCGGGAAATTGTCGACGCCCTGATGGCGCTCGACAAACGGGTGACCTATGCAGAAATCACTTCAAATGCTGGTCACGATTCCTTCTTGATCGATCAATACATCGAACAGTATGGGCCATTGATTCGGGCGAAATTGGGTTCGATCGACCAAGAAAAGCCTGCCCTGAACGCCGCGGAAGAGTCGATTCTTGAACTGATTCCCGCCACGGCATCCGTATTGGATTTGGGCTGCGGCAGCGGGCGTTTGCTGATGGCACTCAAACAACAACCAGCGCGGCGCGTCGTCGGCGTTGAAGTCGCGCAACAAAAGATCTTAGCAGCGGCGTCCCGTGGGCTTGATGTGATCGACTATGACCTCAACCAAGGGCTTTCTGCCTTTATCGACAAACAGTTCGACGTCGTGGTCCTGAGTGCCACGTTACAAGCGGTCGCTAATGTCGAGTCGTTGTTCGATGAAATGCTGCGAGTGGGTAAGCGCGTGATTGTCAGTTTCGCAAACTTTGCCTACCGCGAGCTGCGCGAAGACTACGTTCGGCGAGGGCGATCTCCACGGGCTCCGGGAGTCTTCGACTACGCATGGTACAATACCCCGAATCGTCGCTTCCCGAGCATTGCAGACGTTCAAGACCTTTGCCAAGCCAAGCATGTCACGATCCATCATTCGATTTTCATTGACACGGCAACCCGAGAACTGATTGATGAACAAGACGACCCCAACCTGAATGCGGATACCGCAATCTTGGTGATAAGCCGCGATTGATTGAATCGGATACGATCATTCACAGACTCAACCGAAATCACCCCTCCATTCAGGCAAGATACTCTTGCAAACCTGCATCGATCGCAACTCATCTTCCTCCGATTGAAATTCGATGTCTGATCCCGAACGTCACAATCGCGTCAACCTTCATCACCATCTTCGCGAAGATATCGTGGTCCTTCTGCCTTACGTCGGGTATCGCAACGGTACCCTCGGTTTCGGTGACGGTTGTATCCTCCGGCGAACCGATACCACGTCAATGGGTGACACCGTGATCCGCATGCTCGAACATTGTGCTGCCGCCGACACAAGCCCGCTCGAGGAACGGCGGAACGTCGCGCTGGAGCGGGCGCGGCGCGGCTTTGATCTCAGTTTCGATGAGCACTTTCCCTCGTTCGGCATACCGGACAACTGGGGGCGCATCTACGAGCAATTTCCGGCACTTCTTTATCACCCCAGGGCTTCCGCTCGAGTCTTTGCCGACGCGGAGATTTCGGATCGCAACGACCCTGACCTGCTGACGATGAGTTACCTACAACTTCGCCGGCAAGATCGGGGCATCTATTCCACGGCGCATTCCGAAACGATCAACCGATCAGCGGGTCCCACTACGATTGGCGAGCTGATCTCCGATCGATTGCAAAGGTGGCGCCCCAAGCCGCGTCTATTGGGTTGGCTTTTTGCTTGACGCATGCTGAAATTGACACGGGCAGCGAGCAAAGTCGCGATTTCCTTGTGGAGTGGGGCACGCGCGGTGGCCGATCTTCACGGCGATGGCCGCGGAAACGTGAAGTAGCTAGCGACGAAGGAGTTGCGTTTCCGAGTCAATCGACGGCGGAATCAACACGCTTGAACATCAGCAAGCGGAAATCCATGACCTGGGTTCCAGGGATTTCGAGGGCACGCAGCGTCAATTGGCCGGGCCCTTGTTCTAACTCCATCGTGCCAAGATTCATTGCTCGAAAATCCTTCACGTACGACTCCATCCGCTCGACGCGGTCATGTTCGGCCCCTCGCAGCGGAGGGTCCTGTGCTTGAGTGATCTGTCCTTCGATGCGACTGCCATTGATGCTAAGCTCAAACCTCGACCCGACATCTTCGGCCGGACAGGTGTAGTACAGAACGACCTCGAAGGTTCCGTCGGCGACCACTTCGGCATTCCACGTGATCGCTTCATCAAGCTGTGTCCAGTGGGTCAGGAATGAGCAATTGGGCCAGCGATTGGAACGCTGGATTCCGCCACTTCCTTCGGCATCACGAGCGGGCATTTGGGTGTATTCGAAATCCGGATGTCCAATCAAGAACGGGCGTGGCTGCTGATTGTTGTTTTTAAACACCTCGTTCTGCCACGCTTTCACGTCCGCTTTCAATTCGCTTGTGAGTTGTGGGTGCTCGGCAGAGACGTCTTGGTCCTGACCGGGATCGGCTGCCAAATCGAATAGTTTTCCCTGATGGTCCAAACGAAATTGCGGTGTCCGAACACTGACGCGATTTCCCCAGTGTGAAAAGATCTTTCGATCAGGCAATGACGTCTGCGTGCCCAGCAAAACGGGCTTCAAGCTCACACCATCCAGTGGCTTTTGGCTGATGATCGGTATGCCGGTCAAATCCGCCAACGTGGGCAACAAGTCAATCGCACCGCCGATCTGAGTCACTTGCGTTCCGGGCTCAATGGCGGCGGGCCAGCGAATCACCATCGGTGACCGAACGCCTCCCTCGTCGGTTGATCCTTTCCGCCCTTTCATCCCACCATTCCAGCGGTTGCTGTTAGGACCGTTGTCACAAAAGTAAAGGACAATCGTGTTCTCTGCGAGTTTGAGTTCGTCCAACTTTTCGAGCAAACGCCCTACATTCCAGTCGATATTTTCACACATCGCCAATGCGGCACGCGTGAAGGGCAACGCTTCCTTTTTCGAATCGCGGTGAAGCATCGTCAGCCCCTTGTCCCGAAACTTGTCCCACCATCGATCCGGTACTTGCATCGGCGTGTGAGGCGTATTGAAGGGTAAGTAGACAAAAAAGGGTTGATCTTGATGCATTTCAATGAACTGCATCGCGTGGTTGGTAAAGTCGTCGGTCAGGTAGCCGTCACCTTGAACGATTTGGCCGTTGTGTTCCAGCATGGGACTGAAGTAGTCTCCCCAATGTCCGCTGCAAAAACCGTAGTACTCATCGAACCCGCGGCCACAGGGATGGTAGGGGTACTGCATCCCGTTATGCCATTTGCCAAACGCCGCAGTCGCATAGCCAGCGGCCTTAAACGTGTCAGCGATGGTGATTTCGTCTAAATTCAAGCGTTCGCCCCCCGAGGAGGTGCTATAGACCTTGCCGCGCGGGTGATAGCGTCCCGTCAAAAACTCGGCACGAGTCGGTGAACAAACGGGACAAACATAAAAGCGATCGAAACTGGCCCCGTCGCGGGCGAGCGAGTCAATCTTCGGAGTGCTCAGGTTGACGTTGCCATTCAGACTGAGATCGCCCCAACCCTGGTCATCACTTAGAATCACAACGACATTGGGCCGCTCAGCGGCACCAAGCATCGCCACCGAAACGAGGGTCAGAAACGCGAACAAGCGAACGAGCGAGGTGGAGCGTTTGGGGGTCGGCATGAAAGTCTTTTTGCGAATCAACGAGGGAAGGATGTAGTAGATCGTGCCCTTAAGCATTGATCATTGTAGCGACGCAGCGGGCGCAGGGGACCACCGCAGCCCCGATGCGGGTTTGCATCCGGGTTCGGTTATTGACATTTTCCTCGGTAATAGCCACCCTTTGGGCGTATTCTTCGCACCCATTTCTCCTGTAGGCTGACCATGTCCGAATCGACCGCGGATCTCATCTATACCCACACCGACGAAGCTCCGGCGTTGGCGACGTTTTCCTGGTTGCCGATCGTCGAGGCGTATGGTGCGACTGCGGGCGTCACCATCGCGACAAAAGACATCTCGTTGGCGGGTCGTATTTTGGCGGCTTTTCCGGAGGCCGCTGGCAGTTCGGCTGTTTCCGACGCCTTGGCCGAACTTGGCGAACGGGTCAAGAACCCCGAAGCCAACATCATCAAACTGCCTAACATTAGCGCGTCGATTCCCCAATTGACTGCGGCGATCCAAGAGCTTCAGTCCCGAGGCTATGCGGTTCCCGACTTCCCCGCTGACCCGAAAACCGATCAGGAAACGCAAACGCGTGCGAAGTACGCCTCGGTGCTTGGCAGTGCGGTGAACCCGGTACTCCGCGAAGGCAATTCGGATCGGCGTGTTGCGACTCCGGTAAAGAAGTACGCCCAAGCTCATCCCCATTCGATGGGCAAGTGGACCGCCGATTGTCCATCGCATGTTGCACACATGACCGAAGGTGATTTTTACGGTTCCGAAAAATCGGCTGTACTTGACGATTCCAGTCCCTTGAAAATCACACTCTCGGGTGATGATGGGAAAGAAATCGTGTTGCGAGAATCGGTTCCGGTTGATGCTGGCGAAGTGGTCGACGCCTCGGTGATGAGCGTCAGCAGTCTGCAAGCGTTTTACAATCGCGAAATCGAAGCCGCTCGCAAAAGTGGTGTGTTGCTGTCACTGCATCTGAAAGCGACCATGATGAAGGTGTCCGATCCGATCCTATTCGGACACGCTGTCAGCGTCTACTTTGCCGACATCTTTACGAAACACGCCGAAACGTTTGAGACACTCGCCGTCGACCCGAAGAACGGAATGGGAGGACTCGAAGCCAAGTTGGCTGGTTTACCGAAGGCAAGGCAAGCCGAGATCCAAGCCGATATCGAGGCCGTCTACCAGCGAGGCCCATCGTTAGCCATGGTGGACTCCGATCGCGGCATCACCAATTTGCATGTACCAAGTGATGTGATCATTGATGCGTCGATGCCGGCAGCGATTCGTTCGTCCGGGATGATGTGGGGGCCGGATGGAAAGTTGCAGCCCACCAAGGCGATCATCCCCGACCGTTGTTACGCAGGCGTTTACCAACAAACCATCGACTTTTGTAAAAAGAACGGCGCCTTTGATGTCACCAAGATGGGGACGGTCAGCAATGTGGGGCTGATGGCCAAGAAAGCGGAGGAATACGGTTCGCACGACAAGACGTTTGAAATCCCTGCAAGCGGTACCGTCCGTGTCACCAACGCAGCCGGAAAGGTGATTTTCGAACATCAGGTCGAAAAAGGGGATGTTTGGCGAATGTGCCAAACCAAGGATGTCGCGATCCGGGACTGGGTCAAACTTGCTGTCGATCGCGCGCGGATCACGGGAACCACGGCGATCTTTTGGCTCGATAAGAATCGTGCCCACGACGCGAATTTGATTGCCAAGGTCGAAAGCTACCTGAAAGACCACGAAACCAGCGGGCTGGACCTTCGGATTCTCGATCCGGTCGCAGCAACACAAGTGACTTGCGAGCGGGCGTCTGAGGGACTGGATACGATCTCGGTGACCGGCAATGTCCTACGAGATTATCTGACCGACTTGTTCCCCATTTTGGAACTGGGGACGAGTGCAAAAATGTTGTCGATCGTCCCACTGCTTGCGGGAGGCGGTTTGTATGAAACCGGCGCGGGAGGCTCCGCTCCAAAACATGTCCAGCAATTTGTTAGCGAAGGCCATTTGCGATGGGATTCGCTTGGCGAATTCCTTGCCTTGGCGGTCTCCCTGGAAGACCTGGGGCGCAAGAAAAGCAATCCGAAGATTGACGTCCTGGCTAAAGCTCTCGAAACGGCTACGGAACGTTTTCTACAGAACGACAAGTCACCATCACGAAAAGTGGGGGAGATTGACACACGAGGCAGCCATTTTTATCTGGCGATGTACTGGGCCCGTGCACTGGCAGATCAAACGATCGACTCGGAGCTCTCGAACACTTTCACGCCCGTCGCTAAGGCAATGGAAGAACAAGAACCGACGATTGTTGACGAATTGGCAGCGGCACAAGGCAAGGCCGTGGATCTTGGCGGCTACTATTTTCCCGACCAAGAAAAGACATCCGCCGCAATGCGCCCGAGCAAAACGTTGAACAAAATCTTGGCCCAGCTCACAGCGTGAACACCCTCTGCGGAGTCGCGGCCACCCTCAAATCAAGGTGTGACCGACCACGAGACATGCGAGCGTCCCGTTCGCGGCTTGACGAAATCCATGATTGACCAAATCGTTCTGGTACCAGGTTTTTTTGAGCCTCGTCTGCTGATGCAGCCGCTACGCTATTCGCTCAGGAAGACATCGCTCCGCACACAAATTTGGCGGGATCGCTGGGCGTTTCGGTCGTTGGATCGAAGCATCGACCGTTTGCGTCTCGAGATCAGCGCTGCCAATCGAAGCGAGCGGGGAACGATTGCGATCGTCACACACAGCTTCGGTGATTGGGTTGCTCGGCAAGCGATCGCCGAAGCCAAGAATCACCGCGTGACGCATCTGGTTTCGATTGCCCCGATCATGAACGCCAGCCCCGTGGCGAAGGGACTCCGAGCGATAGGCTGCGGCTTGATTCCGGAAGTCCCCGTGATGGCGAGTGCCACGCGAGCGTCAGAAAACAGCGATGTAGGACCCGGCATCCGTCGATTGATTCTGTGGGCCAATCTCGACGTCTGGATCCGTCCTCCCAAAGTGGTTGAGCATGCCCAGACTCGATCCCTTTGGGCTACCCATTTGTCGATCATTTTGCAGCCGAACGTGCATCGCGCAGTTCGTGATTTCTTGGATCGATAGAGCTCATTCAAGTGGCCCCAGGGTGCGCCGCTGCGCGTCGACCCTGGGCTCTGGAATCTAACCGCTTCGCGGTAAGGGCCCCTGTTTCGCATCAACACGGCCATCGGGAATCAAATCCAATGGTTCGTTTCAGCACTTCTCAAGCCGCCGTAAGGTTGCCTGAACGATTTGTTCCGGAAAACAAAGTGAGAGGAAATGGCCGTCGCGCTCACGCATCGCCCATCTGTGAAGTTTTCACACATTGTGCTTGACCGTCGGCATCAAGTGTGATAGTTTCACACTTGATGCCGTGTTGGCATGGGAGGATTTACGATGGATGAGTTGAACGAAAACGAACGCGAGGCATTACGGATTCTGTGGCAGGCACCCGATCAGAAACCGGCGGAGATCCAGGCAGCGTTTGGTTGGAGCATTGAAAATGCAACGCTTCGCTCGGTGCTGCGAAATCTGTTGCAAAAGGGATACCTGTCGCGAAAAAAATCCGGCAAGGCGTTCGCCTATCGCGCACGCACACGCCGGTCAGCCCAGTTCTCGCGAACGATGCAGCGGATGGCTGAAGTCTTTACCGGGGGATCCAAGACAGATTTGATCATGGAACTCCTCCGTCGCGAAAAGCTGAGCGATGCCGATTTGGCCATGCTCAAAGAAATCACGGATCAAAGAACCGCAGAAGACAACTCCAAGGGGGACTCACCATGAGCAGGTTACAACTCAGTGGACCGGAATTGATCCTCGCGCTCGTGTTGCTCCGCACCACGCTTGTCTTGTCAATTGCCTGGCTACTGCACGGGACCCTTCGACGTTTCAGCGTTCGGTTTCCTGTTTACCTTTGGCGATTCACGATGGTTGGTTTATTCGTGATGGTAGGCACCACCCCCTTTCTCTCCGGCTGGGGTTTCCAATTCGCGGAGCGATCACCGCAAAACGAATGGCAGACCCAATGGACCCACTTGCTACCAGCTCATCAGGGGCCTGCGCTTGAGCCGGTGATCACGGAGCCGGTGATCACGTCCACAGCCGACGCACCGGGCTCGGCATCCCCTGCCGCAACCTCTCAGCCGGCGGCGTCGATTCAGAATCTGCGCAGGGGCGATAACGCTCAGCATGCCTTTGCGTTTTCGTTCGCGGTTCTGCGTGAGCGAATCACAATCGCGGCGTGTTTCGGGTACATCGCGATCGCTGGGTTGATGTTGCTAAGGATATTACGTCAATTCATCGCCCTGCGATTGGTTTTGCGGCAGGCAGACACAGCGGAGGACCGCATCGTCGACTTCGTTGGTTCGGTTTCTCGATCGATGGGGTTACCTGATCCACCCGACGTCATGGCTTCATCCGGCATTTCGGTTCCGATGACAACCGGGATCCACCGTCCCATGATCTTGTTTCCTGAGTCGCTGCTTGGCCATCTGAGCGACGAGCAACTCCGCTTTGTAACGGCCCACGAATGCAGCCATCTCCAAGGACGCGACTTAGCGTGGTCGCTTCTTGCTCGGATCACACAGATCTTTTTCTGGCCGATCCCGCTGGTGTGGAAGCTTCCCTCGGCACATCGATTCGCCTGTGATGTGCGATGCGATGCGGTCGCATCCAAGGGAGACCGCCCAAGCTATGCAAAGATGCTTGCCGACTTAGCCATTGGCTTGCATCGGTCACTGGAACAACCGTTCGCGCTTGCGTTCTTGCGTCAAAGCGAGGTGGTTGCTCGAGTGCGACAGATCGGTTCCGACGGTTTCGTTCGCGAACCGAACGGGTTGACCAAAGTGCTCGCGGGTTTGGCGTTCACGACGGTCTTCGTTGTCGCCGGGACAATCGGAGTGAACTTCCTTCCGCTTTATGCCAACCCTGACCAGGCCAGAGGAAGGGTTCGTGTGACCGTCGTCGATCCGAGTGGAACGCCCGTGGTGGGCGCCGAGGCACAAGTCGTGGGTCTTCGAACCGTGGACGAATCGGCGAGTGCCTATGGGAACCATGCGATGACGGCATCATCCGCAACCAACCGCCGCGGGAAGGCGACCGTCGAATACCCGCTCTTCGTCTACGAACAGATGAAAACAGGAACGATCATGCTGATGATTCAGCATCCCGAATATGCACCCTTCCACCAAGAGTACAGCGTCGATTCACCGATCGAGGCCAGCTTGACTCCGGGGCGACGCTTCACGGCAACGGCGGTCGATGCGAAGACGCAACAGCGGATCAGCGAGGATTTGTATGCCGTTTTGTCTGACCAAACGCAGAATCCTGCATGGCAACTCCATCAGGATGGTACGCTCCATTCGCCGCCTCTGGACCCGTCGATCCAATCGGTCATGTTGGTCCGTTATCGCGAAGGGACGCCCACTTTGTTCAGTGAGCCGATCGACTTGACTGGCAACCTTGTCGATCTGCCGATGAGGACAGGAGAAACACTTCGCGGTGTGTTGAGCGATCGAGTTCCGCGTCCCGTCATCGATGGACGCGTGGCATTGACCGTCGCACTCTCGAGCAAGCCCAACGCCGCAGTCAATCGGCAATCGATTGATTGGTGTGAAACAACGACCGTCAACCCCGATGGTTCCTTCGTGTTTGAATCGATCCCCCCGTGTTCCGAACTGCAAGTGGTCGCGGATTGTGAGGGCTTTGTTTCGGCGACTCCGCCGGCGGCCGAGCTGCTCGCTCGCATCCCCTACGTCACGACCATGCAGCATGCGGAATCGATGCAACGGTCGTTCACCGTCTCGCAAGTATGTTCAAGCGAGGATTCCGAGCCATGCGTGATTGAAATGGAGCGGGCCGCGACGGTGAATTTTCAGATTGTCGACCCAGCGGGCAAACCCGTGTCCAACGCAGTGATCTCGCTGTCGCCGGGCATCGTTTTCACCCCCGGGCCGAGCCTCATTTTCGGAACCTATTTCCGCACGCCCCGGTGGCTCACCTCGGCACGCCAAGCGTTGAAGACGGCGGACTCGAAAACGCTGTCAGACAAGCCTTTTGTGGCCACGACCGATGCAAAGGGACAGGCGACGATTTCGGGGATCCCCGGAAAGGATCACATTTCCGTCAGCGTCACGCATCCGCAGTACGAGCTTCCCGCGACGGAGCCGAATTCCTATCACCGCTCCGGCAATTTCTCCATCGATCCCGGTGAAACCCGTGGGATCACGCTGACGGTTCAAAAGAAAGGCGTTCAAGTCTTGGGGCGTGAGTAGGATCATGTCCCTTGGGGTTTCGTCGTTCCTAAGCCGCCAATCGCTGGGACTGTTTTTTTAGTTTTTCCACTTCTTCGCGTCGAACGAAAAATCCATCGGCTTGCAGCATTTCGCCTGTGGCTTGATCACCGAAACCGGGTGACAGTGACATCAACTGATAGCCAAGCTGCTGCATCGATTCGATCGCTTGTTGCCAGGTTTCCGCACCTTGGTAAAGAGGACGCATGGACAGTTCCATCTGTATGGCCACCACCCGGTCGAGACAGCCCGATGCACCTGCGATGACCTGATGCTCATGGCCCTGCACATCAAGCTTCAAATAGCAGCGATCGCCCGCTTTCCAGTACTGGTCATACAGGCCGTCAAGTCGCCGCACTTCGACCTCGCAGGTATCGACATAGGCGGCACTTGGCGCCGCATTGACGTGAGCGTCCAGCATCGGCTGCAGCGAGCTGCTCTGTGAATTGCCGGCAACATTGAGTGTGGCGGTCGTGTTTTCAGCCCCTAAGGCAATCGGCTCCACTTGCCAATCCCCGAAACTCCATCGGTTTAGTTTTAGCTTTTCAAATGCAGACGGTAGCGGCTCAAACGAAACAATCCGGCCGCGGTAGCCTGTGCGAATCAGTTCACGGGCGTATTGGCCTTTGTTTGCACCGACATCCAAGACCAAGTTGATGCCGTATCGCTGCATCAAGCTGGAAAAACCGCTGGCCCTCGACATCCGGTTACGGACGCGAAGATAGGCATTGCGGATCGGTACTTTGGCAAAATAGATGTCGGCCATTTGAAGGCATCCTCGGTTTCGACGGTTTTGTTGAGCTGGGGACGAGAATAGCCCGAAAGACAGGTCCACGGAAAGAGAGATATTTTGCTGTCATTTTCCGGCCTTTTTGCAGGTGGCCGATTGGTTTCAAGGGGATCAACAACCACCGTCGACTGCTGCTACAATTCGTGCGATCCGTCTTAATTCCACGACCTCCTCCAACAATCTCGTCAACACTGTGAACGAATCGGTTGCCAAACGCATGACGGAATTGCGGGAAAAAATCCGCAGACTCGACCATTTGTACTACCTGGAAGCCAAGCCGGAAGTGTCGGATCTGGAGTATGACCGACTGCTCGAGCAGCTCAGGCAACTCGAAATCGAACATCCCCATTTGGCCTCTGCGGATTCGCCAACGCAGCGCATTGGGGACGCCCCCGTCCCTCATTTGGTTCAGGTGCCCCACGCGGTCCCGATGCTATCGATTGACAATACCTATAGCCGCGAGGAGTTGAAGGCCTACTTTGATCGGACCGAGAAAGCACTTGGCGGGCCAACCGAGTGGGTCATGGAATACAAGATCGATGGCGTCGCCGCGTCGATTCGATATGAAAACGGCACACTTGCGGTCGCGTTAACCCGCGGCAACGGTCAAGTCGGTGACGACATTACCCACAACGTCCGCACGATCCGCGACCTACCGCTACGATTGCTCGGAAACGACCCACCAGCCGTCTTGGAGGTTCGCGGTGAGGTGTACATGACCAACGCCGATTTGGCCGATTTGAATCTGCGTCAATCCGAAGCGGGATCCGAAGCGTACAAGAACACGCGAAATGTGACGGCAGGTACGATTCGGTTGCTTGATCCGGCCATCGCGGCGCAGCGCAATCTGAAGTTCTTTTGTCATGGTGTGGGTGAAACGGATGGCCTGAACGTCCAAGACCATATCGGATTCCTGCGTGCAGTTCGCAAATGGGGCATCCCTCCAACGCCCGAAGTTCAGCTGCTGAAGAACTCAGCGGATGCTTTGAAAGCGGTTGCCGTCCTCGAAGAAGCGATGCCCGATTTGCCGTTTGAGGTTGACGGGATCGTTTTCAAAGTGAATCGATTTGATCAGCGCGACGAACTTGGTATTCGCAGCAAGAGCCCTCGATGGTTGATTGCGTACAAGTTCGAGCGATATGAAGCGACGACGGTCTTGGAATCGATCAGCGTTCAGGTTGGAAAGACGGGAACGATTACTCCGGTTGCTCATTTGCAACCCGTTGAAATTGCCGAGACGACGGTTTCGCGGGCATCACTCCATAACGCCGACGAGATTGAACGTTTGGATGTCCGCGAGGGCGACGTGGTGGTGGTTGAGAAAGCGGGTAAGATCATCCCCAAGGTCGTGCGTGTTGAGAAGCACGAACGGAAACAGGAGTTGCCGCCATTTGAGTTTCCAACCCATTGCCCTGAGTGTGGAACCGAATTGGTTCGTGACGAAGGAGGCGTCTACATTCGCTGCCCCAGTCCAACCTGTCCGGCTCAGCTGCGTCAACGGTTGATCTACTTTGGCAGTCGCCCTGGAATGGAGATTGATGGACTCGGCGAAGAGTTTGTGGATCTCTTGATGGGTCGCGATGTTGTTTCGAGCTATGCCGATTTGTATCGGCTGACGGTCGACCAGATTGCCAAGCTCCATTGGCTGAAACCGCGGAAAGGGAAAGACGGCACCCTGATCGACGTGCAAGTCGGCAACAAGAATGCCGAGAACTTGATCGCCGGAATCGAAGCAAGTCGGTCGCGGGGGCTGGCACGAGTGTTATCGTCGATCTCGATCCGTCATGTCGGCCCACGCGTGGCGCAGTTAATCACTCGCCAATATCCGACACTGGCAAAGCTGCGCAGCGCATCCGCAGCGGATTTGGCAGCGATTCACGAGATTGGTGACGCGATCGCGAACAGTCTGTACGAGTTCTTGCACAGCGATTATGGAGCTGCCGTGCTCGACGCATTGGATGATGCAAACGTCGACCTGACGCAGCCGAATACCGATCCCGAGCAAGGCGAAGGCCCTTTGGCGGGAAAAACGCTTGTCGTTACCGGCACGTTAGCTCACTATAAAAGGGACGAAATCAAATCCCTGATTGAAAAACTCGGTGGTCGGGCGGCAAGTACCGTCAGCAAGAATACGGATTTTGTGGTGGCGGGCGAAAAGGCTGGAAGCAAGCTAGCAAAGGCAGAGAAATTGGGAGTAACCGTATTGACCGAAGAGGAATTCAAAGCCCTTCTGGAACGGGAAGGATGAGGAACGGAATCGTTGCGAAACATCTCATTCGGTCACAACCTGGAAGGTTGAACTCCAATACCCCATGACGGATCTGTCGAAAAAGAACGATGCGCCCTCACCCGATGACCTCGGGTTCGATCATGCTGCGATCAAGGTCAAGACGTTCCCGCAAATCCCGGGAGTCTATTTGATGAAGGACGCCGCAGGACGAGTCATCTATGTTGGCAAAGCCAAGAACCTGCGCAGTCGGGCCAGCAGCTACTTTCTCAAAGCTGCAGCGGAAGACCAGCGAACCGCTCCGTGGGTAGGCGAAATTGCCGACATCGATTATGTCGAATGCGACAGCGAAGTCGATGCATTGTTGATGGAATCGCGACTGATCAAAGACATTCAACCCAAACACAACAAGGATTTGAAAGACGACAAGACATTCCCTTACTTGATGATCACGACACGAGACGAGTTTCCACGGGTTGAGGTAACGCGTGAACCGCGTGAAAAGGGCGTGAAGCTTTACGGACCCTTTCCAAGTGCTGGTTCGCTGCGAGGTGCCATTCAGGTGCTTCAGCGGATCTTTAAGTTCCGTACCTGCACCCTCGACATCAGCGAATCCGATGAACGTTGGAAGTGGTTTCGCCCCTGTTTGTTGGCGAGCATCCATCAATGCACGGCACCGTGCAATTTCCGTATCGGCAAAGAAGACTACCGTCGAGACATTCGCCGCTTGCAGACCTTCATGGAAGGTGGCAAGAAACGGCTACTCAAAGAAATGCATGACGAGATGATTTCGGCCAGCAAATCACTCGAGTTCGAGCGTGCCGCAGTGCTGCGTGATGAGATTGGGATGCTCGAGCGATTAGAAGACCGCGGTGAATTGGACACTCATGTTCAGCCCGAGGTTTTTTACATCGATCCCCAAAAGGGACTGACGGGACTTCGCAAAGTGCTTGGGCTGGCTGAAACACCACGGATCATTGAAGGGATGGACATTGCACATTTAGGCGGTGGTGAAACGGTCGCCAGCTTGGTTCAATTCATTGATGGGTTGCCCTTCAAACCGGGCTATCGGCGGTTTCGGATTCAAAACGTGGATGGAATCGATGATTTCCGCAGTATGTACGAAGTCGTTTCCCGTCGTTTTCGGCGACTCTCAGACGAGGGGGATTCGTTTCCGGATATCTTGTTGATCGACGGTGGCAAGGGCCAATTGAATGCCGCCATGGCAGCATTTCGCGACCAAGACATCTCTCCGCCGACGGTCATTTCCCTGGCGAAACGAGACGAAGAAATTTTTCGACCTGGCGAATCCGAACCGATTCGGTTGAGCAAGAGTGCCTATGCGCTTCGTTTGCTGCAATACGTCCGCGACGAGTCCCACCGCTTTGCCCAGCATTATCACCATCTTTTGCGTTCAAAATCGAGTTTTAAGTAGTCTAATCGATGCCACGAGGCGAGCCTTTTGCGTGGCAAACGTGTCGTCTTAGCAGCGTCTGGGAAACGAGCCACGGTGGCCGTGCCGCCCTACGATTTTGGTCGCGGACGACTATAATCAGTTTGACTCCCCTTTCCCTATCTGATTCGGAGACACCCCACAAAATCGTGCGAGAACAAAATAAACTTCGTGGTGATTCGCCAGAGCGAAGCATCTTGGCTCGGCTGATTATGCCTGACCAAACGGTCGAGGCCGATCCGCTGGAGGAACTTCATGGGCTGGCCATCACCGCAGGGACGCAAGTTGTTGATGAACTGGTTCAGCGGCGATCGACTCCTGAGTCTTCCACCTTCTTTGGAAAAGGGAAAGTCGAAGAGCTTCGCTTGATGGTCGAGCGGCACGATGCGGACGTGGTCATTTTCGATAACGATCTTTCGCCGGCTCAAGTGCGAAACTTGGAAAAAGCGACGGGTGTCAAGGTGCTCGTCCGCACCGAATTGATCCTCGATATTTTTGCTGCGGGCGCGAGGACTCACGAATCGCGGCTGGCGATCGAATTGGCTCAACTCGAGTATTCTCTGCCACGCTTGAAACGGATGTGGACCCACCTGTCACGCCAAGCGATGGGCGTTGGAATGCGTGGCCCGGGGGAAAAACAGTTGGAAGTGGACCGCCGATTGGCTCAGAAACGGATTTTCGACTTGAAGCAGGAGCTCGGCAAGGTCGAACGTCGGCGCGAACAACAAGTCGCCGCGCGAAACGAAGCGCCAACGGTCTCGATTGTTGGCTACACCAATGCGGGCAAGAGCACGCTGATGAATGCGTTGACGGAAGCCAACGTGCTGGCGAAAGACAAGTTGTTTGCGACACTCGATACACGGACTCGTCGCTGGCAATTGCCCGGATGGGGCGTGGTCCTGCTTAGCGATACCGTTGGGTTCATTCGTGATTTGCCTCACTCGTTGGTTGCCAGTTTTAAGTCAACCCTTGAAGAAACTCGTCAGGCCGACTTGCTGCTACACGTTGCCGACGCAAGCAGTCCGACGGTGTTTGAACAGATTAGCGCTGTTTACAGCGTGCTAAAAGAGCTGGAAATCGAAGAAAAGAACACGCTGCTGGTGCTCAACAAGATTGACGCCATCCAGAATCCCGCCGTGCTCAATCGCGTCTTGGATCGATACCCCAATGCGATTCCCGTCAGCGCCATGAGTAAAAAGGGTATCGGGTTACTCGAGGAGGCCGTGGGCGAAGCACTCGGCCGCGAGTTCTACGACATTGAAGTCGATGTTCATCCAGGCGATGGAAAGCTGTTGGCCTATTTGTCGGCCAAAGGCGAAGTCTTGTCGCGAGAATATGGGGAAGAGAAGGTCACGGTCCATTTGCGGATTCCCGCAGGAGCCATGGGAGTGGTTCGCCGCGGCGCCGTGGAGATCCGCCCGGCCCCCGGTTCACATCATGCCTGCGACGAATTGTCGCTCGAGACCTCCTCGGTTTCGGGAACGGCCCAATAAGGTGTCGGCACTCGTATTCCGACTCAGCTTGAATTGTGGGTAGGCGTTCGAAGTAGGGCCGGTTCCCACCGGCCAAATCACTTGAGAGTGTGGCAGGTAGGAATCGGCCCTTCCCGAAAATTGAGCTGCGGCGGAATACGAGGCCTACCAGCGTGTTGGTCACCCAATCGGCGAAGCCAATCGTGTATCATGCGTTCTTGTTTGTCAGGATGTCCATCCTGACCAGGGTGCGGAGGACGGCCGAAACGACGGACGTACGCTTCTGCGCCGCCCTTCGCGAATCATCTACGAAAGATCGTGCTCATGATGCCCCTCCGTGAATCCAACCCAACGCGGTCGCTTTGGCGAACAGGACCGTTCGGGAATCCACTGGTCCGGATGCTTCCCTTTGCATTGATGTTGATCCCGTTTGTTTCTCGGGTCATGGTGGCAGCCGAATCCCCAGAGCGTCCCAACATCGTCTACATCCTATCCGATGACATGGGATTCTCGGATATTGGTCCGTATGGAGGCGAAATCGAAACGCCTCATTTGGCGACCTTAGCTGAAAGCGGTCTCCGGTTCACGCAGTTCTACAACACCGCTCGCTGCTGTCCAACTCGAGCGAGTTTGATAACGGGTCTGTACCCTCACCAAGCGGGTGTCGGTCACATGATGGAAGATCGTGGCGTGGATGGATATCGCGGCAACTTGAATCGCAATTGTGTCACGATTCCCGAAGCTCTGAAATCCGCGGATTATCAGTCCTACATGGCAGGAAAATGGCACGTCACTTCTGTCACGCGTCCGCAATCCGAAGCCGACAAATACAATTGGCCCATGCAACGCGGCTTCGATCGATTCTACGGAACGATTCATGGCGCCGGCAGCTTTTTTGATCCCAATACACTGACTCGCAACAACCAATACATCTCGCCCTTTGCAGATCCCGAGTACCCGCCCAGCCAATGGCCCGGTGAAACCTATTACTACACCGACGCCATTGCGGATCATGCGTCGCGTTTTATCAAAGACCATCACATGCAAGCCGGCGACAAGCCATTCTTTCTATATGTCGCCTTCACCGCAGCCCACTGGCCCATGCATGCTCTTCCAAACGACATCGCCAAATACGAAGGACGCTACGACGCAGGCTATGATGCGATCCGCGATGCTCGCTATCAACGCATGATCGAGATGGGATTGATTGATCGCAACAGCACCGTGAATTGGCCCATTTCGCAAAAGTGGAAAGAGACGGACTTTTGGGATTGGGACAAACGAAACATGGAGGTCTACGCGGCAATGATCGATTGCATGGATCGCGGGATCGGCCGAATCGTGGAATCCCTCAAATCGACTGGCCAATACGACAACACGTTGATCTGCTTCTTGCAAGACAATGGTGGCTGCGCCGAAGGGTACGGCCGAGGTGGCAAAGGGGGGCCGCGAGCCGACCAGCCTTCGTTACCGGTCCAAGCAGCAGGGTTTTTGCAACCCGACATGACCCCCAAGCAGTCTCGTGACGGGTATCCGATGCGAACCGGCAAGGGGTCGATGGCTGGCCCAGCGGACACGGCGATTGGTTACGGACGCGGTTGGGCAACGGTTTCGAACACACCTTTCCGCGAATACAAACATTGGACGCATGAAGGGGGCATCTCGACGCCGCTGATCGCCGTTTGGCCGAACAAGATCAAACGTCATGGCGAATTGGAATCGACGCCTGGCCATTTGATCGACTTGATGGCGACCGCGGTTGACGTCGCAGGTGTGGAGTACCCGAAAACCTATCATGACGGCAAATCCATTAAGCCGATGGAAGGCGAAAGCTTGGTGCCGCTGTTCGAAGGGAAACCGCTGCAACGCGAAGCGATCTACTGGGAACATGAAGGAAACCGCGCCATCCGCATCGGTGACTACAAATTGGTCGCGATGGGAGCCAAAGGCGAATGGGAACTTTATGACATTGCCAAGGACCGTAGCGAACAGCACGACTTGAGTGACGAAATGCCAGAGCGAGTCTCAAAGATGGCCAAACAATGGCAAGCCTATGCCGAACGAGCCAATGTGTTACCGCTCAATCCCAAGAAAGGAAAATAGTCTCGTGAAGGAAGGAACGAATCGATCGCGGATCGACAGACCGGTTGGCTTTCTATTCGCAGTGTGTTTGCTAGGGATCTGCCCCGTCAACGCGTCAGCGACAGAAGATTGGGTCGAAATGCTCAGTGGCGTGAAAGCCAAAGGCAAAGTCACAAGCATTCGGCAAGCGGAAAAGGAATTCGACTTTGAAGTGACCCTCGGCAACCAAACTCGTGTCAATACGTTTGCGTTTTCGCAAGTGCATGCGGTCACGATTGACGGGAAACGCCATGTGCTGACGGAGAAGCACGCGGTGCGTGGTGAAACTCGCGTCATTCGCTCGGAATCGGAATTATTGGCATTGATCGATTCAGCCGGTCGCACGCCCCCGGATTGGTTTGCGTCAACGCCCTTGGACTATCCCAACACACTCGATGTATCTTGGCCAATGCGGCCACCGAATCGCCAGTGGAACAATCAAGCCAATGTTGGCCAATATTTGTGGGACATCATCTATCCGAATCCTTCGCGATGGAGATCAGGCACACGACTGGTTCACCATGAGATGACGTTGCACAAGCATTCGCCCGAGCTTCTGGCGCGCGACATGCAAACCTTGGGACGAATGTATTTTCAGCTTTTCCAAGACTACCCGCGGGCGGCGTTTTGGCTTCGTCAACTCCATCCACTGCCGAACAACAATCTAAAGATCGAGTTGGCTGAGTGTTATTGGCGACTCGGTTGTGAGTCGATGGCGATGGAACTGCTCGCGGCCTCTCCGCTTCCCGTTCAAGCAATCAAACTGCTTGGTGACATGGGACAAACGGATCGAGCGATCCAATTGGGCAAGTCGGCACTGTCAACATCACAAGCTCACGCGGCGTGCATGTTGGCGGGGGATGCTTGTCGGCAGGCGGGGCGGTACCCGGACGCGATTCAGTTTTACGAGCAAGTCCTGAGTTTGCCGCACTTTCGAAATCCTGCGGTGACCGATCGATTCCACAGTCGTGCCAAAGACAGTATCGAGGCGATTCGGTTGGTTGACCAAGCGGACGTTCGCAACGTCGCTGATGGCACCTATCGCGACAGCAGCATTGGCTACACAGGTCCCGTCGACGTCGAAGTGGTCGTTTCGGACCATCGAATCGACGACATTCGTGTTACCCGCCATACCGAAAAACAGTTCTATGCAGCGTTGACGGACACGCCCAAGCAGATCCTCGCAAAGCAATCGGTCCAAGGGATTGACGGGACGACCGGTGCAACGATTACCTCACAGGCGATCGTTAATGCGACCGCAAAGGCATTGGCCAAAGGGAATCCAAAGTGAACCGAAGGAATCGAACGATTCGGCTGAATTGGTTTCTTCCCGCTTTGCGAAAACGACGTGCTGGCCGCTCGAATCCTTGCACATGGTTGCCGACGGAAAACGCAAAACGTTTTCTTCCAGCATCTTGGTTCTCGGACACCGAGCGTGGGCGAGCGGGAAAAATTCGTCAATGGCTTCGGCGCCTTGGCCCCACTGTGGCAGCGTCTCCTGCGCGTCGCGTGACACAAGCCGCTTGCTTTTTGCTTTTTCTGTTTTTGTTCTTCTACGTCTGCTGGCCCTACGATGCAAAACTACAAACATCAGGCCGGCACTCGACCCACTGGACTCTTTCGGAACTCAACGCCGATGGTACGGTGACATGGCAGCGCGAAGAAATCCCTTCCTGGCTACGAGAGACGAAGGACTTGGTTTATGTGATCGATGGCGCCGCAGCCAATGATCAACAGGGATTTCTTGGTGGCTTCACGAAGGGAAATCTGATTGAAAACGGACTCACCCTTCAGCCCCTTGAAGCCTTGTCAGCCGACCGGTTGAGTCAGATGTTGGTAAGCCCAGGACCTTGGACGCTTGCCGAAACGTCTCCTGTCGCTTGGCCGTCACATTACGCCGACCACCTCCATCAAAAAGAGCGTTTGCCGGCCGAGTTGTTTCTGTCGATCGATCCGCTGGTTAGCCTCTCCACCGCGATCGCGTCGCGCAGTTGGGTCGGGTCGTTGGCTTGTGCCGCAATTCTGTTGGTGATTTGCATCTTCATTCCTCGCGGTTTCTGTGGTTACCTCTGTCCACTCGGTACGTTGATCGATCTATTTGATTGGTCCGTCGGTTCGCGTCTTTCCCGGTTTCGGATCGAAGCGGACGGATGGTGGGTTCACATCAAGTACTACCTGCTTCTTGGGACGCTCCTCTGTGCCGTGTTTGGCGTCCTTGTGTCGGGTTATGTTGCAGCGATTCCTGTGATCACGCGAGGCATGCTGTTGTTGGGCGACCCGCTACAAACGGGAACCCTGCGTGGTTGGCATCAGGTCCCAGCGATTCATGGGGGCCACCTCCTTTCCATCGCGTTGTTTTTCGGTGTCTTTGCGCTGGGATTCCTGCGGCCACGCTTTTGGTGCAAATACGTTTGCCCCAGCGGGGCCGTCTTCTCCCTTGGCAATCTCGTTCGGCTGACCGAGCGGAAGGTGGAATCGAGTTGCATTCACTGTGACAAGTGCGTTGAGATCTGTCCGTTTGACGCAATCAAGCCTGACTTCACGACTCGCACGACGGATTGCACCCTCTGTCAGAGCTGTGGTGGGGTGTGCCCGGTTCACGCAATCAAGTTTGTGGCACGCGGTGATGAGACCCAATTAAAGCTGGCGAATGATCCAGCGACGAATGAAACCGCGATCGGACGACGGGGCTTTCTTTCACTGGCAGCCGGAACTACCGCGGCCGCGGTGGGCAGTGGAATCCTTGTCCATTCGATCGGAAGCGGCGGTTCTACCTTGGCTGGTTTGGCGGAACCGCGACCGGTTCGCCCACCTGGCAGCGTGCCCGAAGCAGAGTTTCTGCAAATGTGCATTCGCTGCGGTGAGTGTTTTAAGGCATGCCCGAATCATGTCTTACAGCTCGAAGGGTTCGAGCAAGGGCTCGCGGGGCTATGGGCCCCCTTGGTGAATGCGGATTGGGCAGGTTGCGAATCAAGCTGCAATGCCTGCGGCCAAGTCTGTCCCACGGGGGCGATCCGTGCTTTACCCATCGAAGAAAAACGGGTGGCAAGGATGGGGCTAGCGATTGTCAACGAATCGACCTGCCTGCCCATCGCCGGCATTGCCGCATGTCAATTGTGCGTCGATGAGTGCAACGCGGCCGGCTATCAGGCCATTGAGTTTACCCAAGTGCACACACAAGTCGACGACTTGGGTATGCCGATCGAAGGCAGCGGTTTCCTTGCCCCCGTTGTGTTAGCAGACCAATGCGTTGGATGCGGATTGTGCCAAACTCGGTGTCACGTCATCAACGTCAAACAAGCGGGCGTCTTGAAGAAATCGGCGATCGTGATCGCGGCAGGCGAAGGACGAGAAGATCGCTTGATCTCGGGGTCGTATCGGGAAAAACGCGACCAGGAAAGGACGCAACGTCAACGACGGGTTCAGGACGACGCCGGCGATTTTTTTGTGCCGTCTGACGAGTCGGAGAAACAAGAATCCGCCTCGCCGCAACCAGCCATCGATTTGGATGACCCGTTCGGATTAGGGCATCCCTCATCCTAGCCTAGGCTGGCGAGAGGCTTTGCGGCGCCACGCTATGGTTCTTCACCATCACCACTTCGCTGTAATCCGAATTAAAAACCATATCATCCATGTAGCTGGTGATCAGCATCATCCCACGGCATTGTTCGAGCTCGAACGATTCCGGCGTTCCCGGTGCCGGGTTGAAACGCGCGATGCGGCCTGGACCGTCATGGGAAACAGAGATTCGCGTATCCGCTTTGCCTACGGAGACCTTTAGGTGAACGAACCGTTTGCGAAAGGCTGGTGATTCAGCTTGCTCGGTCAATGCTTGTCGGCAAGCAGGATCGCCTGCGATGTACCCTGCAATTCGTGGATCCTCATCTTTCAATTCTAAATTTCCGTAGCTGATGGCATTGAACAGCGCACTGGCAACCGCCATTCCCACGCGGACCCGTTGAGTGGGATTCATTTCGTTGGCCGCGACGAGCGCCTCGATCACAAACTGAGAGGCGGGAGTGATCGCATCGAGTGTGTTCCCCAGCTTGTAGTAGAACTCGGGTGAACGCATTTGAGCTGCGAACGGTTCGTAAAATTGGTCGCTTCGTGCAAACGAGACCGTACGTCGAACCACGGGATTGAGTAGAACGTTGAGTGAGTTTTTTGGCACAAAGTTAGCGGCACCGAGCGCCAACGCGTCAACCGCCAAATCCTCGCTCCCGCGCGCCGTGACAACGACCGCGGGCAATTTCGGATAGTTTTCAACAATCGCTTGAACCAGCTCAAGTCCGTTCATCTCAGGCATCCGCAAATCCGTGACGACGACATCCGGCATGGCTTCAGCAATCAAGGCCATGCCCCGGCGTCCGTCTTCGGCACAACGTACCTCGTGAGCATCCTCTTCAAGCAACGTTTGCATCAGCATCATGTGAGTCGGGCTGTCTTCGCAGAGCAAGACACTAGCCATAGGAGCACTCTTTGTTTGAAATGAACCATCAATAAGAAAAAAACGGTGACCCCATGACGAAGAGGTCGTCCGGTTTTTAAGTTGTGACGAATACAGTGTTTAGGTATCCAACCACCCCTGCCCGCGCAGCGGGAGGGGTCGAGCGCAGCGAGGGGGAGGGCCGGTATGGAAACCGTGCTGGAATTTCATGCTGTCATCGCAGCCCGTTTTCCCTCTCCCTCGCTTAGGCTTGACCTCTCCCAGAGGGAGAGGTAAATCCTGTATGTCTTTTTCAATCAACAACTTAAAAACCGGACGACCTCCGAAAGGGAGGGGGCCATAAGTCTAAATTCTAACCCAAACGGGACCAGCGGGGGGAGTCATGCCCGCCAAAGCGATTCGATCAAGCGTTCCCATCAACCGTTTCTTGACGCAGCAGCTCGACGCACTCGCACCATTCGCTTGCCGTTCGCCTGAGTTGATCGACCTGGTTCGCAGTGATCGATTCCGGTGAATCCGCGTTCGCTTCGATGGTCGCGGCCAACGCGACGTCCTCATCAGGGGCGATGTAGCGCAGACAGGATTTGAGCGTATGGGCAGCGATCCGCAATGATTTGGTATTCCCGCTGGCCACGGCTTGTTCGAGATTGCGAACCAACATCGGAACCTCCTGCAGAAACGCGTCACACAGCGAGACCAGTGTGTCGGGCTGGTTTCCCGCATTGCGGCTGAGCTGATCTCGCCAGGAGGGGTCGCCCCGTCGTTGATCGTCCATCGATTTCTCCTTTTTCAAATTTCGCAAACGAACCTGTATTCTCTTTGCCAATCAAGCATCCCGCAAGCCGATGCCGATAATCCTCAAAGCCGTGTCGTTCGCTAATACAACCTGTCGTTGTGAACGACTGTCGACCCTACCACAGGGGCACTGCGACCTGATAACCCATCCAACCCTCATGACTGGCCCCTTTCGCTAATCGTTAAGGCTTCGTTGACCCGCGTTTTTTGACTGTGGCAAAACGTATCGTACCTTCAAAGTAGAAAGAGTGAGCGGATCGTAGTTCGTTCCGCTGCCAGCGTGAAAGCGTTTCCTGTGTTGGGATCGCCGGAATGGCTGGTCAGTTTCGCTCCTTCGACAAAGGCATACCGCTTGAGAAGGCGGGGCGCAAAGCCACGGGTCCGTGAGTGAATGGTGTTCGTTCTTCGTAGCGAGCACGGTTGCTTCAGGAAAGCCGAGCTGCCGGGGTGAACGAGGAGTCGAGAGCTTACGGGTTTTTTCGACGAATGGTTTACCAAGGAGCGTTAAACGAACGTCGGAGACGAGACTGCCCTTCGTTAGGGTCGTTTCACGTCGAATCGATCTTTACTTAGTTGTCGTCGTTGTGGGTCCCCCACCTAGACGATCCACATCTCACTCGCGAGGAGAGAGACATGAAGAGTTTTGCTGAAGGTATTGTTAACTTCCTGAAAGAAGAAGATGGCCCAACTGCGGTTGAATACGCTGTCATGCTTGCTTTGATCGTTGTCGTTTGCTTGGCAGCAGTTGGTACCATCGGTACGAACTCGAAAGCCAAGTTCGAAGAAGTCGGCACGGCAATCGGCGGTGGATCCTGATCCATTGCCGCTACTTCGGTAGTGGCCTGACCAACAGAATTCCACGCAGACTCTGGCATCGATCGCGCCCGCGGTCGGTGCCAGCTGCTTGGGTTCGCTTGTTTGATACGTGCCTGACGGCAAACACGCGGGATGCCAACCGACAAGCGGTGCTTGCATCTTCAAGAAATTACAAAATGTCCCGGATTGAGAGAGACGGGAGAACCTACCTATGAATTACCCACTGATTCCAGCCGACGCAGCAGCTTACGCTTGGCAACTTTCCTGTTGTTTCGTCACGTTGCTGTTTGCAATGTTCAGCTGGATGGTTGGCCCTCGCTAGTTGAAGCGAGGCATAAAACCGGTTTCCAAATCCAGCCACGCTCCTCGTGGCGCGACAGCAACCTAGCGAAGATCACCCGCTGACCCGCGGTTGCACTCCGATCGAATCGGCTCGCTCACCAAAGACCTTTACCGCACACCTTCACAGCAAACATTCTCGGGGAAGAACGACACATGGATACTCTGTTTCACGGCATGGCCGAACACTGGACGGTTTGGTTTGTTACCGTCGTTTTGATCATCGCTGCAGTGATTGATGGCGCGATTCTAAAGGTGCCAAACTGGTTAACGTTCCCCTTTATCCTCTGCGGCTGGGTTCACTGGACCCTGCAATCCGGGATTCACGGATTCGGTTTCAGCCTACTCGGCACCTTTGTTGGCATGATGTTGTTGTTGGTGCTCCGAAATGTCGGTGGCATGGGCGGCGGCGACGTGAAACTGCTCGCCGGCGTGGGCGCTTGGCTCGGAGCGATCGTCACGTTGTGGGCCTTCGCAGCGACTGCGATCGTCGGCGGGGTGATGGCGTTGTTTATGATTCTCGCCAGTGGCCAGTGGCACAAGCATTACGCGATGGCCCACCAGATCTTGCACGAATGGAAGACGGTTCGTAGCCCGTCGAAACTCTCCAAGATTGCTCGAGAGCGAAAACCGACCATGAAACTGCTGCCCTATGGGATTCCCATGGCCATCGGTTCGATTGCCTACTTCGCGATCGCCGGAATGCTGGTTTAGCAAAGCTTGTTGCTGGCTCTAGTGGACCGTCAAGGTTAAAACTGCGAGTTGGGACGTAGTGGGCTTCGCCAGAAGTCCCGAAGAACATTTGAGTGACGGATTTCTGGCGAAATCCACTACCCTAAAACTTAATGCTGACGGTCCACTAGCAACCGGCGACTGACTCAAGGGGTGTGTGATGCACCCCTTTTTCTGTGTGAAGAGACACCGTCTGGGGCAACCTGGTAGTCCGGGTCGTTCTAACGGGTTACAGCGGTCGTAACTCGCCGATCGTGCGGGTTGCAGCGGTGCCACTGTCTGCACCGAAAACCCCTATGAATCGGAACGATCCAACCGCGCTGAATCGAGCGTTGTTGTCTCCCTTCCGCCGTAGCGAACTGATCCCCACCATGGGACGTCTGAATTAGCCATGCGAAACAAATCACTCATTCTGTTACTCGCCATCGTATGCGGGACCGTTGCAGCCATCGGCATTAGTCAATGGATGCAGGCCCGAAATACGGGAGGTGGTTCAGCGCCGACGATCGAGATCTTTGTTGCCGCCAAGGCAATTGAGTTGGGCGAGGAAATTACGCCCGAAAAAATCCGTCTGGAACCGTGGCCAGCCGATCGGATTCCTGAGGGATCCGTCGGTGACTTGAAGACGCTCGAAGGCAAGTTTGCAAGACAAAAATTCTATGCTGGCGAAGCGGTCATGCCGGTCAAGTTAATGGACACCAACTCCGCAACGATCCCGAAAGGTTTCAGCGTGGTAGCAATGAAAGCGGACGTCGAGAATAGCATTTCCAACTTGGTCCAACCGGGTGACCGAGTCAACGTCATGGCTTACTTTACAAAAAGCGAACTGATTCCGCGAACCACGACCAAAACGGTCCTCAACGGCGTGCGGATTTTTGCGATTGACGGAAACACCGATCGAATCGTTGACGAGAATGAACGTCCCACAACGGCTCGCACCATCCAATTGCTGATCCATAGTGGTGACGTGGATGCATGGATCTCGGCGAATGAACTTGGAAAAATCCGTCTTAGCCTTGGCAATCCTGGTGACTATGACGCTGCGGTGGAGCAAGAAGGTCCCAGCGAAGCCGGCCAGGAATTCATGACGTGGTTGGCCGACTATCAAGCCGCTCAAGAAGCAAATCGCAATGCCGTTCAAGAACCCGTTGCACCGCAATCGCCCATCACTCCCGTCTCGAAGAAAAAGAAAAAAGATGGCTTCAAGATGATCAAAATGGTCGAAGGCCGCATGATTGAATACTGGATCGCCGAAAACGAGTTGCCGGTGATCTTGAACGATACCGGGGCGAAAGAGCAAACCGCCGCCGACGAGGAGTTGTCGGAAGAGAACCAACCACAACCCAACGGTCCGGCCGCCGGGCAGCCGATGACGCCGCCGGACTACCGCTACCTGAACGGTGAAGACAGCCCCTTCTTTCAGCCACCCGCTGAAGGCATGAGCTCGCCCAACGGATACTAGAATTCCTTAGAGAGAAACTGTAGCAATACCTGATCTCTCGCCCTTTTGAACCTGAACTGTTACCCGCAACGGCCTGATGAATCTCGGCAAAGCACGGATGCTTTGGCTTGGCTCAACATGGATAGGCCCTCGCAAGGATGCTTTCGCGATGGAAACGAACCGACTGACAGCCAAATTCGCTGCATCTTCGATGCTCGCATTTTGCTTTTTGGTGTCCAGCCCGCTGACAACGACCAACGGTGCTGAACCGGTCCGGTTGACGTCAAGTGAATCGACGGCGAGTCACAGCATCTCACAGTCGGTCGAACGGCTCGAAATGTTGGTCAAGAGTAGCCGTATCTTGACACTTGAAGAACGAATCCCCAAGTTTCAAGTACACAATGAAGAAGTGATTGGTGCGACACCGGTTTCGCAAAACCAAATTCAAGTCTTCGCAAAGACCCCCGGGACCACTCAGCTGAACCTGTGGGATACCAATGACAAGCTCTATACCGTCGATGTAACGGTCACGGCCGACGCGAGGGAAGTCGAAGGTATCTTGGCATCACAATTGCCTTATGCCTCGTTGAAAGTGATGCCAGTCAATGCCAGTGCGATCATTTCAGGTACGGTCACCAGCGTCGATGACGTCGATCGTGCCGTGGCAATCGTCGAACAGTTCTATCCAACCGTGGTCAACAACATTAAGGTCGTCGGTGTCCAGCAGGTGCTGCTGCACACCAAGATCATGGAAGTTTCGCGGACCAAGTTGCGCGATCTCGGTGTCGACTTGACCGTGCTCAGTAACGGCAATTTGTTGATGAACGCACCCGCAAACCTGGCCGATGTTCCCGCTTCGGCATTTGATGGTGTCGGAGCAGCGCGGCTGTTTGAAATCGCTTCCAAAACGGATGGGGCCAACGCACGAATCATGACGGGCAATTTTGATGCATTGATCAAGGCGCTTCGCCAAGATGACTTGCTAAAACTACTCGCCGAACCCACTGTCGTTGCAACCCATGGTCGTCCAGCAAGATTCATCGTGGGTGGGAAGGTCCCCTACATCGTTCCGACGGGGAATGGTGCCGTGACGGTGAACTATGAAGAGTATGGAACAGCCGTTGATTTTCTGCCGTTCGTGGTTGGCCCGGGTCGAATTCGATTGGAAGTCCGCCCGGAAGTTAGCGAAGTCGATACCGCTCGATCGATCATCCGTGACGGAACGCAAGTCTATGCGTTCACGCATCGCTACGTCGAAACCGCAGTGGAAATGCAAGCGGGGCAAACCTTCGCGATTGCGGGTCTGCTACAAAGCCGGACGGAATCGAAACGCCGAGCCACTCCGTTCTTTGGCGAACTGCCGTACATCGGATCCTTGTTCCGACGAGTGGAAGAACGACGCAACGACATCGAATTGCTCGTCACGGTCACTCCCGAAGTCGTCGCAGCCATGGATCCCTTTGAGGTGCCTTGTGGCGGACCGGGTTTGAGTACGGGCAATCCAACCGATTGCGAATTCTACGGCAAAGGATTCATCGAAGTGCCTAACTTGAAGGGCGATGGTACCTGCAACACTTTGAGTCAAGGCGGGTATTGTGCCGATCCGAATCAGGCCGGCTATCCAAGCCAAGGTGGCTACCCACAAGGTTACGATCAACAAGTGCTCGGCGGTCCTCTCTATCCCCCCGGAGCCATTGTCCCCGGAGCCGAACCGATGATTGTCGGCGATGGCGTCACCGTCGTGGCTCCGCAGAACTAGCTAAGCCGGACCGACCGTTTCGAATCGGTCCGATCCAAGCTGATTCTTCATGAATTCAACATCGGTAATAGAATTGCTATGAGTAACGTACTGAGAATTGCCCTCGTCGATCCCAACGACGCAACCCGAGAATCCTTGAAGGGGATGCTCGTGGGGTTAGACACAGTGTGGCTCGAGGCCGACTGTTCCCGCTACGAGTTCTATCCCGACATCATTGAGCAGACCGCGCCGGATGTCGGAGTCGTTGCCCTCGACGCGAATCCCGATAAAGCGATTGAGTTGATTCAGCGGTTGGCATCCGTTGCTCCTGAAACGGCGCTGCTTGCCGTCAGCGAGAATACCGATGGTCATCAGATCTTGAGAACCATTCGCGCGGGGGCCCGTGAATTCCTGACACTCCCGCTGACCCGTGAAGAGTTGGCCAGCACACTTGATCGAATCAGCCACCTCAAATACGGCAGCAGCGAAGGGGGAGCTCGAGTCTGCGAAGTGATTGCGGTTGCGGGTGCGACCGGAGGTGTCGGAACGACCAGCACGGCCGTCAATCTTGGCTGCGTGTTGGCTTCCGATCCACAAAACAGTGTCGCGCTGTTAGACCTTGATTTGGCGCTCGGTGACGCGGACGTGTTTCTCGATTCGATCCCGGACTATACCCTCGCCGATGTCGTCCAAAATGTTTCGCGGCTTGACATTCAGTTACTCAAGCGATCACTGACAAAACACACCAGCGGCTTGTACTTGCTGCCACGACCGGTGGAACTGCATGACACAGAGTCGATCAACGCCGAGAGCATTCGCAAGGTTATCGGCTTGCTCAAGGCGTCGTTCACCCACCTCGTCATCGACTTGTCGAAGACGTACAGCCAAGTGGATTTGGCCGCAATGGAAAATGCGACGCGAGTCTTGTTGGTCACGCAGTTGGATTTGCCCTGTCTGCGCAATGTGGTCCGGTTGATGATGAGTTTCGAAGAGCTGGATAACCTGCACGAAAAAGTCGAAATCGTCGTCAACCGCGCGGGCTTAGATTCGGGTCAGATTAGCTTAAAGAAAGCCAAGGAAACGCTCGGACGAGAGGTTTTTGCCTTGTTGCCAAACGATTATCGCACGATGGTCGAGGTTCGCAACAACGGTGTTCCGCTGATCACGCAGGCCCCCAAGGCTGCGATCACTCAGGCGATCCGCGACTTGGCTGCGAAACTGCAAGACCAGTTGGTGGTGCCAGACGAGAGTGAAGCCAGCCCTGAGAAAGCGGCGACAAGCAAGTGGAAAAAGTTTTGGCCAGGCACGGCGAAAGCAAAGTAGGGCCGCGAAAACGTTTTCCGAAGCTGCGGATAGGCTGTTAACGATTTTCAATCCAGTTCAGTAGCGTCCGTACCATCACTCCGGTTGCTCCGGCGTCACGGTGTGGTTTTGCTGAGTCGGCAAACGCGGGGCCCGCAATGTCGATGTGCACCCAAGGCGTGTCTCCGACAAACTGTTGCAGGAACTTGGCCGCCGTGATCGCGCCACCCCAGCGGCCTTCGCCAACGTTCTTGATGTCGGCAACCTTACTCTTGACCTTCTCGTCGTAAAGATCAAACATCGGCAATTGCCAGACAGGTTCCCCCTCCGATTGCGCTGCGGCCGAAAGCTGATCGCAAATCGATTGTTCGTTGGTCATCAAACCAGCAACTTCGGTCCCCAACGCAACCATGCAGGCCCCCGTGAGCGTTGCCAAATCGACCATCGCCGAAGGGGAAAACTGAACGGCGACATCAAGGGTGTCGGCCAAGACCACGCGCCCTTCGGCATCGGTGTTCAGAATCTCAATCGTGGTTCCCTTTCTGGTTTCAATCACATCGCCAAGTTTATAGCTATCGCCGCTGACCATATTCTCCGCCAACCCGCAGAGACCGATCACGTTGCGTTTGACCCCCAGTCGAGCAATTGCACTCATCACGCCCAACACCGTCGCGGCTCCCGCCATATCACATTTCATATCCGCCATGGACTCACTTGGCTTCAGTGACAGGCCACCACTGTCGAATGTGACTCCTTTGCCAACCAAGGCAATCGGCGGTTCGCTACCACCGCCATGATGCCGAAGGAGGACCAATCGCGGCGGCCGACTCGACCCCGATCCCACCGCCAGGATCGCGCGACACCCTTCCGCTTCCAATCTTGTTTCATCCCACACTTCAACCGACAAACCGACGTCGGCGGCGAGAGCCGTTGCGGCATTCGCAAAACTCTCGGGATAGAGTCTCGACGGCGGTTCGTTGACCCATCGACGTGTCTGCACCATCGAATCCCCCACGATCTTGCCACGCCGAATCGCCTCCTCGTCCAGCCCAGAGAACGCAAGGGTTTTCGGTACCAAGGCTTTGGGATCGGATTGATAGATCGCTTGGTTCTCGCAGGCGTTCAGCGCCCCGGCAACCAAGGCATCATGAGCGGAAGCATCAAAACACTCGGCCATCGCAAACTCGATTCGCCGCTGCAACGGATCGGCGAGAGCCCGTACCGCGGTCGCAGTCAGATCAAATGCATGCGATCGGGTCAGGTCCGCGAGCTTGCCAACTCCCACCATCAGTATGATGGGGGCCCCTGCGGAGAATGGGGAGACCAGCTTGTTGACTTCGCCGCATTTCGCATTGACCAACCCCCGTTCAACGAGCCGGTCGATCCAGCCGTCACCCCAGGCGTTGATTTCATGGAGCGTCGCCGTCCGATCTTCACCCTCGGCAAGACCAACGACCAACACGTCGGCGGACGACTCGGTAATCGATAACTCGAATCGCTCGATGCCGGGGGAAGGAAGGGGAGAGCTTTCAAGCATAGGATCGCAATCGTTCGAACCAGTGGAGCGGAAGTAAAAACGGGGTGGTTAGTCTAAGCCGCCAACGCCGGTTATCCTAGAGCGTTGCCGAAACGAAGCATAAAGCCCCTCCGAGAGTAAACTTTTGAAACACCGAAGCACCCGAGACGTGGTCGACGACTTGCGAGCCGCTGGCCGTTTGATCGAGGTCGATGACCCGGTGGATCCCAATCTCGAAATCGCTGAAATCCAACGCCGCGTGTACGCCAACGGTGGGCCGGCGGTCTTGTTCCGCAACGTCCATGGGACCCGTTTTCCGATGGCGGCCAACCTGTTTGGATCGCTCGAACAGGCCCGGTTTTTGTTTCGGCATACCTTAGAAGCGGTTCGTCGTTTGATTGAGATCAAAGTGGATCCCTCGGCGCTGCCGAAGCGTCCGTTTCGCTACGCCGCTCTGCCTTTGACGGCGCTGCACACCTTGCCGGCAAAAACGTCTCGCGGACCGGTGAAAACGCACTCCTGCAGTCTTTCCGACTTGCCAAGGCTGAAAAGTTGGCCCAAGGATGGCGGGGGATTCATCACCCTCCCCCAAGTGCTCAGTTGCGATCCAGTAGCGCCCGACGATTTGATGCGAACCAACTTGGGGATGTACCGAATTCAATTGTCAGGAAATGAATATGCGACGAACCAACAAGTAGGCCTGCACTACCAATTGCAGCGAGGCATCGGCGTTCATCATCGTTCGGCACTCAATCGTGGTGACAAGGTTCGGGTTGCCATCACGGTGGGCGGGGCCCCCGCGATGACCGTTGCGGCGGTCATGCCGTTGCCAGAAGGTCTTACCGAATTGATCTTTGCTGGCGCGCTTGCCGGACGACGCATTCGCATGATTCGTGGGGACCATGCACCGCTGTATGCCGATGCCGATTTCGCGATTCTTGGCAGCATTGACCCCCACCAAACCATGCCCGAGGGTCCGTTTGGCGACCACTTGGGTTACTACAGCCTGCAACACCCGGCTCCGGTCATGACGGTGGACCAGGTCTGGCATCGTGACGGCGCGATCTGGCCCTTCACGGTCGTCGGTCGACCGCCCCAAGAAGACACCACCTTTGGCCAACTGATCCACGAGCTCACCGACCCGATCATCCCCGACGTGATCCCAGGAGTGAAGGCCGTTCATGCCGTCGACGCTGCCGGCGTGCATCCCTTGTTGCTGGCGATCGGCAGCGAACGGTACATGCCGTTCCTGAATGCCTCGGAACCACAGGAGTTGCTGATTCAAGCCAACGCGATTTTGGGTAATGGTCAATTGTCGCTCGCCAAGTATCTGTGGATCACCGACGACCCCGACGGCAAGCTGGACATTCACGATGTCCAGCGGTTCTTGCAGCAGATGCTCCGGCGAGTCGATTGGCGTCGCGACTTGCATTTCTATACCAAGACCACGATCGACACGCTTGATTACAGCGGCACAGGATGGAACCGTGGCTCGAAAGTGGCGATCGCAGCATGTGGTCCAGCGATCCGAGAGCTCCCCTCACAGCTTCCAAGCGAGTATTCCCTGCCGGACGGGTTTGCCCAGCCGCGAGTGGTTTTTTCGGGCGTGTTGGCGGTCCAATCTCCCCGATTTGCCACTGACGAAAACCGTGCTGACATCGAACGGTTGGCCCATTGGATGCACCAAGATGATCGGCTCAATGAGTTTCCACTGGTCACGTTGGTCGACGACAGCCGTTTTGCCGCCGCGAACTTGGGCAATTGGCTGTGGACGACGTTCACTCGAAGCAATCCCGCGACCGACATTGAGGGTGTTCGGTCGGCGGTCGTTGACAAGCATTGGGGCTGCCACGGCCCGTTGCTGATCGATGCAAGAGTGAAACCTTGGCACGCACCCCCGTTGATCGAAGATGCTGCAACGACCGCGAAAGTCGATGCCCGCGCGACAAGAGGGGGACCGCTAGCAAAATACCTGTAGCCGCTGGCGGTATTCAGGCAGCTCAGGCTGCTTTCGAAAGTTGCAGCGTGACGCCTGTCGCTCGGGTTCGAGGGGATTTTCGATTATTCGTCTTTCTCCCAGCGATGCTCTTCCCCTAGACTGCCTGCTCGAAGGACTCGAGAGAATCAACCGAACCAGCGGGAGTTTACGGCATGGAAGCCGGATCAAAATTACGTCGTTGTCTGTTCGCAGTCACCATAGGGGTGCTGGGGACTTGGTTGGCTGGATCATCGGATGCCGCCGACTTTCGAACCCGAAATTTCATTATCCAGGCGCCCAACGCACAGCTTGCTCGCGCGGTTGGCGATGCGGCCGAGCGATACCGCAGCGATTTGGCCTCCTACTGGCTCGGCAATCCGCTGCCACCGTGGCCGACGCCCTGTCCGGTCCGCGTGGTCGCCGGTGCGAACTTGGCTGCCCAAGGGGTAACGACCTACAACCGCTCGCCGGTTCGCGATTTTCAAATGGAGGTCGTCGGCACGCCAGAACGCATTCTCGACAGCGTATTGCCACACGAAGTGACTCACACGATCTTGGCCACCCATTTTGGTCAACCGTTGCCTCGATGGGCCGATGAGGGAATTTGTACCACGGTCGAACATCGCTCCGAAAAACAGAAGCACGAGACCAAGCTGCGAGAATTTCTGCGAACGCAACGCGGAATTCCCATGAACAAGCTGTTCCTCTTGACCGAGTACCCTGGCGACGTGTTGCCAATGTATGCCCAAGGCTATTCGGTGTGCAGCTTTCTGATCGATCAGCAAGGGCCGCGTTCGTTTATCAACTTCTTGCATGATTACGTGCAGCACCGATCTTGGACCGCAAATATCCGCAAGCACTACGGGTACGAATCGCTCGCGGAGCTCCAAGACTATTGGCTTTCTTGGGTTGCCGCCGGCAGCGGTCCTTCGGCCCAATTTGCCAAGAACAACCAGAATCTCGCTTCGGATCCGAGCAAGGTTGCCTTGGCATCGGCCAATCCGGTCGTCCAGGCTCAACATCAGACGCCAGCCGAAGCGATCACTCGGTCGGTTGACGGCCCAGCGACGGCCTTGGCAAGCGCTCAGCCAACGGGATGGTACTTGCGGCAAAAAATGGGGGTTGCTGACGCTCCCGCGGGGACTCCTCCGGCAGCTGCTTCCGAGCCAGTGGCTTCAGGTCGCTTGGCATCGGAGGACCGACTCATGCCTCCATCGGTCCGCAACAGCACGCTGTATTCGGCCGCTCAGCCACAGCAGGAGCAATCGATGAGCCGGTCCGGAATCGCGTTTCGACCGGCCGTGGCGGAAAACGCAAAGGAAAATGCGACTGCCGTGAAACCGACGATTGATGCTGCCGATCTCCAATCGATCCGAATCGATGCGTTGCAGGGCCAAGCGGATCGGTGGTATCAAAAAAAGACCATTTGGCGATAGTTTTCCCTCCATTTGCTCACGATTTTTTCTCTGCGGGAATCCAAGAACCCTGTTTCTTGCGACTACCGCAATGCCGTCGAACATGCTATTTTCTTCAGTTCGAAGGTCCGCCGAGCGGATCGCCCCGACCACAAGCGGCTTGCTTCGGTCGTTGTTCCCCCATCTGAAATGACGTCAGGATTCATGGCTAAACCACAACATAAACTGAAAAAAGCGAATCACGGGCAGCGCCCCGCCAGTGCAAAAGCACGCAAGGCCAAACGCAAAAAGATCAAGACCTAATCCCCTTTCCGTTAGCACGAATCTGTGACGAAAAGCGACTTCATTTTCGATCTTGACCGCTTGGATTTCGAGAATCCCATCGCGGATACCGAGGCGATCCATAGGCTCATTCCGCAACGCTTTGAGATGGCGCAGGTCACCGCTATCCTGGCCGAGGATGTCGATCGCTTGGCGTGTGTTGGCTACAAGGATGTGACCGAAGACGAGTTTTGGATTCGCGGCCATATGCCCGGAATGCCGATCATGCCTGGTGTGATCCAGCTCGAGGCGGTGGCCCAGTTGGCGAGCTACTTTGCTCAACGGCACGATCTGCTGGGAACCGAAATGGTTGGCTTTGGTGGCCTCGATGAGGTCCGTTTTCGCGGCATTGTCAATCCAGGCGATTGTTTGATCTTGATGATCGAATTGATCAAGCTGCGCCGTGGAAGGATGATTGTGGCCCGATTCCAAGGAGCCGTCGACAATAAGTTGGTGATCGACGGGGTTTTGCGTGGCATCCCCATTCCGGTCGAGATGGTCAAGCAACAATTGGATCGCCGTCCCTAGGCTGAGCGTGCGATGCATCGCAACGCTCACTCGCGAACGATTTCGCTACGCTTTCCGCGAAACCACGGGGCTTTTTCGCTGCGGATAGAGCTCGCGACACAGCCCACATTTCATGCCATCGCAGCCTCGTGCGGTACAGTGTTCGCGGCCGTAGTAGATGATTTGAAGATGGAGATCGTTCCAGCATGCTTGCGGGAATAGCTTTTTCAAGTCTTGCTCGGTTTCGACGACGTTCTTTCCACGGGTCAATCCCCACCGCTGAGCAAGTCGATGAATATGGGTATCAACCGGAAATGCAGGCACACCGAACGCTTGAGCCATTACGACGCTGGCGGTCTTGTGTCCCACACCGGCAAGCGATTCGAGTTGTTCAAGGGTCCTCGGAACCTGACCGCCATGCTCATCGACCAGACGCTGCGAAAGCCGAGTCAGGTTCTTGGATTTCGAGTTGGATAGCCCAATCGGCCGAATGATTCGTAAGATTTCTTGCTCGCCAAGCTCCACCATTTGCTCCGCCGTCGCTGCGGCAGCAAACAATTCCGGCGTCACCTCATTCACCTTCTTGTCGGTGCACTGAGCGCTCAACAAAACCGCCACCAGCAAAGTAAACTCATCGGTGTGGTCCAGCGGGATCGGCGGATGAGGATACAATTCCCCAAGCCGCCGCAACACAAGATCGGCACGCTGCTGTTTGTTCACGGTTTTCGTGGTCCCATTCGCGAAGGCGTTCAATTAGCCCCGTGTCCTGGCGGGGCCCGTTCTGCAACGGACCCCGTTATCGTAGCGGACCCCGTTATCGTAGCGGACCCCGTTATCGTAGCGGACCCCGTTATCGTAGCGGACCCCGTTATCGTAGCGGACCCCGTTATCGTAGCGGACCCCGTTATCGTAGCGGACCCCGTCCCTCTGTCGATTCGGTGTGTCGAAAACCGTTTCCCAGATCCGTGATTGCTTGTCATACTTGGCTCATGAACCCAACTCCGAGACTGCCAGCCAGCCGATCCATTGAACTTCTTGCTCCAGCGGGTGATTGGGAATGTGCGCGTGCTGCCGTCGAGAACGGAGCCGATGCAATCTACTTTGGGCTCGATTGTGGCTTCAATGCTCGCGTGCGAGCTAAGAATTTTGGTCTTCCCGACCTTCCCGATCTAATGAGTTGGCTCCGCACGCGAGGTGTTCGCGGCTATGTAACGATGAACACGTTGGCATTCCCGTCGGAATTGCCCCCCCTTATCGGAGTGATTGAATCGGTCGCAGCTTCGGGGGTCGATGCCGTGTTGATTCAAGACTTTGGCGTCGCCAGGATCGTCCATGCGATCTGCCCCGAGCTCGAGATTCATGCGTCGACTCAAATGAGTCTTTCGAGTGCCGAAACCATCGAAGTCGCTTCCGACTTGGGGTTGTCGCGTGTGGTGCTGGCACGCGAGCTTTCGATCGCCGAAATCCGAAAGATCACGGCAGCGACCCACATGCCCGTGGAGTGCTTCATTCACGGCGCGTTGTGCGTCGCGTACAGTGGTCAGTGCTTGACGAGCGAATCACTTGGCGGTCGTAGCGCCAATCGTGGGCATTGTGCCCAAGCGTGTCGGTTGCCGTACGAACTTGTCGTGGATGGTGAAGACCGCGACCTCGGTGAAGTTCGCTATCTACTCAGCCCTCAAGACTTAGCGGGCTATGCCGCGATTCCCGACATGATCGATGCCGGGGTGGCTTCACTCAAAATCGAAGGTCGCTTGAAGACCGCAGAGTACGTCGCAAATATCACAGGTCACTACCGCACCGCGATTGATGATGCGATTCAGACCGGTGCGGTGCACGTCGACGATGTGGCACGCCGTGAGATGGAGTTGTCGTTTTCACGTGGCTTTTCTCCCGGTTGGATTGAGGGCAACGATCATAAACGACTTGTGCCCGGTGACCACAGCGCCAAACGAGGCATTCGACTGGGGGCGATTCTCGATTGCAAGTCCGACCGAATACTTGTTCACGTTGATGCTCCGGTAACACTTGGCGATGGATTGGCCATTGAAGTCCAGCAGGGAGAATTTCAAGGCGGCCGGATCTATTCGCTTGAAACGGGTCGTGGCCAACGATTCGATTCGGTCGAAGCTGACACCGACGTATGGATTGGATTTGGACGCGGTGAAATCGAGTGGCAACGGGTTCAGCGTGGTGATCTGGTTTTCAAAAACGATGATCCAAAGCTAAACCGTCGTTTGCGTCAGAGTTTCGCTGGCGAAGACCCGCAAAGTCGTCAACCGATCGACATGGTGATCGGTGCGGAGGCAGGAAAGACGCTGCAGCTCTCGGCGACGACAAGCGGTGGGATCACCGTTAGCGTCTCGGGCGACCAAGTGCTCGAAAAGGCGAACAAGCATCCTGCCAATGCAGCGAGGCTGCGAGAAAAAATGGAGCGACTCGGTGGGACCTCCTTTGAACTTCGCTCGCTCAAAGCAACAATCACAGGCGAACCGATGGTGCCGGCCAGTTTGCTGAATCAACTGCGACGGACTTTAACCGATGCGTTGACCCTGCGGCTGAGGCAACCGCCGGTTCGGACGATCGACGCCGAAGCGGGGCGTGTTTTGCTCGCCCCCCTGCCACGGTCGGTCGACGAAGTGATAACGCCATCCAAACCTCAGTTGGTTGTGCTGTGCCGAACGCTTGAGCAAATAGAGGCGGTCGCCTCTAGCGATGTCGATTGGATCTATACCGACCTGCATGATGTTCGCCACTATCGAGATGCAGTACAGATCGCGCACCAACACCATGCCAAGATTGGCATTGCGAACGTTCGGATTCAGAAACCAGGCGAAATGGGACTTTTGCGTGTCCTCCGGCGACTCGATGCGGATTGCTTTCTGGTTCGAAACTTGGCAGCGGTTGGCTACCTCAAAACACTTGGTAAACCGCTGGTGGCCGATTTCTCACTCAACACGGCTAACCATCGCTCGGCCGAGTGGTTGATGGACCTTGGTGTGCAGCGAGTGACCGCGTCGTATGACCTGAATCGTGATCAACTGATGGACTTGGTCGACTCAGCCCGGCCGACAGATTTGGAAATCGTGATCCACCAGCACATGCCCATGTTCCACATGGAGCATTGCGTTTTCTGTAGCGTGCTGTCGCCCGGCACCAACAAGACGAATTGTGGGCGCCCCTGTGATCGCCACGTCGTGACACTGCGAGATCGTGTCGGGGCGGAGCATCCGCTGCAAGCCGACGTCGCCTGTCGCAACACCCTGTACAATGCAACCGCGCAAAGCGGATCCGAGATCGTCGCCGATTTAATTCGCAAAGGCATTCGCTGGTTTCGCGTCGAGTTGCTCGAACAAAACGCGAAGGAATCGCAACAAACGATCGCGACCTACCGGCAACTGCTTGCGGGCGAATTGTCGGGCAGCGAAGTTTGGCGAAGATTGCAAGCAACCAACCGCCTCGGCGTGACCCGTGGAACCCTTGAATCAAAGCGGAATCCGCTTGCGATACTCTAAAACCGATGTTTCAAAAACGGTGAAGGGTGTCGTGTGACCGAACTGTGGTGATTTACAACGGATCAACTTTCAATAAATTGGATGGCTTCATGCTCAGCAGTACTGAGAATCAATCACAAACCCATGCAGCTGATTTGCTCGCCAAGCCTCCATCCCCTCACAAGTCTCGATTGATGAGCAAGACCATCAAAAGTCACTCCAAAGCGTCGCCAAAGGCTCACTCCACGATCCCTGTCGCACCCGATGCGGCGCTTCGTCAATGGTTGATACGAATCATTGTGCTGCTTGGCTTGGTGATCGTGTCGCTAGTGTTCGCGATGGCGTTGGGGATTTTTGATCGTGGAGGCGTTCAGATCGAAAGCCCAACGCTGCGAGCCATCCCTGATCGCTACGACGAGCAGCGGGTATTCGGTTACTTGGTCGATCTCTGCGAAATCGGTCCACGAGCCTCCGGTTCAACGGGGATGGAAAAACAACAAGCGATGCTAACCCAGTTTTTTCGCAATTGCGGCGCGGCGGTTCAGATGCAAACGTTTGAAATTCGCCATCCCCAAGATGGCTCGAACGTCGAACTTGGAAACCTGATGGCGCGATGGAATCCAGCGCAGCAGAACCGTTATCTGTTCTGCGCCCATTACGACACACGTCCGTTCCCAGATCAAGACCGTCGAAATCCAAGAGGAGTGTTTGTGGGGGCAAATGATGGAGCAAGCGGGACCGCAGCACTGATGGAATTGGCGAACCAGTTCGATGATTTGCCAACTGAGATCGGAGTCGACATCGTCCTCTTCGACGGCGAAGAATTTGTTTTTGAACAGGGACGAGATGACTACTTTCTGGGCTCGACTTTCTTCGCTGAGAAAATCGCTGCCGAAACCGATGAAAGTCCCTACGCCGCTGGAATCCTGCTCGATATGATTGGCGACAAGGAGCTGAAGATTTACTATGAAACCAACAGTCTGAAATACGCTCGCGATGTCGCCGTTGGAGTCTGGCGAGTCGCCAAGAAACTTGGGGTCCGAGCGTTTGTGGATCGGCCACGACACACCATCCAGGACGACCACCTTCCGTTGAACCAAATCGCCAAAATCCCTACCATCGACCTGATCGATTTTGATTACCCTCGCCCAGGGTTCGGAGCACCGGCCTATTGGCACACCGAGCAAGACATCCCCGAAAATTGCAGCGGAAAATCGATGGCTGCGGTCGTCTGGGTGCTCCACCAATGGCTGCTCGAGCAGCGATAGCATTGTCGAGACGGCGACATTTGATCACGGCCTTCCACTCGAATGCACCGTGGTTACACCTGATGGTTCCAGGGCATTTTGCTCAACAACATTCCCATGCCACAGGTGTTCGATAGACCTGCGAAGGTGAGCCCTGCACCCACAAAGATAAAAATCCCCGCGAAGTAGGAGTGAACCGTCAACGCCAAAACTGCACCGGCAAGAATCAGCGAGCCGGCAACGATTCGAACTTGGCGGTCTAACGAAATCGTCCGTCGGGTTGTCGACGTTTCACATTTTTCGGTATTCATGTTCGGTAGTATAGCGACACCCCCTCGATCTTCGTAGCCATGTCACTCGACTTGAAATGCGTCCGACGACCGGGAATCATACCTGCGGTCCTACCGGTTGTGGGGCTCCATCCGCCAAAACCATGGCGGGTGGGCTTTTCAAAAAATTATTAACTCGATATATCACTAGGATACGATATATAGGCCTGCGGGCCTCGGCGCGGGACGATTTGATCCGCTAGCAACCTCTTCGATTTAGGAATCAGCAAAATGGCAGTAAACAAGAGTGACCCTCGGACGATTGTGGTTGTTGGCGGAGTCGCAGGCGGCGCGTCAGCGGCAACCCGCGCTCGGCGCATGAACGAGCAGGCAGAGATCATTTTGCTGGAAAAGGATCGCGATGTTTCTTTTGCCAATTGTGGACTTCCCTATCACATCGGTGGGGAGATCGCGGATCGTTCGGCGTTGGTGGTCGCGTCGGCCGAATTTCTTCGGCGTCGCTTTCGGCTGGACGTTCGGACGCAACACGAGGTCATCGCGATCGATCGGTCCGAGAAGAAGGTGGAAGTGCGGCGAGCGGATACGGGTGAGTCGCTGTCGATCCCTTATGACAAGTTGATTCTCGCGCCTGGGGCATCCCCCCTTCACCCCCCGATTCCAGGTGCCGACGCCTCGAACGTCTTGACGCTTCGTAATCTCGACGACATGGACCGGATCAAAGCGATCGTCGATGCGGACTCGACCCGCCGAACGGTTGTGGTCGGCGCTGGATATGTTGGCCTCGAAATGGTCGAGCAATTGGTGGAACGAAGCATCGAGGTGTCGCTTGTTGAACTGCAACGGCAAGTTCTGCCGCTGCTTGACCCTGAAATGGCCGAACCGATCGCGGCAGAGGCCAGCGGAAAGGGGGTGCAGCTTTTTCTTGGCCGTGGGGTTTCCGAGATCGTCACCGATGAAAATGCGAGGGCAGTCGCGGTCATCCTGGGCGATGGCACGCGCATCGATACTGATTTAGTTGTGTTAGGGATCGGCGTTCGTCCGAACGTGAAGTTGGCAGTCGACGCTGGATTGGAACTTGGCGAAACCGGCGGGATCTTGACCAACGAGTTCATGCAGACGAGTGATCCCGAGATCTACGCCGTGGGCGATGCTTGTGAATACGTTTACGGCCCAACCGGAAAACGGATGCGAATTGCTCTTGCCGGCCCTGCCAATCGTGCCGGTCGCTTGGCCGGTCAACATGCGGCTACCGACCACAGCGATCCGATGCCGCCGGTTCAGGGGACTTCGGTGGTACGCGTGTTTGAGTGCAGCGCCGCCAGCACGGGGATGACGCGTGGTTTCGCAAAACGGTTTGGAATCGCCGCCAACAGCGTCACGATCATCGCCAAGCATCACGCTGGCTATTTCCCAGGTGCGGAAATGATGACCTTGAAATTGGTGTACGATCCTGAAACCGAAAAAATCCTTGGCGCCCAAGCCGTCGGTGGCGAAGGAGTCGACAAGCGAATCGACGTCATTGCAACCGCGATGCAATTTGGCGGTACGGTTCGGCAATTGGCAGGAGTCGATCTGTGTTACGCTCCGCCGTTTGGTTCGGCCAAGGATCCGGTGCATATGGCAGCCTTTGCGGCCTGCAACCAATTGGACCAAATCACAGAATTTGATGAGTTCGATGCGGACCTCACCGGCAAACAGGTCGTCGATGTTCGGACCCTTGGCGAAGTCGAAAAATCGCCTTTGGTCGAGGTCAGCAGCGTCATCCACATTCCGGTCGACGAGTTGCGTGATCGAATCTTGGAATTGGATTCTGCGATCGAAACCGTGGTCACCTGTGCGGTCGGAGTTCGCGGACACATCGCGGCGAGAATTCTGAAGCAAAGTGGATTCAATGTATCCAATCTGTCGGGCGGTGCAACCATTCGCAACCGCGCCATGAAAGAGTAGCTAGCCGAAAACCTTCTGCAAGATCACGACGTCGACCCAACGATCTTCCATCCGTCCAATGGCGCGTTGGGTGCCCACAAGCTCGTAGCCATGCCGGTAATGGAACGCGAGACTGCGTTGGTTGTTGGCGATGATTCGTGCCACCGCGTGGTGCAGGTTGCAGGTCACGCAGTGCCGATGAATCCGCTGTTGCAGTTGATCGGCAATCCCGCGACCTGCGACTTCCGCGATCATGTAGATCGCCGTTTCGCAACTGAAGCGGTACCCGTATCGTTCGCTGTAGCGACGCGCACAGGCCCAACCGACGATTTTGTCGTTCGTTTCCGCCACATACCATCCGTCGGGTGCTGATGCATTGATCCGGGTGCTGATCGCGCTGACCGTCTGGTGCGCACCATCAAACGTGGCTCCGCCCAGATCGACGTAGTGGTTGTAGATCGCAGCAACTTGCTCAGCGTCACGAGAGGTTGCTTTACGAATGGCGACGTTCGACTCGGAGGATTGCATCGCTGGAAGCCTTGCTCGTCAGGTGGTGAGAATGGAAAGGCCGTTTTGCTGGCACAGCCACGCGATCGCGCCGCGAATGCTTGCTTGATGCTCTTCATCGATCAGCCCATCGTGGCTAAGGCCGCGAAGAGGAACCAGTCGCTGAGGACCGCCATACACGGCGCGGATCCGTTGCTGCATCTCCGGTGGAACTAACGTATCACGCTCGCTTTGCAGGAATACCGCCGGCACGTGAACACGGGGTGCGGTGTGCAGTGCGTTCATCGAGGACGCCAATTGATCGACCACCGGATCGATCAGCCGACCGAGCGGATAGGCTGCAGCAACGCGGCGCACCACCTGATCAATCGGAGGCGGGTTTCGCAGCATCAATCCTGCGGGTGGCTGCTCCGCCACGGCGGCGACATGAAGCGCCGTGACGCAGCCGAGACTATTTCCACACAGCCAAATCGGCGGCAACGCATTGCGGTATCGCTCGGTAACTTGTTGGTAGAAATCGACGCTGGCATCGGCGATCCCTCCCAAGGTCGCACGACCGGCACTGCGACCATATCCGGGCGGGTTCCAAGTCCAAACGTGAACGCGGCGACGGTCCAACGATTCCGCAGGGAACGGCGTCGACCGCTCTGCACGACCGGCCGTTCCTGGGAACTTCAAGATCAGCAAATCCGCGGACTCGGTGGAATCGTCACGATGCGGGCCAAGAGGGCGATGCAAAAACGTTTCCAAGGGACCGCCACTCGTTGACAACATCACACGTTCTTGGGCACCGTGATCGACCCAATCACGCGTCGGCCGCAACACAAGTCGGTCGAGCAGGTAGCTTCGGAATCGATGGATTGGTCGATGCAACATGGCATTCCCAGGCGGTTGTCAATGAACGCGTTGTCCAGGCTTCGCGCCTTCGTCGACGCCAAGAATGAAAACCTCGGCACCGCCAGGGCCGGATGCAGCGACCATCCCTTCGCTCAGCCCAAATCGCATTTTGCGAGGTTTCAAATTGGCAACCATCACGACCAATCGACCAATCAGCTCCTCGGGTGGATAGGCAGCCTTGATTCCCGCAAACACTTGTCGACGTTCGGTCCCGCCAAGGCTGAGCGTCAGCTTGAGCAACTTATTCGCCTCAGGAACCTGCTCGGCATTCAGCACTCGAGCCACACGCAGGTCGACTTTCGCAAACTCTTCGATCGTGATTTCTTCCGCCAAAGGTTCCTCCTTGAGCGGCCCATCGCTATCCTCAAACGTCGGCAAATTTGCGGATGCCGCGTCGGCCGCGGCCAATTCCTTACTTTCTTCAATCATCTTTTCGATATCCTCGGGTTGAACTCGGTCCATCATTCGCTTGAATTTCGCCACCGGGGTTCCAAGTAGCGGTGTTTTACTCTGATCCCACGACGTGATCGGTTGTCCCAGTAGTTCGCCGCACTGGGTCGCCAGATCGGGTAACACGGGAGCAAGGTAGATCGCCAATTGGCGAAACAGGTTCAGTGCAATCGTGCAGACATCTCGCAATTCGTCAACGCGCTGGGGATCCTTTTTCATCTCCCACGGTTTGGAATGCTCGACGAAGGGGTTGGCGGCATCGGCGAGTTCCATGATCCGCCGCATCGCCCGGCTGAAGTCACACGCTTCGTAGGCCGCGGCAATTTCATCCCCCATTTGCGCGGCGGCCTCAAACATGCCATCGTCATCTGGATAGGTTTTCGACAAACCGGTCGCGTTGGCAAATTTACCGACACGGCTAGCCAAGTTCACCACCTTGCCAACCAGATCACTGTTGATTTTGTCTGTAAACTCTTCGATCCCAAGATCCAAATCTTCCACTCGAGGCGTCAATTTCGTCGCATAGAAGTAGCGCAGGTACGAGGGCTGGGAATGCTTCAGATACGTTTCCGCTGAGACCAGGGTACCGGTCGACTTGCTCATTTTCTCACCAGCAACGGTCAAGAAGCCGTGGATCCGCACTTTCGTCGGCAAGCTAAAGCCGGCGCTCTTCAGCATGCCCGGCCAAAACAACGTGTGAAAGTAAGTGATGTCCTTACCGATAAAGTGGTGGATCTCGCACTGATCGCTATTCCACCAATCTTCGAGCTTCTCACCGTTTGCATCGCACCACTGCTGGGTGCTGGCGATGTATCCAATCGGTGCGTCGAACCAGACGTACCAAAAATTGCCGGGCGAATCGGGAATCTCGAAACCAAAGTAGGGCCCCGGTCGGCTGATGTCCCAATCTCGCAACTCGTCGGCCAGAAAATGTCCCTTCAGATAATTTGCGGTTTCGCTTTGCAACGCATCACTGCTGTCGATCCATTCGGCAAGGAACGCATGTAGCTTCTCGAGTTCGACAAACAGATGGATCGCTTCGCGAAGTTCCGGCGTTGCACCACTGAGCGTGCTCTTGGGATCGACCAGATCGGTGGGGCTGTAGGTGTGCCCGCAAACACAATTGTCACCCGGTTGGTCGGCGCGTCCACATTTGGGACACGTTCCGCGAACGAAACGGTCGGCCAAGAACGTCTTGGCTTCGGGATCATAGAGCTGCTGAACCGGTCGCTCCGCGATCAAGTCGTTTTGCCGCAGCGATTCCCAGACCTTCGCGCAAACGGCCCGGTTTTCATCACTGTGGGTGCTGCCATAGTTGTCAAATTCGATCCCAAAGCCGGCGAAGTCCTGCTGATGCGATTTGCTCATCGCGGCGATCAGCTCTTCTTCGCTCCGCCCCTCTTTCCTCGCGCGAATCATGATCGCGGTGCCGTGCGTGTCATCCGCACAGATGTAGAGACAGCGGTTGCCCCGCAGTTTCTGGAATCGGACCCAAATGTCGGTTTGAATGTACTCGACCAAATGGCCGATGTGGATCGGACCGTTCGCGTACGGCAGAGCGCTGGTGACGAGAATTCGACGTGTCATCAAGGTCTTCGGGGAAAAATCGAAAAGGTGTTGGTAAAGTGGCTCGTTTTGGTGGGCTCGATTGTAGTGATGTTGCAGGTTTTCGGCGATCCCCGCAGCAGCCGGACCCGGCCGCGGGTCACAAAATCCGCTTGGGTGGCACCACGGCGTTCGACGTTAGCAGCCCACCGACGAGGCACATCGCGATCAAAACCGTGTGAAAGCCAAACTCGACGCCCTCGATCGTTTGATGGTCCAACAGCGCGCTGAGCGAGCGGTATCCGAACGCACCGGGTACCAAGACGATCATGGCCGGCGTCAACGCAATCAAAGCGGGGCGATTGCGAAGTCGAGCGTACAGATTGCTGCCGCAACCGACCGCAAGTGCTGCAGCAAACGATGCAACCTCCACGCCGTAGTACGGCAACACACTTCGGCTGACCAGGATGCCCAACATGGCGACGGCAACGATCACCGGCCACTGAGCCATGCGAGCCTGGAACACGATCGCGAACGCGATCGGGACCACAATCAATGCGATCCATTGCCACCAAACGGGTGTATCCGCTGGATGCTCTGGCAACACTCGCCAATTCGGCGCAAAACGCCAGGCAATGGCGACGCCAAGAAACAGCGTCATGAGCGACACCAGTGCTCCCGCCAAGCGAGCTACGCCAGCCGAAAGGTGGCCTACCGCCAACTCCGTCAAGGCGACCGTCAAACTCAAACCGGGGATCAACACAATCAAGCCCGCAAGCGTGACCAGCCGATCATCAAGCGGAACGATGAACCGAGCAATCGCCAACGAGACGACGGCCGCGACAAAACCCGCAACCGGTTGCAGCAAGCTGCGTTGGCGGCCCAATCCGCTTTGCACCCGTTCGATTCCCGCGACGCACAACCCAATCAATAACGCTGCGACGAGTTCGACGAGCGAACCGTGAAACAGCACCGCTAACGCAGCACAGCTGGCCGCGCAGGCTGCTGCGTACACCACAAAGGGATACGGCGGCGCGGACTGGTCGATCTGCTGAAGCTGATCCTTGGCTTGTTCGATGGAAATCTCTTTCCGTTCCAGCCGTTCAAGAACCTCGTCGGCTCGAAACAGCTTGTCGACATGCACTTCCCCCGAATCGACTCGACGTACCACCGTCGTCTCTTCGTCCGCATCCTTCATCGAAATGACGAGCGCTGTCGGCGTGTACAAGAACACCGACTCAATGCCGAGTGATGACGCGACCTTACACATCACTCGCTCAAGTCGATGCGATGGAGTTCCATAGCGATGCAGCAGCATCGCCGCGTCGAGTAGAAATGCTTTGGCGGCGGTGAGTTTCCCCGTTTCAGTCTCGCACAATTCGGACCGCCACATCATTCGAGAAGCGAGGAGAGGTCAAGGTCTTGTCACCACCCGGATGAGCAAATCGTTCGTCCTTGTCGATCTCTCCGGTCTTCGTGTTGACCCACTCCGCGCGGAACGAACCTTCCGGCAGCTCTACCACGACCTTCGCCTTGATATCCTCTTGTAGCAATGCATCCAGGTCTTTTGGCTTCGATGGGAGCGGAACGTGCAGGTAGACCGCATACGCCTTGTCATGCTGCACCAACGCTTGCGTGGTGAGTTTCGGCGTCACCTTCTTGATCCACGATGGGTTGGGTGTCATCTCGACAAAGTCAAACGAGGACAGAAATCGTTTCAAAATCCCAAGTTGTTGTCGCAACTCGACGCTGCCGCCCCCCGGTGATGTGTAATCGCGAAGCGTTCCGCTTGGGTGCTTGGCTGTAAACGAATAGTCCAGGTTGTTGTAGAGCGCGCCTCCGGCGAGCAGGAAATCCCAAGCTTCCGTCCGATACAGCACGTCGGCTTGGCCGCGGAAGCCGGTTTCGTTTTCGCCAATCACTTTGTTCAGTGCAGCGTTCATTGACACGGTGTCCGGCGGCACGCAGTAGTGGAAATTGAAAATCGAAACACCGGCGTGTGGGTTCTCTACCTTCTTACGACCATTGGCAACGTTCAAGGAGATCAAGTGTTTTTTGGGGAAGCCTTTCTCCGTTGCTTGGATCGTGTCGACGATTCGATTTTGCCACTCCATCGTCACACCACCAAAGTAAGGCTCATTGCAAACTTCGTAGTAGAGGTTGCCGAAATCCCGAAGCTCGGTGACGACCCATTTTGTGAATGCCACTTGCACGTCCGTTATCGCTGGGTGCTTCAGCGCATAGGCCTCCTCACGTGGGAAATCCCCAATGCCATTGACGTTGTTGGCGGCGTTCATCGGGCTGATCTTCCAAAGGTCATCGTTGTACAACGGACAAAACAACGTCAACTCCACCACGATGCCGCGCTGATCGGCCGCCGCCATCAATTCCTTCAATCGTTTGCTCCACGCCGGATTGAATTTTGTCAGGTCAAACTTGTTGCCGCCATCCACACCACCGGCAATCTCGCTTCGAGCCCAAGGGCAGTTGAAGCCTTCGGTCGACGGAGCCAACGGGTTATCGGTAATTCCAAACGCTTTGGCGTTTTCGCGATAGACACCGGAAAAGACGCGAGTGTGGTTGAGGCCGTGTTTTGCAAGCTCATCAAAATAGACCCCAAAATCGAAGTCGAGGTTCAGTAACGCTCCATAATGCTCCCCGGAGGTGATTAAGAATGCTGGCTCACCCTGATAAGAAAAATAGTGGGGATTGGCATCGCTCAGTGAGATAGGATCCGCTGCCTTGGTGTCAGCAAACAGTATGGCAACCAACACGAAGCAAAGGCCAGGACGAAGAGAATACATGGCGAGGACTCCAGGAGGGGAAAGACGATCGCGGGCGAAACACCAGCAACCGACTCGAAGCAGGCAGAGCGCACTTTATCGCATCACTCTAGCGGTCACAAGTAAGTCGCGGCTGTGCCATGGACCGACTGCTGTTTCGATTTCACGCCTGCCAGTGGAACGTCCTCGGAAGCATGCCGGGTTCTCCTAATCACAGCCGTTGAGGTAAACGTATAGGGATTCGATCACGCGGACAGCCGCGCAAGCTCTCCCTAACCCACCGTGACCCCATGTCTTCAGCAAACCGATACTACGCGGCGGCATGCCAACTGGATTTGCCCAACCCCAAGCATCGCGATCAGATCCGCTCACGCGTCGACCGGATGCTGGAAATGATCGACCATGCCGTGGTGGGGTACGAACCGTTTTTTGATGTTCGCTTGGTGGTCTTCCCAGAGTTTGCTCACGCCGCCCCGATCTATCCGTCCGCCGAGGAGTTGCTTGACCGGTTGGCAGTTCCCCTTCCGAATGACCATACCGATCGCTACCAGAAGAAAGCAAAAGAGCGAGGCATCTACATTCAAACAGGCACGTTCCTCGAGTCGGACGTAAAATGGCCCGGGCATGTGTTCAACACCACCTGTCTGATCGGACCCGATGGGATCTTGTCAAAGTACCGCAAAGTGCATCCTTGGTTGCCATGGGAAGTTCACACCAGTCCGCATGATTTGTTGCCAACCTATGACGAGCCGATGTTTCCGGTGGTGGAGACCGAAATTGGAAAGATCGGAGCCGCGATTTGCTATGATTGGCTTTTCCCAGAGGCGATTCGCGAGTTGGCACTTGCCGGGGCCGAGGTGCTCGTTCGGGTTTCCGCCTACATGGACCCCTGGGGTACGGCAGAACCGCTGGATTGGTGGACCTCGATCAATCGGGTTCGAGCGATTGAGAATCTGGCTTATGTGGTGGCCTGCAACCAAGCAGCCAGTTTGAAGAACTACCCGCCTTTCAGTTGGCCGGGCGGCAGCATGATGGTCGACTTTGACGGTCGAATTCTTGCACAAGCCAATCCGGGGCCAGGCGAGCAGATCACCGTCGGGCCGATCGATTTGGATGCGCTTCGCCATGAACGCCAGCGACGACGCGGGCACAACCTGCTTCAGCACCTGCGGCCGGAAGCGTATCGGTTGGGCGCGTTTCGTCCCTAAGCGGCGCCGTTCCCTAGCGGCAGCCTGCGGCAAAATGAAGCAATCCACATCACTGGCGGCGAAAACCGTCTTTTGTCGCCAACCAAATGAACTAAACTAGCGTATCGAAACTCATCACGCGGTTTGCGCCGTGATGTGCCTGTTGTGTGAGCAAGAATGCAAGTGGATGGAATCACCTCGCGGCGGGGAACATCGCACGGCGCCAATTCAATCATGGCAGTGCTTAGCCAGGAAAGGCTGCGGCCCATTGTCGCAGCCGTTATGCCGCACCACGCTTGCCCAAATGCCTGTTTCATTGAATCTCGCCCCCCTGCCGCTAGTCGTATGTTAAGTGAACCATGAAACGGATGCCTGTTGACCGTTTGTTGCTGCGTCCATTCACTCGATGGACACGTGCCGGTGCTGCTGCTTTCGTTGTGCTCGGCTGGCTGCCGTTTTGCCTTGCGGTTGACGATCCCGCGCCGCGAAACCCTCTGCGGCCAAGGCAGCCGTTGCCCGCTGAGATTTCCATCGGTCACCCCATCGTTTTCACCCTGTTACCGATCGGCGTCGGATTGGACGCTCCGAGCGAAACCCCTCAGCCGATTCCCGGCGATGCGGGCAAGATTGTGTTGCGAAATCCCGAGGGACAGCTGCAGATCTTGACGGCAGATTTCGAAAGCGCGTGTGATCCGTCGGTTTCGGCGGATGGGCAAAGGCTGCTGTTTGCTGGCCGCGTCCGCGACAAGGATCCTTGGAACATCTTTGAGCTAACCCTTGCCACCCAGGCTGTCCGGCAAATCACCCACCGGGCTAGCGATTGCCGCAGCCCATGCTACCAATCCACTTTGTTCACCTTGGATTCACCGGAACCTTGGTACCAAATCACCTTTCTTAGCAGTGAGCCGGAGGAATGCAACGATGACGGATCTTCACCGGCCGCACATCTGTATTCGTGCAAGTTGGATGGGACGACCATTCGGCGATTGACCTTCAACTTGTCGAGCGACCTTGATCCGTGGTTGATGTCCGATGGCCGGCTGTTGCACGCCAGTTGGCAGCGAGCCCGATTGGATCACGGAAACTCGGGTTACATGGGCTTGTTCGCGGTCAATATCGATGGAATCGATTTCTCGCGTTACGGCCAACAGGCGGGCAAGCGTTTCAAACGGATGCCATGCGTCGGTGATCACGGATTGGTTCTGTTTGTGGAATCGGATGATCGAAGACGCGACGGTTCGGGGTGCTTGGGATCCGTCACCGAGCGACGACCGCTACACAGTTACCAGTCGCTGACGACACCTGCCGATGGCCGGTATCACTCGCCATCACCGCTACCGGGCGGAAAGTTTTTGGTTTCGCACCGTGCCGCGGGCGATTCCACTTCGAGCTACGGCATCTACCGCTACGATCCGAACCAAGGTCGTCGCGAACGACTCGTCGATGATCCGGCCGTTCATGAAGTGCAAGCTCGCGTGATCCGGCCCTCCCAGCGGGCCGATGGACGAAGCACCGTGGTTGACGATCTGGATCCGATTGGAGGCTTGTATTGCCTCAATGTCGGAATCAACGATCTTGAGCATCCGGAGCTGCTCTTTCCCCAATCGGCAAAACGACTTCGAGTGCTCGAGGGCGTTCCGCCGCAGCAGGACAAAAACGACCCTGACGCCAACGTCGTGCAGCTAGCTCGACGGCGTATCTTGGGTGAAACGGATTTGGCGAAGGATGGTTCGTTTAAGGTCGAAATCCCCGCGAACACCGCCATTGAATTGCAACTGCTTGGCCAGGATGGCATGGCCCTTCGGAGTTGCGGTTGGATCTGGTCCAAGAACCACGAATCCCGTGGCTGCATTGGATGCCATGAAGATGGTGAACTGACGCCGGAAAACGGTCTTGTCGACGGAGTCGCGGCAGCGGCGGTTTCCATGACCGCGCCCGCAAAGGACCGCCCCGCAATTCGCTTTCGGCTGGACATTGCTCCTCTCTTGCAAACGAGTTGCACCCCTTGTCATTCGGACCAGGGGGCTTTGCCACGATTAAGCGTCGACGACATTCAAGACGATGCATCGTTGCGATCGCTGTACCAGACCTTACTAAAACGCGACCCAGCGACCGATCATTTCCAGTACATTCAACCTGGCAAGGCGAGAACCAGTCCGCTGGTGTGGCACTTGCTAGGCCGAAACACCTCGCAGCCTTGGGATGCTGCTACCCAGGACGCGATCGTCAAGCCCATGAATCCGCCGGATAGCGCGTCGCAAATCAATAGAAAATCGCTCACGGATCAAGAGGTCCAGCAAATCATCCTTTGGATTGATTTGGGAGCCTGCTGGGATCACCCCGACCCCTAAACCATGAGAGACAAATTGAATCGAACCCGCTACGTCAAAATCAATCTCATCGTACTTGTCGCGAGTTGGCTGATGACGACTGCGCAGGCAGCCGATTTGCCGACCTTCCATGACGCAACCGACGAGGCGGGGATCGTTTGCAAGCACAGTTTCGGCGACTTCGAACTTGACAACATTGTCGAAGGCACTGGCGCGGGGGCAATGTTCTTCGACTATGACAATGACGGATGGCTCGACATCTATCTGCCCAATGGATCTTGGCTATCCGAAGTCAACGACAACCGCGGTCGTTCGCTACGCGGCAAGCTTAAGAATCATTTGTATCGAAACAAACGAGATGGCACGTTCGAAGATGTGACCGATCGCGCAGGCGTTGGCGATGAAAGCTATAGCTTGGGCTGCTCTGCCGCGGATTTTGACGATGACGGGGATCAAGATCTGTATGTGCTGAACTATAACGAGAACGTCTTCTATCAAAACAACGGCGACGGGACCTTTACCGACATCTCCGTGGCTTCGGGGCTGAATGTCGCTTCGTGGAGCCTCTGTGCGCCATGGTTCGACTACGACAGCGACGGTGACTTGGATGTGTTCGTCGCCAACTACTTGCAGTATGACGGTGGAAAGTTCCGTTCGTTCTACGCCGCAGCCGGCTATCCTGGACCGCTCAGCTACCCGGGCAGCAGCGACATGCTGTTTGAAAACAATGGGGATGGCACGTTTACGGATGTTTCGGTAAAGGCCGGCGTGTCAAACCCCGACGGACGCGGGATGAGTGCTGCGATTAGCGATCTCGACGGCGATGGGCGACTGGATATCTATGTCGCCAATGATGCGATGGAAAATTACTACTATCGCAACCAAGGCGATGGCACGTTCGCCAACGAAGGACTGTTCCGAGGGCTGGCGTTTGGCGAAGGGGGCCAGGGCGTCTCGTCGATGGGGCCAACCATCGGAGACGTCGATCGTGATTCCAAACCTGATATTTACATTCCCGACATGGGCTACGGTTGCTTGCTGATGAACCGGGGGAGCATGTTTGAAGACTTCACCTCGCAAGGCAACTTGGCCATCGTCTGCGGCCAATACACCGGATGGGGCGGCGTGCTGACCGACTATGACAACGATGGTTACTTGGATATTTTTGTGGCCAACGGAAACGCGCATCATGAGTACTCCGAAGAGGACGTTCTGATGCACAACGATGGCACGGGACGCTTTGTCGATGTGGCTCTGCAATCCGGAGATTACTTCCACCAAAAATATGTGGGCCGGGGGGCGACCTTCGGTGACTATGACAACGACGGTGACATGGATTTGTTGGTGGTCAATGTCAACGATCGACCCCGGCTGTTGCGAAACGATGGCGGCAACACAAGACATTGGTTGAGAGTGACACCGATGCGTGCCGGCGGAAAATCCTATGCATTCGGAGCGACCGTGGTCGTGGAAACCGATTGGATCAAGCAGGTTGCAACGATGATGCCCGTCAATGGCTATCTGTCGCAAGGAGATCCACGTCTGCTGTTCGGACTCGCTGACACGGAAACCGTCAAACGCGTGGAGGTGATTTGGCCCGACGGAACGAAAACGGAGCAAACCAACTTGAAGAGCAACCAAAGTTTGGTGATCACGCAAGACTCGGAATCGGGCCAGTAGGGAAAACCATGTCAACGCGAATCACGACTCCGACTTCTTTGTTGATCTTGATCTGGGGTGTTGCCGCCCTCAGCAGCGCGAACGGCCAAGACAAGCATCCCGTTTACGTCGGCGGCGCGGTCTGTGCCGAGTGCCATTCCGGACCCTCGATGGGCCATCAGTTCAGCAAGTGGTTGCAGAGTAAACACGCGCAGGCTTACGCATCGTTGGCGAAGCCCGAAGCACGTGAAATCACTGAATTGTCGGGAATCCCGATCGAACCGCAAAAATCAACGCTCTGTTTGGGCTGTCATACCACTGGCGTTCGTGCCGAAGATTGGGAGAAGGATCCCACGTTTGTCGCCGAAGATGGAATTCAATGCGAACGATGCCATGGTCCAGGCAGCGAGTATGCCAACATGGACACCATGACCGATCGTCGAGCGGCGCGGGAAGCGGGATTGATGATGCCCAGCGGTAACGACTGCATGGGCTGTCATCGTGCGAAGGGATCACACGATGCAGTGCTTGGCCCCAACCACTTCGATCTTGCGCAAGCCTTGCAAGACATTCACCACCCGACACCTGACGATTGGACGGTCGAAGCATCGATGCCGACACCCGATTTCGATCATGCCTCGGTCGATGCCATGCTAACCGGCTCGGTCACGTGTGCCAAATGCCACGAAGGCCCCGACCAGGGGCAGCAGTTTAGCAAGTGGACCCTAAGCGGCCATGCGCGCAGTTACGCAACGCTCAGCACCCCACGCGCCTACGAAATTGCCGCCGAAAAGGGAATCGACAACCCGCAAGAAAACGAAGATTGCTTGAGCTGCCACACGACCGCGTTCCATACACCCGCCTCCGGTGCACTCGACAGCTTTCGCCTAAGTGAGGGAGTCGGCTGCGAAGCATGCCACGGAGCGGGAAGCGAACATGTCGAGCTTGCAGCAAGTGCGACCTCGGACGACTCGATCCTTCCCCGATTACCCAAGGCTACCGAGCAATCCTGTCGGGTATGTCACGCCGGAGCCCACGGGAAAACCTTTGATTTCCAGACGGCACTCAACAAAATCGCTCATCCCAAGACACCCGAAGCATCTAGGCAACCGATTCGCTACAAGACGCCGCTCAACATGGCGATCAGTCCCAGCGGCGAGGAGTTGTATGTGGCCTGCGAGGCGTCGGACACGGTGATCGTGATTGACACTGAAACCCAAAAAAGAGTTGCTGAAATCGCGGTAGGGGGGCAACCCCATGATGTCACCTTCGCGCCCAGTGGAGCCACCGCGTATGTCAGCAATCGCTTGGAGGATTCGGTCAGTGAAATTGACGTTCGAACACGTACCGTTTGCTCAACCTTTCCCGTTGGTGACGAGCCCCATGGTTTGTTGACCGACCGCGAGGGTCAAACGCTGTTTGTTTTGAATACCTCCTCAGGTACGGTATCGGTCGTCGACACCCAAACCCGTACGATTGAGAAAACTTTGGCGGCAAGTCGCAATCCATGGTCCTTGGCACTTTCACCGGATGGCAGCCACGTCGCGATCACGAACAACTTGTCTCGGTTCGTGCCGTTTCGTCATCCGTCTCAATCCGAGGTCACGCGCATTCACACCGCGACACATCAGATCGACCAACGGGACACCGTGGTCGGAGCAAACCTGATGATGGGAATCGATTGGCACCCCAGCGGTCGTTTCGCCCTGGCAACCAACAATCGCAGCAAAAACCTCGTTCCCATGACTCGACTGCTGCAAGGTTGGACCTTAACCAATGGATTGGCCATCATTTGGGCCGATGGGCGTATCGACCAAGTGCTGTTGGATGAACCGAACCTGTGTTTTCCCGACCCCACAGATGTCGCAATCACTCCCGATGGGAAATGGGCGCTGGTCACCAGCAGCGGTTCCGACCGCGTGGCGGTGGTCGATATCCATCGAATGATCGAGATGCTCGAGAACGCGTCCGACGACGAGCGCGAGCACGTCTTCCCCAACCACCTTGGCAAACCGACCGAGTTTGTTGTCGCCAGTATCCCCACCGGAATCAGCCCCCGCGGCGTCGTGGTCTCGGCCGATGGCAGCACCGCATACGTGGCCAATTGTTTGGACGATTCCGTGACGGTGATCGATGTCGCGTCGCGCACCGCGACGGCAACGATTGATCTGGGGGGCCCAAAACAGATCACGCTGGCGCGAAAAGGAGAACGGCTCTTTCACAGTGCGGACATTACGTTTCATCGTCAGTTTTCTTGTCACTCGTGTCATCCCGACGGCCATGTGGACGGGGTCACCTATGACATCGAACCCGATGGCATCGGCATCAGTCCCGTGGACAACCGGACCTTGCGAGGCATTCTTGATACCGCGCCGTTCAAGTGGGAAGGCACGAACCCCAGTTTAAAACGCCAATGCGGCCCCCGTTTGTCGGTCTTCTTCACGCGTATCGAGCCCTTCACACCCGAGCAGTTGGAGGCGTTGGACTATTACATTTGCACCATCCCGCGTCCTCCAAACCGTTACCGTCCCCTGGGAGCACCGCTGACCGAAGCCCAGCGCCGCGGGAAGGGGGTCTTCGAGCGTGAGAAGCGAGCCAATGGTAGCCCGATCCCCAAGGACCGCCGCTGTGTCACGTGTCACTTCCCACCGCTGTACACCGACCGAAGTTTGCACAACGTCGGGACGCAGATGCCATCGGATCGCGATGCGGAGTTTGACACGCCTCACTTGAACAATATTTACGATTCAGCGCCTTACCTGCACAATGGAATCGCGCCGACATTGGAAGAGATCTGGACGCGGTACAATCCGCATGACCAACACGGCGTCACCAATGATCTGACCAAAGATCAATTGAACGATTTGATCGAGTATCTCAATACGTTATAGGCACACCCCGGTTCCTCTTTGGAGTTTTTTATGGCGACTTTATCGGAGACGCTTCCTGGTCTTAAAGCGATGGCGTGTTTGGCGGTTGCGTTGCTGATGCATCCAGTAGCGAGTGAAGGTCAGGTCGCGGTGGGTGCCGATCCCAACCCGGTCGCGACACCCTCCGACCCGGGGATGCCCTACGTCTATACGAATTGGAAGCACTTGACGGTTGCCGAGGGGCTTCCCAACGATCATGTATTTGCTGTGAAAGCGACCGATTCAAAAGTTTGGATCGGAACCGAAAATGGACTGGCATGTTACGATAAGAAGACTCAACAGATTCAAAGCTGGCAGGAGGAAGAGGGTTTGCCTTGGCGTGTTGTTTCCGCTCTGGAAATTGATCCAAGCACAGGCGATCTTTGGATTGGACTGTTTGGTGGCGGGCTGGCACGTTTCAGCGGCGGCCATTTTGAGCATTGGAACCAATTGAACAGCGGCTTGGTGAACGATGTCGTGTACGGAGTAGCGATCGAAAATGGTAACGTCTGGGCGGCTACCACCGCCGGGGCCAGTCGCTACAACACCGAAACCGGGCAATGGACGATCTTTAACGAGAAGAACGCTCCGATGGAAGAGATTTGGAACTACGGCGTTTCGACCGGAAATGGCAAGGTCTATCTTGGCGTTTGGGGGAGCGGTGTGTTGGAATATGATCTCGCCACCGAACAATGGAAGGACTACTTGGATCCCGACGGTGAAATGGAAATCGACCTCTATCGTGATGACGGCATCGTCCATGTGATCACCACCGGAACCAGTAGCGCGGACGGGATCTTATGGGTCTCGACCTATTTTGGTATGTCCCGTTACGACGGACGCAATTGGCGTGGCTATTATGCCCACGAAACCGGATTGCCGAGTGATTTTGGCAATGCCGTCAAAGGACGTAGTGCCAACGAAGCTTGGTATGCGACCGACCGCGGCGTCGGAGTCGTCACCGATTTCGCCACGGACACCTGGGTGACCTACACGCAAGACCCTGCCACGCACGGTGGCAAAGCCGTGGTCAAGCGAGGGAGTGAAGTCGTGGCCGAGATCTCGCTCGATCGCTGTTTGCCGCACAATTACACGCTGTGTGTTGACTTCAATGGCAACGACGCCTGGGTTGGAACCTCCAAGGGTCTGGCATGGGCGGTCGGCGACGACTATTACGTAGGACTTAAGAAAACGGCGAAAGAAAGCAAATGAGAAACCTCCTTTTTCCAATCCTTGTCTTGCTCCTTCCTGCTTTGGGAATCACCGCCGAACCGGAGTCGAGTCCACCAAGTTGGCAACCGCCGATCCCGGTCAGCGAGCACACGATGGAAGTGTTGCGGGCGATCAACGAAGTTGATGCGTATGCCACTCCCAACCTGGGACTCAAACAGGACGCGTCGTATGCGGAAACGCCAAGCGATGTCTCACCCTTTCGCCATGTCCAAGCGTTTAAGCAGCATTTTCTCGAACAGTTGCAATACACCGGGCCTGGGCGTTCCAAGCCAGAGCCAGAGCATGTGGACAGCGTCAAGATAGGCTTCATCGGACCGATTGAAGCGACGGTCTCTGTCGCAACCGGTGGTCGCAGCCACGAAGAAGCCCTCGGTCAGATGATGCTACAAGGAGCGCAAATCGCTATCGATCATGCAAACGCCGCCGGTGGTTACTTGCGCCGTGATGTTCCATTTGAATTAGTGGTCCACAATGACAACGGTTTGTGGGGTGCTTCCGGAAACGAATTGGTCGACATGGCGTACAAGGAAAACGTCTGGGCGGCCCTCGGAACGATCGATGGTGCGAACACCCATATCGCCATTCGGGTTGCCTTGAAAGCAGAGTTGCCAATGATGAATTCGGGCGATACCGATCCAACGTTCATCGAGACGAATATTCCCTGGGTATTTCGCTGCATCAGCGATGACCGACAAATGAGCTATTTGTTGGTGGATTACCTGTATCGGAAACTGAACTTCGACCGAATCGGAATCATTCGGGCGAGCAACCGCTACGGCCGATTTGGAGTGCGTGAGATCCGTGACAGCAGCCGGCGATTGGGCAAACCGATCGTACTGGAGATGGCTTACCCGGTCGGCGGTAAAGATTTTTCGTTGCAACTTGAACGGCTCAAACAAGCCGGTGCCCAGGCCGTCGTCCATTGGGGCGATGCCGGCGACGGCGCCCGAATCCTGAACCAAATGCGAGAGAGGGGCATGGATCAACCCTACTACGCATGCGACCGCTGTGTCGCGGATGAGTTTGTCAAGATTGCTGGCGACAACGCCGAGGGAGTCACTTGCTTGTATCCTTGGAATCCGAATCGTGATGATGCCCAACTCGCGAAGTTCCGCGAGGATTTCCGGGCACGGTTCGACGAAGACCCCGACACCTATTCGGCCCACGGCTACGACGGCATGTCGATGTTGCTCTGGGCCACTCAAGTCGCGGGTTTAAACCGCGCCAAAATCCGCGATGTTCTGGCCTACCGCGATTACGCTCACGAACCCTGGCAAGGCGTGACGGGCGAGATCAAACTTAGCGCGGTTCTCGACGACGTGGGGGAGGTGTTCTTGGCCAAGCGAGAAAATGGCAAATGGAATTTTCTGAGCCGTGACGACCTTGATCTGCCTCGTGGCTACACGCCCGCCCGAGACCGGTCGGCTGGGGAAGACGAGTGATCCGAATCCCGTTTGCCTGCCTGCTGCTGTTCGGTACGGCGATCTCCGGTTTGGCTCAGACCACGGAAACCTCGCCGTTTTTTCGACTCCGCGATACGGTGTCACATTACGCTGGACCGGGACGCGAGGCGGAAGCTCCGCAGGTGGATTTCGTCACCCTCGCGTTCTTTGGCCCCTTCGAAGATCCCCCTTCGGGTGAACCCGAACGCTCGGATCTCGATCCGTGGCGGGCGGCGCAAATGGCGGTCGAGGACGCGAACGACCAAGGCGGCTATCAAGGCATCCCCTTTCAGTTGCACCCCATTTGGTCTGAGAACCCCTGGGGCACCGGCGTCGCCGAGCTGACACAACTCGTTTACCGTGAACCCGTCTGGGGCATCATTGGCGGCAACGATGGGGCGTCGACGCATTTGGCCGAACAGGTGGTTGCCAAGGCCCGTCTGACGCTCGTCAGCCCGACGGCATCGGACAAAACAATCAACCTGGCGAACGTGCCATGGATGTTTTCCTGTTTGCCCCATGATGCGAAAGTTGCCGAACCGTTGGTCGTTGAGATCCAACATCTGGCTGCCGAAAAGCCGTGGGTGCTGGTCTCAGCCACCGACCACGATTCTCAGTTGTTGACCGTGGAGCTAAAAAAACAACTGGACGCCAAGCACCTCGTGCCCTCGTATCATTTTCAATGCGCCACCGATTCAAACGTCGACACGAAGCTGGTTCAGGAAGTCAGAAACCAGCAGCCCGTTTTGGTTGTCGTGATCGCCGACGCGGTGCGCAGTAGCGAACTCGTCGGTCAACTTCGTGAGATCGGGTACAAGGGTGCCCTCGTCGGCGGTCCCGCCATGGGACGGCGAATGTGTCGCATCGAACCTGGTCAGCGAGGTCCTCTTGCTTACCCCAAGCCGGTTGAACCCACCGCTCAGTGGACGGCATTTGAAAATCGCTTCGAGAATCGATTTAGCCACAAACCCGATTGGGCTGCTGCGGCAAGCTATGATGCGACCGTTCTACTGATCGATGCAATTCGCAGCAGCGGACTCAACCGAGCTCGCATCCGCGACGGCGTGGCCGGGTTGTCACCGTGGCGTGGGATCACGGGAACCATTGTCTGGGATGGGCTGGGCAGCAACCACCGGGACGTTACCCTCAAACGCCCAACGCAATAAGTGCAGCGGTAACAGAGCACCCGTGCATTTTTAGAACGGACGCTTGACCCGAACCATGCGAATGGCTCCGCTATCGCAGTTTCTTAATCCCGATGCGGTTTGAATCATTAGTGACCCATCGTCGGCAATGCCACGGCAATTGCCTTGGCAATCGTCACCGGATTCGCGAAAGCTGATTTGCTTTCCCGTTAGCATGCAGCGATTACGAAACTCAGTCAAAATGATCATCGGCGACTGTCGTAATTGCTCGGTCGCTTCGGTCAGGTTCTGGATCATCGCCTCGAGCACCTCGAATCGCGACATGCGTCGTCCTGTTGCACCATACAGCGACTGGGGGGGCGCGGTTTCGTCAAGCACAGGAAAGGCGGGGGATTCATTGACATTCACGCCCACACCCATCACCAAACGATTCGAAAAAGCTTGGCTGGTTTCGATCAGAATGCCCGCGACTTTTCCACCAGCCAAATAGACATCGTTGGGCCACTTCAACCTCGACTTCGCCGGTGCAAACAGAAACTCGATACCGCGAGCAATCGCAACTCCGGCAGCAAGCGACAGCAGTCGAGAATGCGGCTCGCTGACCGAGTCAAAATCGATCACAAGCGAAAACGTCAACGCATCTTCACCCGTTAACCACGAATTCCCTTGGCGACCGCGTCCGCTGGTTTGTCGATCCGCAAGATAAAGACGCGGGAGCCACTCTTCGGCAAGGGGTTGGTCCCGCAAATCGGCGAGCGCATCGGAATTGGTCGATTTTGACTCCTCGCGATAGCACGCCGATCGACAAAAACGCTCGTCAATCAAGCGTTCCATGACGGAGCGTCCAACGGGATCCACATTGCCAACGGTTTCGATCATCACAGAAACAGGGGTAGGAGAAACGCGAACAACACCAATACGATGACGATCACTTGCCAAGGTTTCAATTTGGATGAGACCCTCTTGTCATCTGAAAACTCATCGGCGACAAACGCTTCGTAGTCGAAGTCGTCCTCCGAGTGATCGTCCTCAGCATACGGGCTAGCGAACCCGTCGGTGTCCTGTCGCCATCCGTCGGCGTCGCTGCTGCCACAGTGCGGACACGCTTTGGCTCGGGCGGGAACGTCGCCCCCGCAGTGGGGACAGGAAAAAAAGTCATCGTTCATGGAGTGCTGCCGATGCGACAAGGATTGGATTTCCCGCCTTGGCCGGCGGAACGGGCGCCTGGTTTGGCGTCCCAGCACCCGACTATACCAGCACGCAGGAACGGACTAAATTGCTGGCAACATGAACAATCAAATTTTTCAGCTGAATGAGGATGTCGCCGTGGTCATCGGTGGCACGGGTGAACTGGGTGGCATGATGGCCGAGTCGCTTGGCTCGTTTGGAGCCAAAGTCGCCGTTGTTGGACGCAATGCCGACCGCGGTACCGCTCGGGCCAAAGCGATTACCGACGCGGGTGGCGAGGCTCGGTTCTTCGCTGCGGAAGGTTTGGACGCCGACTCACTCGCCGAAGCACGCGACGCCATCAAGGCCTGGGCCGGATCCTCCGCATCGGTGCTGGTCAATGCCGCCGGCGGCAATCGCCCCGACGCAACGATCTCGCCGGGAGGCGACATCTGCAAATTACCGTTGGAGGCATGGCGCGACGTTCTTGATCTGAACCTGGTCGGCGGAGCGTTGCTACCGAGCCAAGTTTTCGCCCCTGATATGATCGAGGCAGGCGTGGGCAGCATCATCAACATCGCATCCATGTCGGGCATGATTCCGCTTTCTCGCGTGGTCGCCTACTCGGCTGCCAAAGCCGCTGTGATCAATCTAACGTTGTGGCTTGCTCGTGAATGGGCGACGACCGGTGTCCGGGTCAATGCGATCAGTCCAGGGTTCTTCCCCGCCGAACAAAACCGCAAATTGCTGTTCAACGAAGACGGCAGTTATACCGAGCGAGGTGCCCAGATTATCGGTCACACGCCGATGGCTCGGTTTGGAAGACCCGATGAATTGGCCGGGGCCGTTGTCTGGCTCGCCAGCCGCCACGCTTCGTCCTTCGTGACCGGAAAAAACATCACGATCGATGGCGGATTCGCCTCGGTCACGATCTGATCGCCCACGTCGCCCTTAGCGGCGCTGCTCGGGCACCAAGCGGTCCAGCATCTCCTTGGGCGGCATCAGATCCAACATCAATCGATACTCATCATCATCGATCTGCTGGTAACGCTGCAGCAGACTACGAGGATCTTCGTTTCGCCAGGGTGATTTCCGCTTGACGGTTTCTCCGGCCCAATAACGTAGCGTTTCCGATTCCATAAACGGATTGCGAGGGTCGCCAGCGATCAAATCAAGCGTCTCATGATCCTCGTCGGGCAACCACCATTTGATCATATCCAATTCGTTCGCATTCAGAGGCGCGGGTCGATCGGCCATGCCGCGGATGAAGCCCCCCCCCCAACGACCGGATCGGCCGCCATCGGTCATCACCATCGCATTGATCGCGATCATCTCAACTTGCTCGGGCGTCGCACCTTTTGAAAAACGCTCCATGAACTTTTTCAACTTAGGATCGTCCATTCTCAACCGTTCGTCGAGAATGCGATGCAGCGTGTAGTCAATTCGCTCAATCGTTTCATCCGACAAGATTTCGCCGGATCGACGCGACAAATCCAATTGGGTCTTGTCCATCGCGATGCGAATCGCTTCCCGCCGCTCATCAAGATTATTCGACTCGATCTTGTCACGTAGATCGCTCGGCAACGTTTCTCGCCACACCGCATACGCTTGCATGGTCTCGAGCAAACGATCCGAATCCGGTTGGTCCGCCGCCTCCGACGCGGTCGCGCGCAGCCGTTCTTGATCTTCCGGTTTGAGCCTTTCAAAGCGATTCCATCGGTACCCCAATTGAGCTCGGTCCGCGAGTGGCATTTCCGCGATGACCGATTCACGTTGGTCCATCGGGAGGTTCGCCACCAACGGCTTGGGGGTCTGCAGATCACCGATTTCTCGCATCAAGGCGATCGTCTTGGCCCACGATTCGTTGATCGCTAAACCTCGCATCAACTGCAAGTCGTTTCCGTAATAGTAGGCATCCAAATTTTCAGCAATCGCTAAATCCGCAAGCTGGGCACGGTACTGATGGCTCCGAACCATGCCAATCACCACTGCGGTCACCAAGATGCTGGCGAGACTGATCGCCGTGACGGCCATTGGCCAGCGAATCGGCCACAGCGAGCGATGTTGCGTCTGCTGCGGTTTGACCAAGTCGGCAACCACCAACTCCATCGTCGATTCCACCAGTTTTTCATTTGGAGTTGACCCGGCAAGGTCATCCAAATAATCCCAACCCCGTTGCAGTTCTTGAAGTCGCCGGCGAAGCGCTTCATCTTCAAGCAAGCGTTCCTCCAAACCCCCACGCAACTGGTTATCCAGTTCGCCATCCACGTAGGCGACAAGCAGCTCATCGTCGGGGTCAAGCGGAGCGTTGTCGGACAACAATTCAGCACTCATACTCTCCCCTCTTTCGGAAGCACACCCGATTCAATGTAAGGCTGCAACGCCTCTTTCAAGTTCACTCGCGCACGACTGAGCAGCGACTTGACTGCTTTGGGGCTGAGCTCCATCGATTCAGCGATCTCGGCATAGCTCATGTTTTCAAAACGTGACAGCATCAGCGCCATCCGCTGCCGTTCGCTCAACGACAACACCGCCGTCCGTACAATCTTGGCCCGCTCGTCTCCTTCCGCCAATCGATTCGGCATCAAGCCACTCGCGTCCAGCGCCGTTGACGCTAACATCTGAGCATTGCTGGGGGTCTCGAAGCCGCGAGGTACGTCGACCTCGTTCACTTCGCGCCGACGCGAAGCCGATCGGCTCGAGTTTCGAGCGACATTCCCAGCGATCGTGAACAGCCACGTCGAGAATTTGGCGCCGGCCTCGTAACGCTTTCTCGCACGGTAGACACGCAAGAACGTTTCTTGAGTCAAATCCTCAGCCAAGTCATGACTTGGGCCAATGGTATGCATCAACCGCACCAACCTCGCTTCGTAACGCCGCACCAACTCTTCAAAAGCACCTGCGTCGTCGTCACGAACGCGCAGCATCAAACGAACGTCCGGATCGGACTGTTGATAGCGTTTTGCGGTTGAGTCGCTAACAGCCAAGCAATTGTTTTCGCAAACGAGGGAAAGTGCGACCGATGTCTTCGGCTTCTTGTTTCTTCCAGTGTAACCACCACACGCCGCAAACACATCGCGACGCTTCCGTAGGAGTAAACCCGACATCCCTGCCAAGGTTTCGCGAGACCACGATGCTATTGCACCGGAAAACCACGTTTCCTTAGCAGTGCGCTCGTATCGACATCACGACCGCGGAATCGGCGGAACCCTTCTGCGGGGTCGATCGTATCACCCACGCTCATCACATTGTCATGCAGGCTTTTCGCAATCGCAGGATCGTAGTAGGTCCCCGCTTCTTCAAAAACCTCGGCTGCGTCTGCGGTTAAGGCATCCGACCACAAATAGCTGTAGTACCCGGCGGAATACGAATCGCTGCTAAAAATGTGCGAAAAATGAGGCGTTCGATGGCGCATCGGCAATTCTTCGGGCATCCCAATTTCCGCCAACGTGTCACGTTCAAACTGATCCGGATCGATCTTGTCTTGATCGGTCGTATGCAATTTCATGTCGACAATCGCACTGGCCAAATACTCGACGGTATCGAAACCCTGGTTGAACTTTGATGCTTTCTTGATCTTTTCCAACAACTCCGCCGGCATCGGTGCTCCGGTTTCGTAGTGCACGCAATACTTGCGGAGCACTTCGGGGGTATCGAGCCAATGTTCCATCAATTGCGAAGGAAATTCGACGTAGTCGCGTGCCACACTCGTGCCGGCCTGCGACGGGTAGTTCACCTTGGAATTCAATCCATGCAGCGCGTGCCCGAACTCATGGAACAACGTCACCGCATCATCCCAAGAAATCAAAACCGGCTTACCTTCCGCTCCCTTGATGAAGTTCGAGTTGTTCGACACGATCGGTGTGATCGGTTCATCGATGTTCTCTTGCAGGCGATATGCATTCATCCACGCACCGCTCCGTTTACCCTCGCGAGCGTAAGGATCCAAGTACCACAGCCCGACCCGGTTGCCCTCTTGATCGTCGACTCGCCAGACGCGCACGTCCGGATGAAAGACAGGGACGTCGGTCACTTGCGTGAACTGCATCCCATACAGCTCGCCCGCGGCCCACATCATCGCTTCACGCAATTTCTCGAGCTGCATGTAGGGTTTCACTTCGTTGAAATCCAAATCGTATTTTGCCTTGCGAACCTTTTCGGCATAGTACCGATAATCCCACGGGGCGATTTTGAGGTTCACGCCCTCCTGGTCCGCGATCGCTTGCATGTCGGCGACCTCTTCGCGGACGCGAGCGACCGCTTTGGGCCAGACCTTCATCATCAGATCCATGGTCGCTTCTGGACTCTTAGCCATGGTCGATTCGAGTCGGCGTTGGGCATGGTTTTCATAACCGAGCAATTTTGCTCGCGCGTCCCGCAAACTCAAGATTTCTGAAATGATCGCGTTGTTGTCATGTTCGTCACCGTTATCGCAGCGATTGTAATAATTCCGCCAAACCTGCTCGCGCAGTTCCCGGTTGTCGGCATAGGTCAAGAAGGGGTCCATCGACGATCGTGTGTTCGTCACCGCCCATTGCTCGGGCTTGCCACGATCCGTCGCCGCGGACTTCATCGCCGTCGTGACACTTTCGGGTAATCCCGCCAGGTCTGCTTCGTTTTCGACCCACGTGACAAAACCTTTTTCGTCCTCAAGTACATTTTGGCTGAAATCGGTAAACAATCGGGCCAAACGTGTGTTGATTTGCGACAACTTGGCCTTGTCGCTTTGGCTCAGCTTGGCGCCTTGCCGGACGAACGTCTTGTAGAGGTCATCGACCAGTCGTTTTTGAGCGACGGTGAACGAATCCATCGCGTCGCTTTGGTAGATCGTTTCGATCCGTTTGAACAACGCGCTGTTCTGATAGATGCTATCGCGATATTCGGATAATTGAGGTGCAACGGTCCGTTCGAGGTCGGGGATCGGCCCCACGTTCAAGTTCGATGCGTGCACGTCGAACAACGTCTCGAGTCGCTGCAGCGTCTTGCCCGATTTTTCGAGTGCGACGATCGTGTTCTCAAACGTCGCTGGGTCGGACTGGTCCGCGATTCCGGTGATCTCATCCTTCGCTTCGGCGATCGCAATGTCAAACGCACCGAGAAACTCGTCGGTGCGGACCAAATTCCACGGCGGGACGCCGCCATAAGGACCGGTCCACGGCTTGAGCATTGGCGAAGTCTTTTCTTGGTTCACGACAGTCTCAGTGGATTCGGCTTGAGAAAAACAGGGGAGCAACGAAACGGTAGCAATCAGCCCCAAACGGAGCGTCTTGCCAAGGGTTTGATGGGATCTTCGGGCGGTCGAACAAGATGCAGTCACGATCGATTCCTTTATTTTTTGATCAGGGAGGGATTCGCCCCAGGGAGGATTCGTTTCCCCGAAACGCGATCAAACGCGTCGGGAGTGAGTTGGTCTTCACCAGGAAATGAGTCTTCGGTTTGCCGCTGCCACTCGCCCAGTGCATTTTGCATCGCCTCCAGCGTTGAGCGGTACTGTGGTTCTTCGGCCAAATTGGCGATACAGTTCGGATCAGAAGCGATCTTGTACAAAAACTCGGTCGGACGAGGTGTTTCGAAGCACCCCTTTTGGGACTCCGTCAGCTTGCCTTCGGCATGTAGTTGCTGCATTGCGGCGTAGGTCGGGCTGTTGACGGCATCCGCCGGTGGAGTGCCTGGGGTATTCGGCAACCAGTTGCGGACGTAGCAAAATTCTTTACCCAATACGCCGCGCTCGAAGGCTCGGTAATCATGCCAATTATGCTCCGCAAACGCATAACGCCGAATTTCGGCTGTTGAGTTTGCTAGCAGCCCCGCGAAGCTGCTGCCCTGAAAGTTGTCGGGAACCGGCACCCCAGCCAGTTCCAGTACGGTCGGCCCAATGTCAATCGAACTGACCACGCTGTCGCAGGTGGTCCCTGCCTTCGCACGACCGGGAAAACGGACAATCAGCGGCGTTCGCACCCCAGGAACGTGGACGCGAGTTTTGCAGTGTGGGAAAGGCCGACCGTTGTCACTGAGCACCAAGACGAAGGTGTCGTCCGCGATGCCCTGTGCATCGAGTTCCTGGAGCACCCTGCCGATGTGCTCGTCGAAACGTCCGATTTCGTCATAGTAAAGCGCCATGTCGTCACGAACTTCATCCGTATCAGGAAAGAATGGGGGCACGACGACATCCTCGCGTGAGTGAGGCGGATCGATCGCGCCTGGTTTGTAGCCCCGATGCGGATCCAAATGGGCAGCCCAGAGGAAGAAGGGCTTCTCCGTCGGACGGTTTCGCAATGCATGGACCCATGCGTCCCCCATCTTTTCCGGCGACGACGCTTGTTGGTAATCGACTTGATCGGTCACAAAATCTCCCAAATGCCACTTACCAACCGCAGCGGTCCAGTAGCCTGATTGCGACAGCGGCTTGGTCATCATGATTTGAGTCGCTGGCAGCGGCAAGTGAAGTTCGCCCGCGCCGGTCGCATGCGGGTACCGACTCGTCATGATCGAGGAACGACTCGGACTGCATGACGAACAAGTCAAGAACGCTCGGTCAAACCGCATGCCTTGCTCGGCAAGCCGATCGATGTTTTTTGTTCGAATCGACGGGTGGCCGTAGGCACCACTATCGTCCCATGCCATGTCGTCGGCGATGAAGATCACGAAATTAGGACGGTCAGTCGCTTCCGTGACGTTGGCGTCAAGTGACACGCAGCCAAGCATCAGGAGCAGCCAAAAAACAGAAAGATTTCGCATGATGATCATTCGATAAAAAGGATCCGGTGGCGTTGAAGCCGCACAGTATACAATTCTTCGTGCTAAGATGTTGTTTCATTTTTGCACCACGGGTGTTGAATCTCCAGCCCCAAATCCCCAACCCCACCACACCGATGACCGCCTCAAAACCCTTGTTTTTCGCGTCGATCCTCTGTCTGCTGCTCGTTTCGGGACTCATCGATCGACGACCGGCGACTGCGGAACCCCCGACCTATGACGTCGTCGTTTACGGCGGCACCTCAGCCGGCGTGATCGCGGCCGTACAAGCCAAGAAGATGGACAAGTCCGTGGTCCTCGTTGGACCTGACCGACATCTCGGCGGACTCACCAGCGGCGGGCTCGGATGGACCGACACCGGCAACAAGGGCGTGATCGGGGGACTCGCTCGCGATTTTTACCACCGGATTTGGCAAAAATACCAGCGACCGGAAAACTGGCCCCACCAAACACTCGACGAGTACGGCAACCGCGGCCAAGGCAACCGAGCGATCGACGGCAAGAACCGCACGATGTGGATCTTTGAGCCGCATCTCGCTGAACAGGTCTTCGAGGACTACGTTGAGGAATTTCAGATCCCCGTCCACCGGGAACAATGGCTCGACCGCGAATCCGGTGTGGTCAAAACCGATGGAAAGATCTCGTCGATCCGAATGCTCAGCGGAGAAACCTACGCCGGTAAGATGTTCATCGACGCCACGTACGAAGGCGACTTGATGGCAGCCGCCGGCGTCCAATATGCGACGGGCCGCGAAGCGGGTGACGTCTACGATGAAAAATATGGGGGCGTGCAAACCGGAGTCCTCCATCACCACCATCACTTCGATATCCTCGATCGTCCCGTCAGCCCCTATCGCGTGCCCGGGGATCCAACCAGCGGCGTACTGCCTCGGATCAGTACGGAACCCCCAGGCGAAAAACTCGCTGGCGACCATCGGATCCAAGCCTATTGTTTTCGCATGTGCTTGACCAATCATGATCCTAACCGCGTCCCGTTTGCGAAGCCCGATGGCTATGACGCATCTCAGTACGAATTATTAGCGAGAATCTATCAGGCAGGTTTCGATGAAACCTTCGACAAGTTTGACCCGATCCCCAATCACAAAACCGACACCAACAATCACGGTCCCTTCAGCACCGACAACATCGGCTACAACTACGATTACCCCGACGCGAGTTACGAGCGACGGGAAGAGATCCTCCGCGAACACGAAACGTATCAGAAGGGATGGCTGTACTTTTTGTGTACGGATCCACGCGTCCCCGACGACGTGCGGACGGAAATGCAAACTTGGGGTCTGGCCAAAGATGAGTTCATCGACAATGGCCATTGGCCTCATCAGCTGTACATCCGCGAAGCGCGGCGGATGGTTGGCATGTACGTGATGACAGAGAACGAACTGCTGAAACGGCGTCCGACGCCAAATTCGGTTGGCATGGGATCCTATGCAATGGATTCGCATAATGTGCAGCGATACATTACACCGGAGGGGTACGTGCAAAACGAGGGGGACATCGGCGTCAGCACGAAAGGTCCCTACGAGATTTCCTATGGTTCGCTCGTGCCAAAGCGAGAGGACTGCACGAACTTGCTCGTCCCGGTTTGTGTCTCCAGTTCGCATATCGCGTTCGGTTCGATCCGGATGGAACCGGTCTTCATGATTTTGGGCCAAAGTGCGGCCACGTCCGCCGTACAGGCAATCGACGAAGAGATTGCCGTGCAAGACGTCCGCTATTCAAAACTCCGCGAACGACTTGAGGCCGACGGCCAAGTGTTGACGTATGAACCAAAGAGTGCTGGGAAATAGCCGATTCAGCAAGGATCCAGCACGCAATCGGCTAAAGCCTACCACTCCAACGAATCATCCGGGTTATTCGTTCTCTGCTTTCAGCTTCGCGGACTGTTCAGCCGCCCTGCGGTGCCACTTGGTCGCTTCTTCCAAATCCCCCACACCCGCGAAGGCTTCGGCGACGGTGGTGTAGGCTTCGGACAATAACTGTGGATCTTGTTGATTCTTCGCTTCACGAAACCGTTTGGTAAACGCATCCATTTTCTCTCGCACCTCAGGCAACGCGCAGATCCGCCTACCCTCGCGAGTTGAACAACCAAAAACCACTCCAGCCAATTTGTCCCATTCCCCCAGTCGCTCGGTACCGCTCGGTTGCAATCGAAGGGTGACTTCGGCGGTCTGATCCAAATTGGACTCGATCTTGACCGATCGTCGACCAAGAAAGACCGGCAATTCATAGACTTCGCTGATCACCGTCAAGCTCTCTTCGCCGAACGGTAGTTGCAGCGTCACCTGGCCACTCCCATCGGTCGTTCCTTGAAACGGAGGCGGGTACGTATCGTCGAGCGAACCTTGGTAGTCGTGAGTCTGCACGAGGATTTCACTTCGAGCCAAATACCCGGCATAGACCTGCGATCCGTCATTCCACCATTGGACATTAGGCCAAGATGCCACATCGACTCCCGCCACAGGCTCTTCATCTTCGTCCACGGTGGTTACCTGCCAATCGACCATCGGCTTCATCGCGATCTCAACCGCCTCGCCACTGCGGAATACTTGAGGGCGATTGAAAAAATCCTTTTCCGGGTCGGGCGGATCCGTCACCTCGGACGGCGCCTTGCCCGATTTAGCAATGAACCCGTCGCAAATCGCAATGGCCTGGATCGGTTCGCCGTCCGGCCATCCATCGATCGTGAACGTTCCATCCTCATGCACAGGGACCCAGGTCGTCCATTGGACGCGATCTTGGTCCGCATCCGCCGGCGAAAGCGTCCACAAGACAACACGACCTTGTCGGACCGGTCGCGGAACCACATCGCTGAATTTACCTTCAATGCGTTGGGCCGGCGCGAGCGGGATCTCGATCTTGTGCTCTTCGCCAACCGCAAGATCGAAATCGGTCCGTTTACTAAAATGCGTGGCTTTGTCGTTTTCGATCCGAACGACCAACACACTGTTGCGACCTTCTTGCATCGGAGGAATGCGAAGTCCACCCTTCGCCAATCGCTCAACCTTCGTATCACTGCTCCATGATCGACTGTCGGACCAGATCGCGAACAGATTCTCTGTGTCAGCCGGCTTGCCATCGAGGGTAACCTGCATCACCAGCGGCACGCCCAATTTCAGTTCGATTTCGTAGGGCGTGGACGTTTCAAGTGGCACATCGATGTGGATCGCATCGGGAAACGCAAATTCGGGATGGTTGGCAAAGACCGAAACGCCGATCGTACGCGTCCGTTCGGCAGCATCGCGATAGAACGGATACTCGACCGTTGCCAAACCTTCCGTGTCGGTGGTGACCACCGTAGGATCCAACTCCGATCGATCGTCGCTATCGTCTCGCCACCATCCGTGACCTTGCGAGCTGCGCAGTGCCCAGGGCGTCACCTGCACACCCGATACGGGACGACCCTCAGGCCCCACCACACGGACGGGCAGCTTTTTGATGAGTTGACCGCCCGACAAAGCGGCGATCGCAGCTTCATCGAACTTCCCATCGGGTGCATCGGCGTGACTTGCCGATCCGAGCAAGACACAGGATGCAAAGACCACGACGGAAATCCCGACCACGATGGGCCAGCCAAGAGCAGGAAACGCGACCTGTTTTGTCATCGATGGAGCACTCCAGACGGATAAAGATGGACCGTTGCGAAGACTCTAATGCAGTGGCAGGTCCGATTTGTCTATCAATCTACACAAATCGGCCAAGAACATGTCGAAGCCGATCGTCACCCCACATTCAGCCAAGAATCAACATTCTCGATCGTCCATGGACCTCGTTGTTCGCGGCTTCGCATGGCGTTGGCTTCCGGGTCGTTCACAAATGCCTCCTGTGCCGGGTCCCATTGCAATTTTCGCCCCAGCATCATCGCAATATTCCCAAGATGAGCGACCGTGATCGTGCGGTGGCCAATTTCCGCCGGTGCATAGGCCTGACGCCCCTCTTTGATCGCATCGGTGAATTCCATGTGCTCCCCACCGCTGCCGTCGGTTCTCGGGCGACGAAGCGTCTGTTCCGCGTTCAAAGCCGTATCAAGGAGCTCTGGCTTATCCGATTGCATCGGACCACGCCAACCGCGAGTCAACAGCCACCCCTTCGTCCCTTCGAACTTGAGCCCTGGTGCGTCTGTAAACAACTCTGTCGTCAACCCCGATGGATAACGATAGTGGACCTTAAACGTTTCCGCCGTATTCCAGATGCCATCGCGAGGCGGAAATACGCCGGCGCCTTCCATTTCCACCGGCCCGGTCAATTCATTGCCGGTTGCCCAGTGCGCCAGATCGATCATGTGGGCACCCCAATCGGTAATGATGCCACCCGAATAAGCCAGGTTCCAGCGAAAATTATAATGGACCCGAGACGCGTAATAAGGCATTTCCGGTGCTTGGCCTTGCCACATCTCGTAGTCAAGTTGCGGCGGTGGCGTCCCAAGCGTTGGGTCCATCTCTTTGCGTTGGCGATTGCTTGGCGGAAGCAGGATTTTGACGTGTTTGATCTCACCAAAGACTCCGGCTTTGACCAATTCGACCATGCGGATGTAGGACTCAACCGATCGGTTCTCCGACGCGGTCTGAAAAACCTTTCCGGACGCTTTGGCCGCATCTGCCAAAATCCGCCCCTCGGCAATCGTGAGCGAAAGGGGCTTCTCGCAAATCACATGCTTGCCTGATTTCAGCGCCATCAACGCTGGGATGACGTGCCAATGGTCGGGCGTGGCAACATCGACCGCATCGATATCTTTGCGATTGATCAGATCCCGAAAATCGGCGTAGGTGTCGCAGCGATAGTCCCCACCCGACTCCTTCGAATAGTGGGCGTTAACCTTTGCGGCGGCGGTCTTGACGCGTGACGAATCGACATCGCAAACCGCAACCACTTGTTGGTCCTTGTTGGCAAACATGCGATCGAGATTCCACCCCGATCCGTGATCGCCGCTGCCGACCAGCCCCATGGTGATCCGCTCACTCGGTGCCGTATGGCCATCACGGCCGAGCGCTGAAGCAGGAATGACGACGGGAGCGATGGCCGCCGTCGCAAGTGACTTGAGGAACCGACGGCGCGGTGTCCGGTGGGCGTTGGCTTGGCGATGGAGATTGAGTGAGTTGGATTTGGACATCATGATGAATCTCAGGATAAAAGGTGGGGGGATAGGAAGCGGTTGCGAATCCAAGAAACCGCTGCATGGTTTGAGGCGGTCGAACCGGCCGAGGGCTCAATCGAGAGGGCGGATCCAAAAATTTCGGATCCCGACCGGGCAACCGTGTCCTTGGATATGAAGTGGCATTTTCTCGGCGTGCGGTGTGATTGGCCGCGCGGTCTTGTGTAGCGTCGGTCCTTTGATCTGGGTTCGATCCTGAATCAAGACACCGTTGTGCAGCACGGTGATTTCCGGCAAGGAAACCACTTCACCCTGTTGAAACACAGGAGCATGGAAAACCACATCAAAGCTTTGCCATTCCCCGGGTTTCCGGCACACGTTCACCAACGGTGGCGTTTGCGCATAGATCGCGCCGGCCGAACCATCCGCGTAGATTTTGCACGAATAGGAATCGAAGATTTGTAGCTCGTATTGATCCATCAAGAACAAACCACTGTTTCCCATATTGCCGGTACGATCGGCCAACGTTTCCGGCGTCCGCCATTCAAGATGCAATTGGCACGAACCAAACGCTTGCTTCGTCAACAACGAATCGCCACCGATCACGATCACTCCGTTTTCGACGACCGCATCGTTTTCCTCAAACGCATCAAGCGAAGTTCCATCGAACAAAACAACCGCATCCGAGGGTGCCGGCGTCCCCAAGGATCCGTCCGAGTTCGGTGGCAACACCCGCGGAGGTTGCGGTTGGTTCGGATCATGGACGCGATACGTTGCCGCAGGATAAAACTTCGTTGCGGGATAAAACGGCGTATCGTTGTACCCCGGGTACTCGTACTTGAAACGTCCCGGTTCCTCGCCAAAGGCGTCGTGGGTCAGGATCAGCATCGCAAAAAAAACACCGCAACGCATGAAGCGATCACTCAGTTTGATGTCCAACGTAGCCAGCCTTGTCTCTCGTAGTTGATGTAGCAACCAAGCCGATAGGATAACGCATTGGTGAGCGAATTACAGCAATGCAGCCGGCTCGGACCAAGGCAACACTGTTTTTTATGCTTGGGTGTGCCGAAGCATCGCCCTACCGACTCGTTTTACGAACCGCCACCTCGAATGGGATTGCGGGTAGATACCCATAATCGGTGCGGCGTGGCTTGGGTTCGGGTTCCTGCTCCGTCGGTTTCGGCGTTTCTTCCTTGTAGACGCTGAAAATCAAGTTCCCTCTTAGACCGGGCTCGATCTCTTCTTCCTCCGTCGTGATCTTGATTCCAAAGGCTCCCGAGGGATCGGTCAGAATCGACGCAGAAAGCCCCGCTGGCGGTTCGCTCAGTTCGACATGGAAATCGTCGGGCTTGATGTTTTGGGAAGCGGGAATCGCCTTCAGCAGATAGTCGCCACCTCGCGGTAGTTGCAGGCTCGCACGTGGCATCGCGACAGAGAACGGCAGCTTGGCCCCCGGTCGTCCATTGACGATCACATTCCAATTCTCAACCGTGACCAAGTGATACCAGATAAAGGCCTGCATCATGTTCTCGGCTGGGATCGCGGGGCGAACGATTTCGCTTCGACTGCGACTCCGACGACGTGCGACGCCTTCCATTTCTAAGGCGACCGGTGCCTCGGATGCATCTTTAGGAACGGTTAACGTCATCCGAATTTTGTCTACCGATCCAGGGATCAAGCTGCCGCCCAGTAAAAACCCCTCAGGGGCGTTGATCAAACGCATGGCGATGTCTTCGGCAAACCCATCTCTTCGCATGACGAACACCGTGATGGGAACGACTTGGCCAGCACGCGCGATGATGCTGGCGGGTACCACTCGGAGCTCAAAATCAGCTTGCGGAGCTCGCAGACTCAACCGATAGCTGAAGTCCGGGCCTCCTTTGCGTTGTGCATCACTTAGGTGCAAAAAGTAGTTGCTTCCTGCCGGTAGGGCAACCGACAAGTGAGAGTCCGCATGGTGGGTTTGCAAGGCTTGTGTGATGTCTTTGTGGTCATCATTGAACGCAATCTCCTGGCCTGTTTCGTCCGTAATTCGCAAGATCGAGTCGACCGGCGATCCGAGTCGGCGAGCGTGGACTTCGGCCACCAAGCGGCCGCCGCCAGCGATTCGAAAGATGTCTTCGTCGCCCGCTTGATCGATGCGTCCATTCACCGTAACCGGTGTCTTGATCGTTTGTGCATTCTCGTAGTTGTCGTTGGGTTCCTCGTCAAAGACCTCCTGCCAATAGTCGATCTGAACGGGGAAACGGATCGAGACGCCGCTGGATTGCTGCGATGTGTACCAACGCGTCGGCCGATATTGTTTCCGAGACATCGTTTTGATTGGCAGTTGAGTATCGGTCAGGTTCCATCCGTTGAGCAGCAGCGTGACCTCGGAATCGACCGAAGCGCCAAGCGGAAAGACACTGGTCACAAAGGGAATCTCACCGAGCGTGATGCGGTACACAAAGTCTTCACGACCTCGATACAGCGTGTCGCGGATTTCGATCGTGTAGCGGTCGTCGCGAGGAACCTCAAAGTACAACACAGGGTCTTGGCGATAGTGAAAGGAATCGGCATAGCTGACTTCATTTCCCGCTGAATCGGTCAACCGTACGATGGCTTGAAACCAACCGGGAACGGCATCCGCCAAGAAGGGAATCACATCGCGAGCCGCCACATCGATGACCAACTTGGATCCCTTCGTCGCTTCAAATGCAAACCGGTCGGTGTCGCCGGGCATGATTTGACCATTGATCACAACCGGCAAGGCGTCGACCGCATCATCCGCGTCGAAAACACGATCATTCGGTTCGTTTTCCTTCACCTCATGCCAACGACCAATGTGCAACCATATGGGGTTCGAGATTGCACCGTCCGTAAGAAATCGCAACTCGCGTTTTCCTGGTTCAGCTTGCTTTGCGACGACCAACCGAAGGGTCACTTGTTCTTCCAGTTGCTCATTGGGCTGGCGTTTGGGATCGCGATCACGTTGACGATAGATCTCCATTTCTTTTCGTTGCTCTTCGGTCACACCGGCCGCTTCCATGACCTCCTCATCGGTCGGCTCACCGATTTGGCCTGCCGCTTCCCGCTCGGCAATCAAGGCCTCTTTCGTTTCCTGAATCTTCATTCTCAAGTTGGTGTATTCACCCCGGCTGAGGGGGCGATACCAACCGATGATTTCGATGTCGACGTCCTCCCCTTCCAAATAGATTTCGGTGGCGTCTTTCAGGTGTTGGCCGCCCACGACAATCTCGGACTCGGTCCCGCGCTGGCAGCCGGCGGGGAACGCGTAGGCAAGATGGGGATCCCGACCGCGACGCTGTGCCGTCGCAGGTGCAGCGTTCAGAAGCAGCAACAGTGCAACGGACAGAGGGGTAAGGAAGGGGGAGGGATACGTTCGTGTCATTTTTAAAGATGGGGTTTGCTATCGTTAGAGCTCAGCCTTGAGCCCCATGTCGTGGACGGAGGCTGCTGCATTCGTTCTCGGCCGGTCTTCTCGTTTGCTTTTGACGCTCTTGTCTCGAAGCGGTGGCTCACGAATTGCTGTTTCATCGAACTACGTGATCTCGGTTAGTCGGCCACCGCTTTCCATGCCTTCGTCTTCGCCTGGGGTTGCCCGAACGAATTCGCCCATGGGGTGTGGTAAGCTGGCTTCGGGGTCGATCCCCAACAACTCGTACATCGTTCCGATCAAATCACCGGGATAGACGGGGCGATCTTTTACTTTTTCGCCTTGGGCATTTGACGATCCAACGATCTGGCCGCCCTTGAATCCGCCGCCGGCGACGAGTGTCGAGAAAACCGATCCAAAATGATGACGGCCACCATTCCAAGGCGATTCGTTTGCCACCTTGGGGGAACGACCGAATTCACCGATGCACCACACGATCGTACTCTCGAGTAAGCCGCGGTCGGCCAGGTCGGCGATCAACGTTCCTAAGCCACGGTCAAGTTCCGGCAGCTTGCGCCGCATCGTTTGGAAATGCTCTTTGTGAGTGTCCCAACCACCGTGATTGATGGTCACAAACTTGGCTCCTTTCTCGACCAATCGTCGTGCCGCCAAGCACGATTGGCCAAACTTCGTTCGGCCGTAACGCGTTCGCATTTCGTCGGGTTCTTCGGCCAAGTTAAACACCATGCCGGCGTCACCGAGCATCAGGTCGTAGGCCTGACTCCGAGACGATTCGGCCAATGCCAAATCGGGGAGTTCGCCAATGGCACGATGGAGCGAATTCAGTTCCGCGAGTAACTCACGCCGTTGCAACTGTTGATTCTCGGACAAGTCAGCCGCCACGATGCCTTCGACGGCAAATCGACTTGCATTGGGATCACCGCCGGTGGCGAACGGCTTGTACTTAATTCCCATGAAACCGGCTTCTGAGAACCTCCCTTGTGGCTGGGTCAGCACAATGTAGGGTGGAATCAGGTTTTCGGGACCTGCGGTTTTGGTTTCCGGGAACCCCTTGAAGGCACAAACGACGGCGCCGGCCGCCGGGTAAACAAGCCGACCGGGCATCCGTCCGGTTTGCGTCAAGTAAGAAGCCGTCTCGTGGCCAAATTGTCCGTGCGTCATGCTTCGGATCAAGGAGTACTTGTCAGCGCACTTCCCAAGCTCTGGCAACAATTCGCCAATCTGAATGCCTGGCACGTTCGTCTGGCAGGTGCCACTCAGGGGGCCGGTGTAGTCACTTCCTGCCTCTGGTTTCGGATCAAACGTGTCGGTGTGCGGCGGTCCGCCGGCGAGCCAAATCTGGATCACCGCTTTTGCTTTTGCCTCGGGGAACTTCTTGGTCGCCGCATCACCCGAAGCGATGGCGAAGTCCTTGGCTTGCATTCGCGATGCCAGAGCCAATCCCGCAGAGCTAAGCACGCCCGCGTGGAGCGTTTGACGACGACTAAGAGTGGGTCCCCAATTCAGAGCAGGATGCGAATGGGTCATGATGGGTTACTCCAAAAGCGACGAAGCGAAGGTCGCGGTGACATTCGGGTGATAAGGGTTTGATCGACGGTGCAAGGAAAACGTTCCCTAATGGCGGAACAAAAACTCGTCGGTATTGACGAGTGCCCATGCCAAATCACGAGTGCCCTCGTGGGAGCGGCAAAGCTCTTCTGCGGTCATTCGCTCCGTCTCGGTCGGTCTGCGCGACAAAATCGCAAGGTAAAGGATCTCCGCTGTCTGTGTTGAATTGATCGCTTGACGGAGTAGCTCCTTGATCCCAGGACCCTGTTTGAGCTTGTCGCGAATATGGTTCGAGTTGAGCAGGTGCAACGCTTGACCGGCGGTCAGTCGATTGTTTCGTTCAAGTTCCATCCCCGTATCGCGAGCAGGACGCCCAAAGGTCTCTAAGAAACTGCTGGTGATGCTGCCGTCGGGAAGTGCAATCGCTCGTTGATGATCGGGCAAGAAGGTGAAAGGCTCTGGAATGATGCTCATGTACACTTCGGTCGTTCCGGTGATTTGACAGATCGCATCAATCAAGACTTCGGCATCGAGGCGTCGCGGGTGGTAATGAGCAAAATGCACTCCCGCGTCCGGATCCTCCGTTGCTGGAATACAGGACAACTGGTAGGTGCTTGAATTGAGGATTTCTCGAAACAGGTGTTTGAGGTCAAAATCAGCCGCAATCAGGTCGTCTGCAAGATGATTCAACAGTTCAAGGTTCGACGCGGGATTCTCTGGCCCGACGTCGTCAGGCGGGTCTACAATGCCGCGTCCGAGTAGCCAAAACCAAACACGGTTTGCAATGGCTCGAGCGAACCAAGGATTCTTTTCATGAACCAACCAGCTCGCGAAAACGCGTCGAGGATCTTCACCCGCCGGGATGATCGCTTTCACGCCGTTGGGGTAGACGGCCGCGACCGGATCATTCGGGGATGCCGTCTCACCGCGTCGGGCATCATAGAAAACGATTTCTTCTTTCCATTCCCCCGTCGGTTTGTAGCCCACTTTGCTAAAAAAACCGCTCATCCCTTCCAGCCGTTCGGTAGGCCATTTTTCGGCTCGTTCACACAAGAACGTCAAGGCTACCGTTTGAGCAATCGCGATGGGCTCTTTGCTTTGCATCGCACGATAGAAGTTGACTTGCGGCGTTCGGAAATTGCTGCCCGAGGCAGTCAGCAATTCAAATGCGAACTCATCGTAACGACGATTGGTCTTGACCGATTCATGAATCCAATGGTGATAGGCCTGTGCTGCATTCGGCCAAAGATTGATCGGAAACTCAGCTTTGACTCTAAGAATGTCACACCACTTCATCGTGATGTAGTCGACGTACTCGTCTCGTTGGAGCACGGCGTCGATCAGTTTGGCACGCTTGCGTTCATCACGGTCGTCAAGAAACCTTGTCGTTTCGTCTACGGTTGGCAGCGTGCCGAGCAGATCAATGTAAACACGGCGCAGGAAGGTTTCGTCGCTGCAAAGTTTCGCAGGCTCGATTCCTCGCTCGATCAGGTTGCGGAAAACCAAATCGTCAATGGAGTTGTGAGCATGAACGGGCGACTCGCTCTCGAAGGGTCGATCGGTCCACTCGGTATCGAACGTTTCCAGATCGTGCATGGTGTCTGGCAAATCGAGCGCAAGCGATTGACCGGAGTGAGAAGCTGGCACGTCCGGTCGGACCAAAGCGTCCTCGCGAAGCCGGCGGTCGCGGCGATCACGCTCGACAGCAGCGACCGGTGACGCCTTTTCCGCAGTAGCGGACCCAGTGGTGGGCGACGAAACCTCGGATCCCGATTCGGCGACGACCCAAACCACCAATCCGAACATCACGACGGATGAACCGAACATCAGCACCACGAGCCAGGTTGGTTTTTTGCGCCGCTTACGTTTGACGCTCCGCCGGGGCGCAGGACTAGCCGACTTCGTTTGGGTGTCAATGTTGGGCGGTGCGACTACATGACCGGACATCATGCACCTGAGTATAAAATGACGAGACGGCTATTTGATTTTAGCAAAGGCGACGCCTTCGATTTCGACAAGCAATTCGGGACGACACACATCCGCAAACGCGTAGATCGTTGGCAGAGCACCAAACCGACGCTCGCAAACAGCCCGACATTTTTCGAAGTCTTCGGGCCGTTTGACGTAGACTCGCACCTTGGCCAAGTCGGATAACTCAGCACCGACGCCGGACAAACCGTGTCGTTCACAGTTCGTTGGACTGATCAATTGTTCGATGTTGTCGATGGTCTGCTCGGTCTGTTTTTCAATGTCGTCAAGGTGGACGCTTTCGCTGTCCAAAATGCTGGCGGTACCGGAAACCCAGATCGTTGCATACTCGCCGATCATCACAGCCATCGCACGAGCGAACTTGGGGCTCTTCACGGAAAAGCTCTTCGCGTATTCAAAAGCGGAGGTCTGTTGAGGGTTTTCTAGAGAGATCAGCCGAACGTCCTTTCGATCGGTCTGTAGCGCCATCCCGCTAAGGGTCAATCCTCCGCCGGTCATGCCGATCCCCGTGCTGGCAGGATAAACCACATGTCCCTGGTCAGAAACGGTCATTCGTCCCTCTGCCTGCAACTGATCAAAGAAATCGGTTCGCGACCGATTCAATTCGCGGTAGCGTTCGATGCCTTGTTCCGGATCGGTGATGTTGCCCTGATACAACCAAACTCGCGGAACGTCCTTGAACGTTGCATTCACCCTCCCAAGCCGAGTGACCAATTGTTCGAAAACGCTCGTGGTTTCATCGAAGGCGCCCGAAACACCCGCCAGCGGACAGATCCCACCCAGGTAGATCCAACGCAGGTTGTGATAATCAATCGTAACAACATCGGGTAGCGGGAATTGCACTTTGACGTCATCGCCTCCCAACGCCCAGGCTTCGATCGCAAGTGCTTGACCACCACAAGGGGGTTGGACGATGAAGCTCGTCGCTGGCACACAGTCGCCAAAGTAGGCTGCAAACAATTTTGCGAACGCGGGAATCTCTTCTGCAGAGCGAACAAACACGGTTTGCATCGTGACCGTCATCGGTACCGATTGCTGTTTCAAGATCACCCGTATCGTCGAAATCGCTTCCCACGCCTGGTCCACGGCGCTGCCACTTGCCTGAGGCGTGACCATCAACGCCACCCGGCAGACCCCATCCAAATGGATCACCGTGTGCTGTTGATCGCTCAGCAAGCAGGCTGGCATCTTGTTTTCGCTGGCCAATGCTTCCAACTGACATCCTCCACTGCATCCTTCGCTCGTGAGCATCTGTTTCATCGGTTGCATGCGATGACAAATGGAAGCATCCGGCGAATTGCAAACGACCGCTTCCGCCCCCGCTGGGCTCGGTTGCGAACCCGCCGTCGCCGTGCGTTGGATGGATTCGTTCATCGGTTTCCTCTGTCGATTCGATTGAAAGTGGTGGGAGCTTCAAAAAGGTACGGGTCGTTTGGTTACGGCGTTGGCTGTTTACGGACGCGCGCGACTGGATCCGCCAGATCCCGCGGTCGTTGCCGAACGAGGAGGGGCCATTGCTTTGCAAAACGTTTCGGCGGTTGGAAAGCTAGCAATCACATCGGCAATCGTCGTGCAGCGAAACGTTTCCTCGATCCTTGCCATTGCGTCATCAATGCAGCGGTGCATGGGGCACAAACCAGACAGATGGGATTCGATGTCCACAGGGCAGGTTTCGATTCGTTCGAGCGGATCGATCGCGTTAATCACGTCCAATGCGGTCAGTACCGTCGGGTCACGACGCAACAAAAAACCGCCTTGGCTGCCACGTCGGGCACTGAGAATCCCCGCCTTGGTCAGTTCCTGTAGCACCTTGATCAGGTAACCAGGGGCCGCTTTGATGCCTTCGGCGATGTCCTTGACCTTCTGAGGCTCGTCCGGACGCTGGGCGATCCAGATTACGGCTCGTAGCCCGTAATCGCATGCCTCTGAGAGTAGTTTCATCGCACAAACGCTCCTTAGTGATTATTAAATAGTCTAATTACACCCCAAAACAATTCAAGTGTGCATTAAAGCACGAAACGACGCATTCCTTTAAAAAGCCACCGCTTCTGACCGGTTTTGTTTGCCTGGGTGGTCCGATCCGCGGCGGTGCGATGGAACTTGGAGAGGTCGTCGTTTTCTTCGAAAATGGCGTCGCGCGTGCTGATTTTTTGTGAAGAAAACGGAGGTGTCGATCGGGTGTAAGCCCGTTCAATTGCCGCGCACGTTAAGCCTGGTAAACCTTGCGGGGCATCGCGCAACGCATCAAGCGATTGCTCAGATTGGACCGATTCAAACAGCCATGCCGGTGACACCGGCGTTTGATGGCGTTCCGTTGTAGAGTTCGCCTTTAACGTGCATCCGAACGACTCGGGTTCAGGGATATATGCGATCGACTATCCTCTCTCGCCCGGCAATCGGCCCATTGATGTTTGTCAGCGTCGTGATTTCGCTTTCAAGCCTCATGCAGCCTTTGGCCGCTCAAACGCCGCGACCGTCCGGCACCACCAGCTCGAACCGGCAAACGCCGACCGTCCTGGCGATTCGCCGTGCGTCGCCCGCCGTGGTCAACATTCATGGCCAAAAAACGGTTCGAGCCACTGCGGCTGGAATGGCCGGAGCCACGGGGCCCGATTCGTTCCGGCAAGTCAACGGCATGGGGACGGGCGTGATCATTGACCCCCGCGGTTATGTGATCACGAACTACCATGTGGTCGAAGATGTGGATGAAATCCTCGTCACGCTCGATGACGGATCGACCACAACCGCAGATTTGGTGTCCGCACGGGTCCGAAATGACTTGGCCTTGATCAAGGTCAGTGTCAATCGCGAGCTGCCAACGATCCCGCGCGGCACCAGCAGCGACTTGATGGTCGGCGAGAGTGTCATCGCCATCGGCAATGCCTTTGGTTATGTCCACACCAGCACCGAAGGGATCATCAGCGCATTGCATCGCGATGTTCCGGTGAACGAGACGCAAGAGTACAGCGATCTGATTCAGATCAGCGCGGGGATTAACCCGGGGAACTCAGGCGGCCCGCTGCTGAACATTGATGGCGAAATTATCGGTATCAATGTGGCGGTTCGTGTCGGTGCTCAACAGATCGCGTTTGCGATTCCTGTTGATCAGGTCGTGGAGATCGTTACCGAAATGATCGACGACCACAACGAACAACGTCTACTGACGGGACTGCGAACGAACGGCGGACCCCGCGATGGCGACGGCGTGACCGTTGCCCATGTCTCCGCTAGCAGCCCCGCCGCACGGGATGGGCTGAAGCCGGGAGACCGCGTGGTCCGCGTTGGTTCGCGGCCCATCGATGATCGGCTCGACTTCGCATTGGCGTTGCTTGGAGTGACTCCCGGCGAGCCCTTAGAATTGGCCGTCGAACGCAGCGGTCGTCAAGTTGACGTTGCCATGCAATTCGATGCCGCTCCCCGGCAAGCCTCCGCGGCAACGGTCGAAGAACTCGCCTGGTCAGCGATCGGCATTCAGGCACGCCCGGTGGCGGAATCGACAATCCGCCGACTGAATGCTCGGATGCGGACCAGCTATCGAGGCGGTTTGTACATCACGGCAGTGCGACCCGGGTCTCCGGCAGACCAACAGAGCATTGTCCCGGGAGATGTGATGATCGGGATTCACGGCTGGCAGACATCCAACCTTGCCGACCTCGCCGAGATCTTTGATCACCCTGACATGCAGCGTGGCCCACGAGCCAAGTTCTTTATTGTTCGCCAAGAACAAACGTTGTTCGGCCACATGCAGCTAGCGGCTCAATCCGGAGTCAAGCGGCGATAGAGACCTTTCAGGGGTCGCGGTCGAAACGGCCGCGGCCAAGCTGATGGAGTCACAGCGCGCACGTCCCGGGGCAATCTTGCTTGTAGCGACCCGCAATCGCTCGCAAGCTTGCCGACCCAGCCGGGACGAACGCGCGCCATTGCAGGATCGCCGCATGAGACGATCCTGCCATCGATCCGACTGGCTGAGTCGTGGCAATCGGTTACAATGCCGCCAAGAAATCGCGCCCATAGCTCAGCTGGATAGAGCAACGGACTTCTAATCCGTAGGTCGTAGGTTCGAATCCTACTGGGCGTGCTAAATTTCTCACGAAAGCTACACCTGCCACTACACCCGATGCCTTGCTACCGGTAAATTGGAGGTAGGTGAACCAATGAAAAAGCCTCGTCAGTGCGGGTAACACTGCGAGGCCGATCAAGACTGCTTTCGAGGAGCAATCATGACAAAGGCAAGTGTAGCATCCACACGTCCGAAAGCGAAGGCAAACAAACCTGCCAAGCCTCGCAAGGACTTCCCTCTCTTTCCGCACGCTAGCGGACAATGGGCCAAAAAAGTTCTTGGCCAGATGCACTATTTCGGAGTGTGGGCCGATCCCGTCGCAGCTGAAAAAGAGTGGGAGCGTCAAAAGCTAGCTTTACTTGAAGGCCGAGATCCCGACGAAGCGATCTATGGCGAAACGGTGGGGTGGCTCTGCAATGCTTTCGTGGAATCGAAGGCTCTGCAAAAAGAACGCAGCGAATTGAGCGAGCGATCATTCAAAGACTACCGCAGAGTGGCTAAGGAAATCGCTACCCACTTTGGTAAAGGCCGACGACTTGATTCAATTCGCCCCAGCGACTTTGAACGGTATCGCAATTCGTTTCCCGACACATGGGGACCGACAACGATCAACAGCCAATTGCGGTTGGTCCGTGTGCTGTTCAAGTACGCGAACGACATCGAAGTCACAAAACGACCGATCCGTTACAGCATCGGACTGAAGGCCGTTCCAAAGTCTACGGTGCGCAAGCACCAAGCCACCCAGGACGCTAAGGAATACACCGCAGACGAAGTGTGGCGTTTGTATCACGAATCGCCGCAACCGATGCGAGCGTTCATTTTGTTGGGACTGAACGCAGCCTATGGCACGATGGACATTGCACGACTGCGAATCGACGACATCGACTTTAAGAACCACTGGCTTGGCGTGATGCGAGGCAAGACGGGAATCGCTCGAGGTTGTTGGTTGTGGCCGGAAACGCTCACAGCACTGCGAGAAGCGATTGACGCTAAACCGTACACCACAAGACCGAGTTTGGAGCCGTTGGCGTTCATCACGACGCACCGACGACCGTGGGCCGAAGATGGAAGCACATCGCACCCTTTGACGATGGCGTTCAACAAATTGAAGAAAGCCGCCGAGATAGACAAGCCAGGTGTTGGCCATTATGCGCTGCGTCACACGTTCGCAACCGTCGCCAGTGGTGCGAGGGATCAGCAGGCCGTCGATTACGTGATGGGCCACATCGACAACACGATGGCAGGCAACTACCGCGAAGGAATCGACCCGAAGCGAGTGAAGGCGGTCTGTCAGTTTGTGCGGAGGTGGTTCCTCGCAGGGAAGCCGAAAGGGGGTGCGAAATGAGCAAGAAAAAGTTTGTTTCACTTCGTACAGTTTTGCCGCCAGCAGAACAACAAGCCAGAGTTGAGGCGTTATTTCAGTCGGATGAATGGCTTCGCATCAAGGCGATGGCAGAGGACCATAAACGACGATACAAGCGACTTGGCGACGGCGATGATTCAATTCATCGGACATTGATTGAACTAGCTCAGGCGTTGAATTTGAGCGTCAACGAAGTCGAGAAAATGAATCCCAATGAGCTAGACCAGTATACCGATGCGATCCTACGCAGGCGAGGCGTGAAGTCGGACATCATCGACACTCAAGATGCAAGAAAACTTCTTGGCACCACCTCAAACAAAAGTCTAAAGCGTTGGGCCGATGAAGCTGGCGTGAAATCGGTAAGCCGTGGACGTTGGAGGCGATCCGACATCTTAAAAATCAAGTCGAATCGTGAAACGTAGGAAACGCAAAAAGTTTCATTCGTTTCATTCGTTTCACAACTTGGCTTTGAACCTTCTACATCGTTTTGAACCCGCTAAGAATTAAACCGTTGCCACATGGCAGCGGTTTTTTTGTTGGTACACGGAGCAAACACGATGGAAGCAAAAAACGTCCCACAGACGGCAAAGGAATTTGGCTGTGGAATTGACCACGTTCGCAAGTTGATTGACGCAGGCGAATTGCAAGCCGTCAACATCGGACTTGGAAAGCAACGATCGAGATGGGTGATCCCTTGCGAGGAAATCGAAGCGTTCAAACGACGCAGAGCAAGCCAGCGACCGATCACACGTAGCCGAAAGGCACCCCCCACAGTCACGCGAGATTGGCTGAGTGATTGAAAGAAAAAAAGCTCCCGCACAAACGGTCATGGGGGTGACCAGTTGTGGGGAGCAATCGTTTTTTACCGCCGACGGCAAATCGGCGATTTATCTTAACCTGACAGGGGATGACAGGATGAGCTTTTATTATGCCACAGAAACCGAAGAAGTCAATTGATTTTACTGCGATCAAGCAGGCCGCCGAGGGACGATGGGGCGACATCATCTCCGCGCTAACACCGCTTCCCCGCGATGTGTTGACCAAGAGAGGCGACGATCACCCTTGCCCAGTATGCGACGGCAAGACGGTTATATGGCCGGCAGATGACGCCGAGACTACGGGCTCCATTGCTTGCCGGAATTGTACCGGCAACAAGCCGACGGGCGACGGGATCGGAACCGTGGCCGCGTTTAATGGAATCACGCAAGGCGAAGCCGCAAAGTTAGTGGCCGGCTATCTTGGAATCGCAGGCGAGCAAAGCAATCCGCCCGAGCGTGACATCATCGCGGAGGTATGCCGCGACAAGCGGATGCCGATTGATGCGTTCAAGCAATTCAATCCCACAATCGAGAAACGTGGTCGAAACAAAAATCCCGTTGCTCGAGTTCCGGTTTACAACGAATCGGGCGTGGTTCATTCCTACTACGATTTTGCACCAGGGCACAAAGGCTGGTTCGCTCGAGGCGGTGGCATGGCCGGGATGTTCTTCCCAGGACGATTGCCGAAACCAGGCGAGACGTGGCACATCGTGGAAGGATGCAAGGACGCAGCCGCGTTAATCGGTCTGGGATTCAATGCCGCAGGATTGCCGACATCGTTTCTCGCCGACAAGTACGCTCAACTTTTCCAAGGTGTCAATGTCGTCATCGTTCCCGACTTGGATAACGCAGGCCAGAACGGAGCACAGCGTACAGGCGGCAATCTCAAAGGTATCGCGGCATCGGTTCGCATTGCACGATTGCCCGGTGAGATGGTCGAAAAGCATGGTGAGGATGTTCGCGACGTTCTACGCCGCACAGGCGGCGACAAGTCGGTGCGTGATGCAATCGCGGCAGCCGAGCCGTGGGCGCCAAGAGATGGCGAGCACGACCCCAAGGATGGACGACCCGAGGTGCTTGTCACTTTGAACTATGGATGGTGTGTCGATCAAGTCACGACGACGCTAGGAAAACTCGGTTGGTCAACGCCTTGGATTCCACAGACGAAGCGTGAACGGTTGAAACTGTATCAACGATGCGGTGTATTGGTGCACGTCGTCACAGAGGACGACCCCACCGAAATTTCGGGACACGTCACCATGCCGGCAGGCACGCCAAGAATCAGGCCGTTGCCGATGGGACAGCTACCCTTGCGGATTGCCGATGCTTGCCAACTTGTGGTTGAAAAGGTGACCGATGAAGGAATCGAAATAGCGGCGACACCACCACCGAGGTGGTTGATCGAAGGCGTTTTTACTCGCGGCGAATATGGCCGCGACGTTCCTACGCTCACAGGCATCATTGCCGCACCGACTTTGCGAGCCGATGGCACAATCTTACAGGCCACAGGATACGACGCGAAAACGGGATTGCTTCACGTTCCAGGCGATAAGTTTGAAAAGGTGCCCGAGAAACCAAGTCAAACGGATGCACAACGAGCCGCGAAGGAATTGCTCGAGGTGGTAGCGGATTTTGAATGGTGCGACGACGCCGACAAGTCGGCATGGTTGGCATTGGTGTTAAGTCAAATTGGACGTTCCGCTATTTCTGGTTGCGTTCCGATGTTCGCGATAACGGCGACCACCCGAGGCAGCGGAAAGAGTTTGCTTTCCGATGCTTCAAGTGTTATCGCGTTCGGACGACCAGCGGCGAGGAAACCGTACAGCCGCGACGATGAGGAACAACGCAAGGCAATCACAGCGACGGCGATTGAAGCATTGCAAGCGGTATTACTCGACAACGTGGACAAGGAGCTAGGTGGTGCGGCACTGGATGCAGCATTGACCGCGACGACGTGGAGTGACCGCGTACTCGGTTCAAGTAAGACCACCGGCGACTTGCCGTTGAGAACGATATGGTCAGCAACCGGGAACAATCTTCGCTTCGGAACCGACTTGGCCCGGCGAGTCTTGCCGATCCGACTACAACCGACGGTTGAGAATCCCGAGGAACGTACCGACTTTGAACATGCCGACTTGCTTGGTTGGGTGCGTGAGAACCGTCCCAGGTTGGCCGTGGCCGCGTTGACAATCTTGCGAGCGTATTTCGTCGCAGGACGACCACAACAGCCAGGCGGTGCGTGGGGAAGCTACGAGGCATGGTCAGCACTGGTTCGCGGTGCGATTGTCTGGACCGGGCTTGCCGATCCGTTGGCGACACGGGAAACCGCCAAGGCTGACGATTCATCGGGTTCGATTGTTCGCGGTCTGGTTGGAGGATTGCTCGAGGTTGACCAACACGGCGACGGGATGACGGTTCGCGAAATTGTGAAGGAGCTGAACCGCGATGATAACGCCGACCGATTCCCAACACTTCGCGATGCGGTGGCCGAAGTCGCGACGACCAGGGGCACAATCGACCAAAGGCGGTTGGGGTATGCCTTGCGGAAGTATCGCGGCAGAATCGCCAACGGATGGCAAATTGTCGCCGAATCTGGCCATGGTGGTATTTTGCGGTGGTTAGCTAAACCCGTTCGGACTGAAAATGGTTGTGATGGTGGGGATGGTGGGGATAAAAACCCCAGGCCTTACGTACGAGAGGTGTGTGTGTCGCACCCACACACACATAGCACACACAAAGAACACACACATGGTTCGGTTGGAAACTCCGGGGAAACATGCCAACCATCCCAACCATCCCCACCCTCTTCAAAAAATCCGCTTCCCTGCCCGAGATGTGGTGGGGATATGGAGCCCGCCGAGATTGTTGTCAACGGTTATCGAAACTACGACTGCACCACGCCGTCATGCGGCCACGTCAAACCCGTAAAGGTCCAAGCCGAAGGACAGGAGGCGAAAGCATGAGATCACGAGAACGATGCCAGTGCGGTCGCGGCAGAATGATGACGTACAGCACGAAGACTCGAGGCTCCAGGCGAATCAGCTATCTCAAGTGCAATGCGTGCGGACGCACCGGAAAAGAGGTTGCCAGCGTCGATGATGTTGGTCGATCAATCTTCGTTACCACGCCTGGTACAAACAGGACTAACCATAGTTGTGGCATTGGCGAAAATGGAAGCACGCAACCCGCGAGGACACCGTGACTTCACGAGAACACTTTGAGCAAATCCGAATGGCCGCAGAATGTCGTTTGGCCGAAACGCTCCGAGCGAAATGTGAAGCAAAACAAACTTTAGCACCAGAGGACAATACCGTGCGAACGATTCGAGAGCAGCAAAGATACGATGAGATCGCGGCCGAAGCCGAGCAGGAAGAACTTCGCAAGGCGCAGCAACGGCTTGCCGAGATTCGCGAGGCTACCGAAAAGAAGGTAGCGCCGAAGATCAAGAAGGCAGCCAGGCAGCGTGCGGCACAACAGCGCAACGCACGGATCAACGAACTGCTTGGAAAAAAACGGTGAAGTATTACGTCGAGAATCAAGCCGGAATTCAATTTGTCGTTTCCGCCGAGACATCGGTTGAAGCGATCATGAAAATCTGGGTCTTGCAAATTCGCAACGTGCCACGGACTACGCCACCAGCGATTGAAACGGAATATGCCGTCCACCTTGGACAGCGGGAACATGCGGTGCTCGTATCGAGTGCAGCGGCATGGTGGCGACTGCCACATGAGTATCGCCAATTGATTCACGATTGGATTCGAGACACCGCACATCCGGACGATTACGAACAGTTTTTCAACAACCTTGTCGATATTGAGAGAAACAGATGACAGCGACGAAAGCAAAACCGAAGCCGAAGCCAGCGAACGAATCCCAATCCTTCATAGCAGGCATCGCCGCCGATCACGAAGAAAACATTCGTGAGGCGGACCAGTTGCTACGTGAGCTCGTGATTGCAAATCGTGCAGCAAACTATAAGGAAATGATTTACTTTCGTGAGCGTGGTTGGGATGAAAGCCGCGTCAAGAGCGAGCGTCGGCGAATGCACAATGTCATTCGTGACGAAGCGATTGCCGGCGACTTGGCAACACGTAAGGCAAGCCAGGTCGAAGCGAAGAAGTCCGGCGAAGTCCTCGCTTCGGAAGGTCCGAAGCTTGACGCACAAATTGACGCCTTGCAGAAGCAACGGGACGCACTCGAGCGTGATGCTAGACTTGCGAAAAAGCGTGTTACCGATCAAACCGAAGCGGTCGTGCGATTGCGAGAACTTGCACCCGAGCACGTTCGAGAGTCTGCTAACGAGCAGCGACGATTGGTCAAGAGCAGTCTTGGTAAAACGCTAGGCGAAAAGAAGATTCGGCTAAACGAACTGGATTGCTGTTTGGATCCAGGCAAGTATGGCGACGACGTTAAGAAGTATTTGGAACAGGTCAAGCGTTCGGTTCCCGGTGCGGTCATTGAACGAAACATTCACGGTCGCCGTGAGTTGCAATTCTCGGCGGATTGGATGGACATCGAGAAGCACTTGCGAGAAGAAAAGCGAGAGCTTGAACCAGAGATTGCAAAACTTGAATCAGAATTGTCGGCAGCGTTGCAGGCAATCGAAGAATCCCTTGATTACTATGCAGGAACTTAGAACATGGCACTATCATCACTAGACGCAATCGTGGTCGCCGACGAAGCCGTTGACGATTCATCGGCTCGCTATCGTAGGCTATGCAGCTTGTATGGCGAGAAGCGAGGACGAGCATTGTCAAGGATTGTACTGGGGTTACCAGCGTCGCCAGGCTACGCACCACCGGACGCCGAGCAGATATTGGCAGCCGTTGCCGATGCGATTCTTGAAAGGTAACGATTCTGGCGAGCACGATGGTACTTACAACTCCCTATCGTGTTCGTCAGTGGGGGCGTGCTTGGCTGTTGCTTCAGGCCGAGCACGTTAGGGGGTCGTGGGTTCTGAATCTACCCACGATCCCCGTTTTGATATTCCGTGCGTGGTTGGCGCAACACAGCCACGCACGTTGGGGAACCGCGTCATGTGCCATGACTTTCCACGTGGCGTGGTTCCTGTTTTTACCCCCCCCCCAGGAGGGATTATCGGGTCCTAATGGCGGTTTCAGTCCTACTGCGGTGGAAAAAATCCCATTTCTATTCAAATATAGTCCGGCGTTTTGCTGTAACTAAAACATTTTTCCAGCGGAGGGGATAAAAATGGACGACGAGAAACGCCACTGGCCCATCACACAGGCCGACCGCCTCCAGACCGTTGTGGCATTGGGAATCATCATTCAGAGCGACGATTGGCCCTTGGCACTGCGGGCGACGAGGTTGCTTCTCCAGATGGAACAGCAAAACACCCTCTTTGATGACCATGCCGAAAAGCGAATCAAAGCCGAACTTGCCGAGCTGCTTGGATGAGGTCGAAGGAACGACATCCCACCCAGCTACTCACGTTGACCGAGTGCGGCGAAATCGCTGGCGTTTCGCGGACGACGATCGCCCGATGGCTTGACGACGGTCTCCTCGAACACGTTCAAATGCCAGGGTCGCGTTGGTGCTACGCCGTATGCTTTCGCTTACGTCGGCGGATACCGCTGGCGACTAGGCCGAGTGCACCGAAGCCGAAGATGGCGAGGGAGGTGGGTTCGGGGACAGTACCAGTAGGCGCGGTAAGATTTGGAGACTTGGCACCGGATGCAAATTCCAGTGTGTACCCGTTTTCCTCCGGGGTTGTACCGTCCTCCAATAGAACAGAGGTCAGCTTGAGCGTATGGGGGAATGTGAACCGGGTAAAACCAGATCCGCCGCCGGATGCAGTATTTAATATGCTGACCCACATAGAAATGGAGCTTTGCGAATTTCCTAATGTATCGGTTTTATGCTCAACAGTAAGCGAAGTATACGTTGCATCAGGTAGAAGGTCCCACCCGATAAAACCTCCAACTCCGGCGCTAAGCTGAATCCATCCATTGCCCCCACCTACGAAAAAGGGGTCGGTCCCTGCATACCCTTGCGAAACAGTTGAATGAGTGAAGGCCCCTGTGAGATCATAGGTGTAAAAAAGTTTAGTGTCTGCGATGGGCCCCTCACCCGATTTCCGAAGCGTGGCGATTTCCGTCGCCTGAAGATAATACTCAAATTCCACGTTACTGCTGCTATATTCAACGCTGCTATCGAGAGCCACATCGATGTCGAATCCGAGCGACAATCCTCCGTATTTGATCACCGCGTCAATCTCTGCTCTGGAATTGGAAGTTACAACCGCCGTCGGATGCCACGAAGAATCCAGACTTGCCCCAATTTCAGTCTCAGAATCGATGAGTGTAGAGATAGTCCCATAAAATTCGCTCATACTAAACTCTCTGTCGGGATCCCTAACATATATCCCAAAACTATCATAGTATCCGGGCTTTTCATAGTTAGCAAATATTCTGCCGTCTAAGAAACCCGAAACGATGGCTCCGGCAAAACAGGGCTGCGAGATGCCTGCCACAACTGTTATGAAAGCAGCCAAAAATAGAGATTGACTCTTCATTAGTGTATTCCAGTGTTTGATTAAGAGTGTTCCGAAAATTGAATTGCGTTTAAAACACGTCGCGATGTGTTACGCGACTTCAATTGGAACCTTCAGCAAGCAGATCGGTATTGGACTTGAAATCACGAACCGTCGCTGATTGACAAACCACTGAACCAGAATGGTTTGAGACGAATGCCAGTCAGAGATACCAGCAAGAACCAGCGGCGTATTATCGACGCCACCACTCGACTGGCAACTCATGCCAGAGGTCTGCTGGAAAGCATCAACAAGCTTGGAATCGTCGTCAGGATTCGTTATTGGCAGGCTGCTCGCATCGATATTCGCGAACGAGTCCACCTCAAACGGAGAAGTCATAATCCCCGCTGATGCATTGCCTGCACTAGCGACCAACGTCGCTAAGCAGACTATCACGATTGAAGTGGACCTCTTCATTTCATGAGTCGGTTTGTTGTTAGGCTACGAAAACCACATATGTAGACCCGCTGCAATCCGTATTCCCAAACCCCCTATCAGAAAGGCACTGCGACAATAGGTCACTCCTTGGCCGGCAGTTTCACGATTGTTTCTGCTATTTCCTTCACGGAAAAATATTTGGCTTCCGTTCGACGTTGGCAATGGATTCGGGGAAGGTGCGGTTGCGCACGTTTCATCGTGCGAATGAGCACGGGTGCACGCATGCGGGGAGGTGGATGCCAAATAAGGCTAAATCAATTTAGCCTTATCCTTGTCGCAGCGTCGCACGCAGTAGGTGAGGTGGATAGGCAATCTGTTGACCACGTGGTCAACGCTCATTCGCCAACAAACGAGGGGAGAAGAAGACCCATGGTCTGACCATGGGTTTAATCCAAGCACAATCGCAGCCTACCGCAAAGGGAGAAGAAAACCCTAAAGCTGCTTTAGGGTTTACTGGACCAACAATCGCAGCCTACCGCAAGCTGGCGGATAACCCCGTATCTGCTACGGGGTTTACCAAACCTCTTGACTTCGCCAAGCCGATCCGCAACCGCACTCATAACTGGGTGCGGTTTTTCGTTGGTGCAAACGTATCGTTTATCCGTGGGTATTCCGTTCGATTGTCCAGGAAAACACAAAAAACTACACCTACACCCGACTACACCCGCAGCGTCGTTTTCGTCTCTTTTATCGCTTAGCCAGATTGCGTTTCACCCCGCAAAACACGGTGTTTTCGCACCTCTCAGCATAGCGGTTTACCCACTTCTAATCCGTAGGTCGTAGGTTCGAATCCTACTGGGCGTGCCTTGCCATCCTTGCGTGATTTGCGGTGTTTCCGCGGCTCAATCGAGCGGTGCCCCCGTCATGCGGGAACCGGATCGAGCGTTTCGGTTCGTGGCGCCATGGCGACACCGCCGGTCATGGCGGCGATACCCACCGGTCGGTTCCCCTTGCTTGACGACTCCGCTTCCATCGCGTGCTTCTCCGGTTTTCTAACCTTCGTCCCACCCTAGAGCTTGCGTGATGTCCCAGATGAGAAATTGGAGTGAGCTGAAATCAGCGTGACGTGCGATGATCAACGAGACAACACCCACGAGGCCGAACAGTAACGCTGCAAAATACCGCTGACGAATCCAAGACCTCGCGGCCAGCAACTGCGATGCGACCAAAAGTATCGAACACAAACCAAGCAGACATGCAATGATACTGTCTGCTACAGGTGAACTGCGTCTGTCCCATCGGTTGGAAAGTTCACGAAACTCTTCCAGTGCCAAGATAAGCAAAATCCCCCAAAACAAGGCAAACAGTACCGACAACAGGCAGGGGATAACTTGCCAGCGAAAGGTTTGTTTGACTTCTTCCTTGTCTTGCGTCGACGACTTCCTTGGGTGCGCATGAGAAGTTGGCTGGTACGGATTCTCAGTTCCCATGGACAAACACTCGTGATCGGAGAACTTGGCTATTGCCGGAAGGACCATCGAGCATCACCATGAAGGGACTCATTCACTTTGGTTTCCCATTCGGTACCAAGGACTGAAACTTGCATGGGCGAAACATCTACGAGTTGGTCGATAAACCAATGCTTCCTTTCGAGGACGGTGCTGTGAAATGGCGAAGCGGTTGCACGGTTTTCGCCGCAGAGGGTTGCATTGTATTGCCACGGCGGTCCGAGGCACAAATTTCCCCAGCCAAGAAAACAGGACCATTCGCCTGGTTGCGACGATCCGCCACGGTGCATCGACAAAAAGGAGCACACACAAGGCGATTTCAATGTCGCTTCCATGTGTCCAAAACACCCCGCGCGTTAAATGAGATCGACACCCTTTCCGTGAGCCGCGAGGCGATAGCCGCGGGTGTTCGTGCAACAGGACCGACGGCTAGCGCCTTGTCGCTCACGTTTCAACTGCCCACGAGCAGATCGTTGTTCTACCTGTTTGATTTTGGTGACGCTTGGCGGAACTACGGTTGCCAAGGCTCGGGGCCGTCGCCTTTCCTTTGAAGGAATTTCGCATCGACCGTTTGATACCAGCCATGCAAACGCTCTCGCATTTCGTTAACCCGTTCCGGATGCTGGGCGGCGAGGTCGTTTCGTTCGGCTAGGTCTTCCTTCAAATTGTACAGATGAACTCGGCCGTCTTCGTAGCGTTCCACCAACTTGAAGTCGCCTTCGCGAACCGCTCCACCTGGGAAGCCGCCCTGGTTGCTGTAGTGAGGGTAGTGCCAAAACAGTGAACGATTCGGCAGCGCATCCCCCTTCAGCAGCGGTAAGAGATCCACACCGTCAACCTCTTGCGCAAGCTTCACCCCCGCTGCGGAAGCGATCGTCGGCAGCAGGTCGATCGAACAGATCGGCTGTGAACTCAGCGTGCCGGGTTTTGTCATGCCGGGGTAGCGAATGATCCACGGTTCGCGAATGCCACCTTCGTAAACCCAACCCTTGCCACCGCGTAGCGGCAAGTTGCTCGTCGGTGAACCTTCGCTGGTCGAAAGGCCGCCGTTGTCCGAGGTGAAAATCACGATCGTCTCGTCGGCGACACCCGATGCTTCGAGTTGCCCGAGCACCTTGCCAACCGCTTCGTCCATGGCCTCGACCATCGCGGCATAGACCGCGTGCTTTTGCAACGTGCGGACCTGACGTGGCTTGTCGCCAAAGACTTGCTCTTCGTCCCCAAACTCAGCCCCCTCGATGGTGGCCGCTTTGGCTTTGTACTTCTCTACAAGGTCGGCGCGGCCCATCAGCGGAGTGTGCACCGAGTAAAAGGCGAGGTAGGCAAAAAAAGGCTTGTCGTGGTTATCGTCAATGAACTTGGCTGTTTCTCGCGCGAGGCGATCGGGAAGGTGATCCCCTTCCGGGCTCTCCTCCGCCATCTGAGGATTTTTGAACGGGGCGAAGTACCGATTTCCCGTGTACGGGCCACCTTTGCTATAGCCACCGATGTTGATGTCGAAACCACGATTCTGCGGGTAGTACTCCTCCGTTTCTCCGAGATGCCATTTTCCGGCGAAAAACGTCGCATAGCCTTTTGACTTCAACACTTGGGCAAGCGTCGTCTCATCGAGCGGCATGTTGTTGTTTAGTGGTGCGGGATCGAACTTACCGCTCCGCGCGCCACTGAAGAAATTCGTGGCATCGACTCGCGATGGATACCGACCGGTCATCAGGCTGAACCGCGTCGGTGAACAAACCGGATTCGCTGCATAGCCATCGGTAAAACGCATGCCGGAATCGGCTAGCGCATCGACATGGGGTGTTTCGTAAAACGACTTCGGATTATTGGCACCAATATCCATGTAGCCCAAATCATCGACAAGAAAAACAACGACGTTGGGTGGTCTGAATTCGACGGCGTTCGCAACAACCGTGCAGCAGGAAAACAACGCGATAACAAGGAGCAACCTTGCTCCAAAGTGCCCTACAGGAAAGGGGTGTCGAGGGGAAGTATGATGAAGCATGAGGAGTTTCTCGTGTTGGAATGGTGAATGCCTTAAGCATCGCGTGAACAACAGGTGACGACTTTGGTAGTGGACGAGGCCACGAGTCCCGCGTTGCAGGACTCGTGGCCTCGTCCACTACGTTCGTTATTGATCCCGCGATGCTAATCTACTACAAAAACAACTCTGACGCGTTGGCCATCGTTACCTGTCGCGACCGCCAAAGGAACGGTCGATGCGTCCCGTCAGCCCTGCCCAAACGGGCGGTTCTTAATTGCCATGTTGGAAGTAGACTTCCTCGTAAGGTTGGACCACGACGAATCCGTTGCCTTGGAAACGCAGTTGCACGGATTCACCCGAGCCTCGGCCGAGGAAGGTCTTGAATTGCAAATCGGTTTTCAATTCCGGTTCCAAGTTTCCGGACCACAACACGGTCGCGTTGGGATCGGTGATGACCGGTTGCGACGGCGTCACCGGCAGCGTCATGGGGTCATAGTGCGTGGTAACAGCGACCATCCCTGTCCCTTGCAACCGAACATTGAACAATCCGCCCGCCAAGACTGCGGTCATCCGTTTCATCATCTTGATGTTGTAATCGAGCGACATCTCAAACGCCAACAAGTCGTTACCGTTGACGCAGATCGCTTCGTCTTGGAGTTGTAGGACCGTGATCTTCTTACCGGCATCGGCACAGAACACGGAGCCTTGACCTGAAACTTTCGTTAACGCCGTGCCTTCACCCGAGACCGCTTTTTTCAGCAGGTTTCCGATTCCCCGCGATAAAACCCCTTCACGCTCAAACTTGACCTGGCCGGTGTACGCCACCATGGCACCCATCTTGATCCAAACTTCACCGTTGAGATTGATGTCCAGCATTCGTTCCGATTCAAGCTCAAAGAGCCCCTGACCTAAATCGCGATCCTTTGTTTTTTCCAAGAATGCTTCGAGCGAGTACCGGTTCTCCATCATTTTTTCCCTCGTGCTTCACCTAGACCTGGCGAGAAGTGAACGACGAGCCTCCCCCAGGAAGAGGCATCGCCTATGAACCGTGATTGTAGCCGATCCCGACCGTCTCGCTCACCTTAAAGGTCCAGGCATGCTGGCAAGGCATTTTCGAGGGGTTGAGTTTCGGCATCGTGATGACGAGGTCCTCGCCTGCTTGTTGCCACGAAAGATCGCCAACACCCAGCAGCGACACGACCGCATCCGGACTGGCTTTGATTCCTTTCAAGACAAGTTTTTCATCGGGTAGCAAACCAGCAATCGCGTAGAGTGTTTTGCCCTTGCGCGTGTAAACGACCTCTTTCCGAGCGACCCCTTGTTGCTCTCCCTTCAAAAAGGTCGTTACGTCATATTTGACTCGGAAGTTGCCGGTTTTGAGCTGCGGTTGTTCACCATCGGTCCATTGGCACGTTTGTGCATGAGGAGTAGTCCCGTAAATGGCTTCGCCGTTGACCTCAAGCCAATCGCCAATTTCGGCCAACCGCTGCTCCATCAAAGGCGGGATCCGTCCGTCAGCGGTAGGGCCGATGTCAAGCAAGAAGTTTCCGCCACGCGAGACGATATCGACGAGCATCAGAACCAGCGTTTCCGTGGAATTGTAGTCTTCGAATCGTTCGGTGCGGCTGTAGCCAAAGGAATGGGCCATCCCGCGGTTCTCTTCCCAAGGTTTCTCACCGTTGGGCAAGCCCGCGCCATACTCTGTCGTGTAGTAACCGCCATGTTTGTGACGATCGCCTTTGCCCCAGCGATCATTGATGACCACCTCGTCTTTGCAGGGAGATTCATTGAACAACCAAGTGAGCATTTCCGCCGATTTCCACTTCGCAGCGGGATGATCCCATTCACCATCAGAAAAGACGACCGCCGGTTGGTACTTCTCGACAACGTCTTTGAACTGAGGAATCAGATGCTGGTCGACGAAAACGTCGACGTCCGCCTTGTAGAGTGGGTTGTACCATTCATAGAGCGAGTAATAGATCCCCATTTTGACATCGGTTTTGCGAACAGCATCGGTCAGTTCGCCAAGCAAATCCCGGCCGGGTCCCGAGTTGGTGCTACTCCACGGTCGTCCCCACGATTTGTCCGCTTCGGCGCTCGGCCACAAACAATAGCCATCGTGATGCTTTGAGGTCAGCACAACATACTTTGCCCCAGACTGCTCGAACGCCTCTGCCCACTGTTGGGGGTCGAACATCTCACAGGTAAACAGGGGGACGAAATCGGGGTAGGTAAAGCGTTCGCCATAGACGCGATCATGAAACGTCTTGACGAGCGAGTGGGCGCCTCGTTTCGGGTTTGCTAGATCGTTCCAATACCATTCGGAATAAGCGCCAACTTTTGAAAAGGCAGGGACCGAGTAGGGGCCCCAATGAATGAAGATGCCGAATTTCGCATCTTTCCACCACTGGGGCGTGTCGCGGTTGTCAATCGCTTGCCAAAGGGACTCTTCTTGTTTCGCTGCCTGGTCGGTATCGACCGATGCATCTTGCTGAGCCGATGCGACGGAGAACCATGAAACAGAAAGCATCAGGATGAGGACGATTCGCGACAAGGGATTGCCTTTTTTTGATTGGACCAAAACGGAGTTGCGGCAGGTAACGAACGATAACAGCGTAATCAATATGAGGAAAAAGGGCAGCCCTGTTCCTGTTGGCTCTCAACTTGAAAGCGGCCGACTATCGGGCTGGCTCACCCCTGACGATCACTTCCGCGATCGCGAGCGATCCGTTCCCAACCAACTCGATTCGAACTTTGCTACCGCTCAAGCGTCCCGGCTCTAAGATCGTCGGATCGCCGGTTGGCATCGGGATCGTTTTTTGCCATGCAACTGAACCTTGGGCGTCCAGGATCGAAACCACGACCGTTTGCTGTTCAGAGGTATCGAGATCGGTGCGGCCGAACAGGTCAATCTGCTCGATGACACAGGATCGCGTCAGGTCGACTTGCCACCAGGGGTGATCCTCGACCGCGGTCATCGATGTTTGCTCCATCAAGCCGTTGCCTTCCGTGACGCCGTCGAGTGCGATTTCGGCTCTTGGGTAGGCTCGCTTGTCGCGAATGAAATCGTGCGTGCTTGATTGAGCTGCGGGGCAGTGAAACGCCAAGTTGTTTCCGACCTCGTACTGAAATCCCCAGTTCGATCCCGCTTCGGTGAGCGGTGGCAGTGGGGTCCACTGCTTGGCTGCGTCGGTCAAACGCTGCACCGCATCGTCCGGCAACCGACCTCCGGAATTGGGAGAAACATTCAGCACATAAACGGAATGGTGCGAGTTGTAGCTGTCAAGCTGTTTGAGGATATAATCGACGCTCTTTCGGACACCGTAGTCCTCGTTGTTGTCCCACCACCAACCCCGTTGCAGCGTGTCGGAAGCTGCCGTAGGCCGCAGGTAATCGGGATGAAACGGATAGCGTCGTCCGGCCGCATCAGCGAAGGGCACATCCGCGTGAGCAAGGTTTGATTCATAGGTGTGGTTGACGATCAAACAATCGGGTTGGATCGCTTTGACCGTTTGATAAAGCTCCGCATACGGCACATCGTCGAAATCGGGAGTGGTGGGCCACGTCGACCATCCATCGAAATTCATGTAATCAATGGGCCCATAATTGGTCAGCAGTTCGCGGAGCTGAACTTTTAGGAACTCGATTTCCTCGCGAGTCACCTCGCCATTCTCGACGCCATGGTGGTAATCAAGAATCGAATAATACAACCCAATTTTGAGTCCACGTTTACGAAATGCGTCGGTGAATTCTTTGACGACATCGGTCTTCACGTTCGACGATGCCACGTCGTAATCGGTCGCTTGGCTATCCCACAAGCAAAAACCGCCATGGTGTTTCGTCGTCAACCAACCGCCAGCCATTTTGCTGTCGATACAAACCTGCGCCCACTGGTCACAGTCCAACCCGGTAGGACTCCAAAGCGTCGCTGGATCATCACCATAGGCTCGTCCCTGCGGTTCGTCGCTTGCGATGTTTTTGAACGTACACATGTTGTAGTGAAAGTAAGCGTGGTATCGCGTGTTGACAAAATCGAGCAACGACTCACGCGACAACTTAGGCGACGATGCACGATGCGGCTTCGTGTCGGTATCCACACTCCGTTTCAGCGGAGGTGTAAACTCACCAAGCCGTTTTTCCGTGGCGATCGCGAGGTTATCCAAATAGACATGGTGGTCGTGACTGGCGGGGGTCTTGCCACCCCGGTAATAGTCCACCCAATAGCTTTCAATCTTCAGCTTGTCCGTATTACGCCACAAATAGTCCGACTTTTCAAAAACGGGTTCGCCATCGATCCATGCTCTCGCAATCCCATCCGCTTTTCCGGGCGTGTTCAGCTTCAAGTACTGTTCGACACAATACCAATTTCCCGGTTTGATGGGTTTGTTGAACTTCAGCGTCGTTCCATACTTGTAATCGCCGGTTTTCACTTCATAGGAATAGAACCCGAGGTGTATTTGTTGGGAGTCGTTATCAGCGTCACAGGCACCCCGACACGACCAGCCCTTGGTTCCATCGGAATTCGGTCTTCCTCCCCAGCCCTCGACGTCATAAGTGCCGTCGAATCCAGGGTTTTTCCCTCGGTAACCTTCGCTGCCGTCTCGGCCGACGAAGTCCTCGGCAAAGCAGGTGTAGAACCGGACGTAAAGCTCTTCGGGTTCGTAACCGAGGTGTTTCTTAAAGAGCAACTTGCCGCTGGCTCCATAGTGCTCCCCCTTTCGGATCTCCACTTCCAAACAACGCCCATCCCAATCGCTCGTCAAGTGCTCCGACAAGTTTGAATCAACCAATCGAACGTTTTTTCGATGACCAAAGCCGCTCCAATCCTCGGACCAATCGTCCGTCTCGAAATTGCAGAAGTAGACAAGGTCGTCGCGGCCGACGAGGCCCCGCTCCAGATTGAGGGTTTCGTCCGTTTGGGCATGGAGCTGGACGTGCCCGAGGGCAGCGAGCACAACGAAGACGGAAAGAACTTGCTGAAAGAACATGATGCCTATCTCTTTGAACCTAGGTCGTGTATTCCGAGTTGAAGCGAACATAGTCGGTCGTCAGGTCACTTGACCAATACACGGCTTCGCCGTTTCCACCACCAACGCAAAGATCAAGGTTAACCTGCGGATGCTCTTTCATGGTGGCACTTAATGACGCAGCATCGAATTTGAGTGGCGTGCCATTTTCGTAAATCAATTCTTCGCAAACGCGAAGCGATACCTTTGCCGGTTCAATCGGTTCACCGGCGTATCCCGCGGCCGAAACCATGCGTCCCCAATTGGGATCGCCGCCGGTGATCGCGGTCTTCACTAACGGACTGGCCGCAACGGTTTTCGCAATCGTTTCCGCCGAGGCATCGTTCGTCGCGCCTGTGACGCGAATCTGCATCACATGGGTCGCTCCCTCGCCATCCTCGACCAACTGCTTGGCTAACTGGATCGCCAATTCGGTCAGCTCTTGTTCGAAAAGACAAAGCGAATCACCTTGCAGCGGTGTTCCTGTGCCGCTCGCCAGCAGCAACAAGGTATCGTTCGTGCTGGTGTGGCCATCCACACTGACACGATTGTAGCTCACGCGTGCAACCCTGCGTAGCATCGCATTCGCTTCCTTGGGTTCGATCGATGCGTCGGTGCAAATGACCGACAGCATCGTTGCCATGTTGGGCGCGATCATTCCAGCTCCCTTGGCCATCGCCGCAATGCGGATGGATTCGCCACCGAGTTCCAGTTCACGCGATTCGGTTTTGCGATCCTTGTCCGTTGTGCGGATCGCTTCGGCAGCTGCGAAAAAGGCCTCTTCGCGATCGGCCAACTCAGCCACCGCGTGTTCAATTCCCGATTTCACTTTTTCCATCGGCAGCAGTTTGCCGATCACCCCCGTGCTCATCACAAGCACGTCGGTTTCATCGCACCCGACGAGTGAGGCAACATGGGCGCACATCGCTTTTGCGTCCGCGTCACCTTGGCTGCCTGTACACGCATTCGCATTGCCGCTGTTGGTGACGACGGCACGAACGGTTGACGAGGGGGTCCGAGACCGACACAGGACCACCGGTGCGGCAACGATCTGGTTTGTCGTGTAAACCCCGGCTGCCACCAGTGGACGATCGGATACAATAAGTGAGACGTCTGGCTTGCCGCTTGCTTTGATGCCGCAGGTGACCCCCGCGAACCGAAAACCAGCGGGAAGGTAGATTGACGATTTCGACACAGAATGCCTCTTCAGCAGAACACCAAGAACAGAAACACGAACCGAAAACAGCGAATTGACTTTGGAAAACAATAAGGGGAATCAAGCCCCGCAGCAAGCGACCGAGCCACTCGGCGACGACGTTTTGGTTTGCATGCGGCTGTCAAAGCGGTACGGCGACTTCGACGCATTGACGGACTGTACGGTTCGGGTTCATCGTGGCGATATTTTTGGTTTGCTCGGACCCAATGGTGCTGGCAAAACCACACTCATCCGGCTATTGCTCGGCTACTTGCACCCCACCGGCGGCCAGTGCCGAGTGTTGGGGGTTGATCCCGTGGCCGATTCGGTCGCGGTGCGGCAACACGTTACGTACCTTCCGGGTGACGCGAGGCTGCCCCGCCACATGCGGGGTGACGGAGTGTTGAAGTTCTTTGCCGAGATGCATCCGTTGGGTGACTTGGATCGTAGCCGTGAAGTCGCCGAAAGTCTGGAATTGAACACCAAGACCCGTGTGGCCTTCATGTCCACGGGGATGAGACAGAAACTCGCCCTCTCCGTCGTGCTGGGCCCCCAAACTCCACTGTTGATCCTCGACGAACCGACGGCAAACTTGGACCCAACGGTGCGAGCGACGGTGCTGCGGTTTGTCGTCGAAGCTCGTGATGCGGGCAGGACGGTGATGTTGTCGTCGCATGTGTTGAGCGAAATCGAAGACACCTGCAATCGAGTCGCTTTCTTGCGACATGGCCGGTTAGCCCACCAATTATTGATGAGTGACTTGTTCCAACGTCACCGGATGACGGCAATCACGTCGGACGAGCCGATCGACGTGCCGAGTTCCTTAACCGATCAAGTGAGCCTCCACACGCACCGCACTTCGTCGGGAAACACACGGGTTCAAATCGACACGGCCGGTGACCTGGGGCCGATTTTGACGTGGATCGATTCGTTGCGTTTAAAGAATATTCGGTTTGAGCCGTTTGGGCTTCGAACGGTCTATGACGCCGTGCATGATGGCGAAACGTTCGATTGCAGTGATTTCGATGGCAATGATGCTGCGATCGAAACCGCGGAGGTGTCGTCGTGATCCATCGTGTCTTGTTGAAAAAGTACATTGGCCAATCGTCGTTGTTATTCCTGTCCTGCGGGGCGGCACTGTTCGCGTTCGCATGGATCCGCGTGTGGGTCGTCAGCTTGTTGGACATGGGGCAGTTTCAAACGATCTTGGAACAATTTCGTGAATTCGAAAAGTTCGCGCCGATCGAATTCGATTCGTTGTTCACCTACACCGGTCGAGTCGGGATGACGTTCGATGAACCGATCGTGATTCTTTGCATCGTGATCTGGTGCATTTCTCGTGGTAGTGACGTGGTCAGCGGCGAGCTCGGCCGAGGAACTCTCGAAATGGTGTTGTCTCAACCAATCAGCCGCACGCAATTGTTGCTTTCGCATGCAACGGTGTCGATTTTGGGCTTGGCTCTGTTGAGTTTGTTGGTTTGGGCTGGCGTGGGGGCTGGTGTCTATGCAACCAGCGTCGAGGAAACGGTACCCCCACCGACGGTGCGGATACCTATCATTGGAATTGACATCCCTTTAACGGTCGACCAACCTCAGACGCAAACGCTTGAGCTCCGAGATCGAGTGGACGTGCAGACGTATGCTGCATCGACGTTCCATTTGTTCTCGTTCGGCTACTTTGTTTTGGGGCTGGCGACTTTCTTCAGCAGCATTGACCGTTACCGCTGGAGAACGGTCGGAGCCACTGTGGCTTTCTATATTTTACAAATGGTGATGTTTGGGCTTGGCAAGGCAGCCGAATCGCTGAGCTATCTGTTGTCGATGACGTTCTTCAGTTGTTACAAGCCACAGAAGATGACCTCGATCGTGACGAAGGAGGGGCTCGCGGCGCCATGGACCCTGACGCATCCGCTGCTCGACATGACGCTGCCGCCGTTGGTCTATCCGTTGATTCTGTTGGGGCTTGGCACCACATGCTACGTCGGCGCGGTGGTCTGTTTCAACAAGCGAGACTTGCCAGCGCCGTTGTAGCGGTGCCGGAACCTATTCCGCTTGCTCGGCCTTTGGGGCAACCGCAGCCGTAACCTCCGTGACGGGCGAGGGGGCGTTCCCATCCAGTTCCACGGTTAGCGTCGCACCCGATTTCACGACGAGGGGAATCGTGTATTCCATTTGCGAGGTCATGAATGCGGCTGCATCGGTTTTCTCATTCACTTCCACACACAAGATCCGCAGTTTGTAAACTCCAGCCGGGATACCGGTAAACTCGTAGCGCGTGCTGTTATCCGTTGATTGAGGGCGAAAGGTCCCGTCGATTCCGCTCAAGGTGAGTTCGTCAATCAAGTACAACGCTGGATCAAACTTACCATGAATCGTCCCCCCCGCGACCGTTTGGACGATCAAGTTGCGTCGTTCGTTCGGACTCAAATCTTCCAAGCTCGTTTGGCGGCCCCTTGCCACGTCTTGGCCCCAGTACGCCAACTCGATGTCCTTGCCCGGTTGGACCTGGTTGAAAACGAAGCGGCCATCGAGGTCGGTCTTTCCTAGCAGCAACTGCCGAACAAGGCCTCGTTTGTCGGGGCGTCCCGATTCAATCATTTGCCAATTGAAGGGAAATCGGTTTCGAGGGGACGGGCGCTGGTCAGCGACAATCAACCGCAACTCGATCCCCGCTAACCCCGTTCCCGCTTCATCCACCACCCTGCCTGCGATCGAGAACGTGTTGCGGTGGCCGATCGGGTCAGTCGTGGTTTCATTTGCCTGGGGCTCCGCTGCATGCGTCTCGCGGGACGAACTCAGGTTGGCGGCGAGTATCGCAGCGACCGTGATCATGCAGAGCAGTTTCGAAGTGCCTACGATTCGCCTGCGCTGCGTCTGGGGCCAAGAGGCATCGAGGATCTGCAACATGCGAATTCTGAGTCGCGGCATCCGAGCCCTCGCCATCACGTTGTTCTCAAATGAGCTCAGCGGCGGTTTCCCCTTGATCGACATCGGTCACCCTTATCGCTACGGCACGTAACGCTACGAACTGTAACACATGGGTCCGTGACGTCAAGATCGAGAACTCGATGGGCAGGGGGGGCTGATCCCGGTAGGGATAGCCGTGGGCTGAGCGCAAGCGATGCCCACGGACAACGGTCACGCCAAGCCGATCCTGGCGGGATCGCAGAGGGCAGACGGAGGTTCTGCGACCGCTCCGCGGTCGGTGTGTGTGGGGGGCGCCTCCGTGTCCGGGGGTGTTCGCTCCGCTCAAACCCCCGGCTACCCCCTGCGACCACTCGCGTGGTCGGCGTCTAGACGCCGGGCTATTCCGCTTCGGTTTCCGCAGCTGGTTCTGTAACTGCGGCCTTTTCAGCCGCTACTTCAGTCACCTTTTCTGTGGCTTTCGCCTCGGCTTCCTGCTTGGCTTGTTTGGCGGCTTCTTTCAAAGCCTGTTCGGCTTTCATCTTGGCCTGCTCGGCTTCCTGCTTGGCCTGCTCGGCTTCCTGCTTGGCCTCTCGTGCCTCCTTTGCCTTTCGTTCTTTTTCCTTTTGCTCGCGTGCGGCTTTCTTCTGGGCCGCCTTTTTCTGTTGCTCGATTTTCTCCTGCTCTTGCTTTTTCAGTGCATCCAGCTCTTCCTGGGTTGGGAAGATCGGGAATTCACCGCTCGACAAACCTCGGTCGACAATCCAGATGTTTCGAAAACGAACCGGATCGCCATGATCTTGAATCAGCGTTGGCAGCAGCGTGGGGGCTTCGTCTTTTCCGTGACCGGTTTGCGATGGCAGTTCGATGTTGTCTTGCACCTTCACCCCGTTCACCCAACTGGTGACATGCGCACCGCGAATCTTCGTGCCGTCGGCTGCCCAGCGGGGAGCGGTGAATTGGATGTCATAGGTTTGCCACGCGAGTGGTGGGAGCGCCATATTGAAGTCGGGCGTGCGGAAGCGATAGAGCGAGCCAAGGCCATTGAAGACCGGCAGCGTTGCGAACGAATCAAGGATCTGGCACTCGTAGCGGCTCTGCAGGTAAATGCCGCTATTGCCGCGTGACTGGCCATCGGCCTCGGGCATGTAGGGCAATCGAAACTCAAGGTGCAGGTTGAAGTCTTGGAGCATCGGTTTGATCGTGGCGCCTTGGGTGAGCAGCCCCGCTTCATTCATTTGAGCGGCGGTGAACTGATCCGTTGACGAGCCATCGAATAGGACCATCGCATCCTTGGGTGGCGGTGCTCCCATCGAGGGGCTCTGACGAACAACGCGTGCCAAAACGCCGATTCGGTTTCCTTTGCGATCGACCACGATACAGCCGTCTTTCTCAACCACAATCACATAGGGGCCACCCGACAGGATGACGAATTCGTCGCTGCGGCGACCGATCAATTGCAGCGGCTCCCCTGAGGCTTCACTCTTTGTGTTTTCCCCCGGCAGTCCTCCGTTGTAATGAATCGCTTCAAACGAGTCCTTGCCAAAAGGACGGATTTGAATTGCGATCCGTTGCGGTTCAGCATCCTCTAACTTGATCTCACCAGCGAACTCGCCCATCAAGGGAAAGCTAGGCTCGTTTTCCGGTGCTTCGGTGTAGACCGTTCCCTTGCCGGTGGGTTCTTGCGCTGAGCTTTCAGCGGTGAACACCGACGGCAAGACGAACGAGAGGGTGAAACAGGACGCGGTGACGAGAGAACGGCACAAGGATCGGTTCATGGTCGAGGCAGGGATTGGAGTTTGGGGGGATGGGTAGCGACACTGCAGGGGCAACGGCTTGGTCGTCGCCGTAGCGGCTGGGCAACGTGCGGGAAATAAGTGAGCGGAATGGCGTTAGCCAACGGTGAACGAGGACAGGGTTCTCTAGCACAAAACCGGCGGCTAGCGCCTTGCCGCTCACACGTGGAAATCCGACAGCGATTTCTCGCAGTATGCGAGAACAGCACGCCGGAGCGTGATCTTCCGCAAGGAACCAGATTAATTCGCATCGGGCGCCGATGCTACGGTAGTCGATGGAATTATGAGTTCAAAACACGACACAGGACGGTAAAATGTGATGGACGGTTATCCCCTGCGTCATTTCGGCGCGGTATCATGATCGCCACGTCTTCAACCCCCTCCTTTGCACTCTCCCACGAAATCATGACGAAACCCGCCTTGCTTGCCGTCTCATTCGGCTGTCTCGCTTCCCTGTTCGCACAAGCCGCCGATCCGCCCAATATTGTCTTTATCTTTACGGATGATCACTGCGAGCAGGCTCTCAGTGCCTATGATCCGGCTCGGGTCACGACGCCGAATTTGGACCGGATTGCGGCGGACGGGATGCGATTCGATCGCTGCTACGTGACCAACTCGATTTGCGGACCCTCGCGAGCGGTCATCCAAACTGGCAAGTACAGCCATTTGAACGGATTTCGCACCAATCGTGGTCGATTCAACGGGGATCAGCAAACGTTTCCCAAGTTGCTCAAAGCGAATGGGTACCAAACGGCCATCGTTGGAAAATGGCATCTTGGCAGCACCCCCCAAGGCTACGACTATTACGATGTCCTGAAAGGCCAAGGCCCCTACTACAATCCGCCGATGATCACGGCGGGGGACGATGGAAATCCGGTCACCCGTCGTCATACCGGCTACACGACCGAGATCATCACCGACAAATCGCTTGCGTGGCTCAAAGAAAAACGTGACCCGAACAAACCCTTCATGTTGATGTGCCAACACAAGGCGCCCCATCGAAATTGGATGCCAGCACCCAAGTACCTCAACTGGCTGGATGATGTGACGATTCCGGAACCCGAAACCCTCTGGGATGACTATTCCGGCCGTACCCAATCGGCGTCACGACAGGCGATGACCGTCAAGGAGCATCTGACATCGAATGACCTAAAGTTGACCGGTCATTCGTCGATGAATCCCGATCAGATCAAGGTTTGGGACGCGGCTTACCGTGCAAAGAACGAAGCGTACTTGAAGAACCGCGAGAACATGACCGAGAAGGAAATCATCCAGTGGAAGTACCAGCGCTATGTAAAAGACTACCTTCGCTGTGTCAAAAGCGTCGACGACAGTGTCGGTGCAGTGCTCGACTACTTGGAGGAAGCCGGATTGGCTGACAACACCGTCGTGATCTACAGCAGTGACCAAGGGTGGTACTTGGGCGAACATGGTTGGTTTGACAAGCGGTGGATGTACGAAGAATCGTTCAAAACTCCACTGCTGATGCGCTGGCCAGGCGTCGTGAAGCCAGGCACAACGAATAACGACATGGTCTCGAATCTCGATTTCGCAGAAACGTTTTTGAGTATCGCGGGCGTCGAGATTCCGGCCGACATGCAAGGCCGCAGTTTGGTCCCGATTGCCAAGGGTCAAACGCCGAGCGATTGGCGTCAATCGTTCTACTACCACTACTACGAGAACCCAGGTGCGCATAACGTTGCGAGACACTTTGGAGTCACGAACGGGCGACACAAGTTGATCCATTTCTATGCACTCGAGGGAGAATCACTGGACGATTGGGAACTGTTCGATTTGGACAAAGATCCCAACGAGCTCCACAGTGTTTATGGCGATCCTGCGTACGCGAGCATCCAATCGTCGCTGCTCGAGGAATTGCATCGACTTCAACAAGAGTATGCCGTTGGCGACGACCGCTAAGCCAAAGAGGCCGACGCGAATCTTGGCGATTCAGCACGATGCAGCCGACCCCCCCGGTGCGGTGTCCGAGGTCGCCCGGGAACTTGGCTGTCCGATGGAGGTGCTGCGGATGGACCGTGGTGACGCGATCCCTGCGCAAAGTGACGCCGATGTGTTGATGTCCTTCGGCGGAGGCATTAGCTTGACCGATCCCGATTTCGTCCGCCCCGAATGGGTCGAAACGGAGCAGTCGCTGATGCGATGGTTTGTCCAAAGCGGCCGAAAGGTGCTTGGAATTTGCCAAGGGGCTCAGGTATTGGCCCTTTCGCTCGGAGCCGAAGTGCGGCGCAATCGCGGCCCCGAAGTGGGCTGGCATCCGGTTCGCCGTGTCGGCCGGCAAACGGGGGCCGCCAGCGTGTTGCCGGATCAATTCACTGCCTTGCATTGGCACCGTGATACGTTCGATCTTCCCCACGGTGCCACCCGGTTGTTTGCATCGGACGCCACAGAAAACCAAGGTTTTGCGGTCGGCGACCGTGTCTTCGGTTTTCAATTTCATTTGGAGGCGACTCCGCGGACGATCGAGATTTTCCTGGCCGTCTCGCCACTTTGCCGATCGCCATCGCTGTTTGTGCAATCCGAGCAGCAAATCACCGAGGGCGCTGCGGTGCATTTGCCGACGCAGCGAGCTTGGTTGGTTCAGTTTCTTGCGCATTTTTTGTCGGATCAAGACAAACCGTCCGCTCCGAAGTAAACTTCGAGCGTGCCCAACCTCCACTTTCTCTCTCATGAGTTTTTATGTTTGTTCGTCGATTCTTCTGCCTGGCGCTGATCGTGATTGCGGTGCCTTCCTTTGCAGAGCACGTCGCGTGGCCTGAATTCCGCGGACCTACTGGGGATGGCAAAGTCGCCGAGGCTCACTTACCGATTGCGATTGACAAAACGGTTGTCCAGTGGCAGACGCCGATTCATGGAAAAGGATGGTCCTCGCCGGTGGTTTGGGAGGATCAAATTTGGCTCACGACGGCAACCGAAGACGGCAAGAGGATGTCCGTCGTTTGTGTGGACCGCCACAGCGGGAAGATCCTTCACGATCGCGTCTTGATCGAAAACGAAGATCCATCGTTTTGCCATCCGATGAATAGCTACGCGACGCCAACGCCCGCGATTGAAGCCGGTCGCGTTTATGTCCATTTTGGTCGTTATTTAACAGCCTGTCTGGACACAAAGGACGCCAGTTTGATTTGGCAGCGACGCGGTTTCCAATGTGATCATTATCGCGGGCCTGCTTCGTCACCGATTCTGCATGACGGTAAACTTTTCGTTGCCTACGATGGCGTCGATGTCCAGTACGTTGTCGCGTTTGACAAGCAAACGGGCCAAACCGTTTGGCAAACCCAACGTGACATTGACTATGGAACGGACGTGGGTGATCAGATGAAAGCGTATGGAACTGCCGAAGTGATTCAAGTCGAGGGTCGCGACATGCTGGTCTACCCGAGTGCGGTGGCAACGATTGCCTATGATCCGGCCAACGGGGATGCGATTTGGACGGTCTACCACGGTGGGATGAACGCTTCGGCGCGGCCCCTCTACGCGGGTGGGCTCGTTTTGATCACCAATGGATCGGGCGGAATGGTCGCCGTGAAACCCGATGGATTGGGTGACATCACGGGGTCGGGCGTTGTCTGGACGAGCAAGCAAAGCGTTCCCAAAAAGGCATCGCCGATTGTCTTGGAAGATCTTGTCTTCATGGTCAGCGACGAAGGGATCCTGACCTGTCGCGACTTAGCAACGGGTAAGGTGATTTGGAAAGAGCGACTCACAGGAACCTATGCGGCATCGCCTCTGTTTGCAGACGGTCGGATTTATTTCTTCGGCATCGAGGGTGATATTCTGACACTCGATCCGGGAGAAACGTACAAGCCACTTGCCCAAACCAAGCTTGGCGACGGTTTTATGGCATCGCCAGCGGTGGTGGAAGACCAGATGATTCTGCGCAGCAAATCCATGCTGTACTCGATCGAGTCCCCGAATCGCTAAATCAGCTTCTTCTTTGCGATCACAACATCCGAAGCGACGGAGCGATCTAGCTGAAAACCGCGGTGCACAAAGATGTCGATCATCCGTTTGTTCATCGGTGACATCTCGGCGATGACTTGGTGGATATTCCAACGATCGCATAGGTCGAGGCAGTAGTCGGTCAAGATCGCGCCCAAGCCTTGGCCTTGCCATAGGTCGCTAACTAAAACGGCATATTCAGCTTCACGATGATCGACATCGGCAATCAGTCGCCCCACGCCAACAAACGTCGGTTCGCCCTCCTTTTCAATTTCCGCCACAATCGCAATTTCGCGATCATAGTCGGTAAAGCAAAAACGCGTTGCCATCTCGTGTGTGGTTGCTTTGAACATGTATCGAAAACGCATTTGGATGGTTTCGGGCGAACAAGAGGCAACCAAATTGCACCAGAGTGGTTCGTCTTCGGGCTTGATGGGGCGCAATCGCATCCTCGTGCCATCCTCCAAAGTGATGTCCTTCATGAACTCCGAGGGGTAAGGTCGAATCGCAAGGTGTGAGTAAGCCGTGGCAGGCGTGACGGCCGGAGTCGTGTCCAGGAAAATTCGAGCATCAAGAGCGATGGCGTCGTCGGGGGTGACGAACAGGGGATTGATATCGATTTCTGCGATCTCGGGATGGTTTGCGACCAAGTAGCTGATTCGCATCAACATGTTGACCAACCGATCCAGGTCAACGGGAGGTTTGCCACGGAACTCTTGCAACATCGGCCAGGCACGCAAGCTTTGTAGCATTCGGCGGGCCAACGTCTCGCTAAGTGGAGGAAGTTCGAATGCGTTGTCTTGCAAGAGTTCTGCCATCGTCCCCCCTGCACCCACCATCAAGACGCTTCCAAAGACGGGATCCCGTTTCGCACCAACGATTAGTTCCCGTCCATAGGGTTTGGCGTACATCTTTTGGATCGTGACCCCGTTGATTCGAGCCTCGGGACACTTCCTTTTCGCTCGCGTGGTGATCGTGCCAAAGGCTTCGATCACCTCCTCTCGATTGGCTAGATTCAGCATGACACCGCCAACATCACTTTTGTGGGTGATCTCAGGAGAGTGGATCTTCATCACAACGGGATAGCCCACTTGTTCCGCCAGATCGACCGCGTCCTCTTTGGAGCCGGCAACAAAGGTCTTGGTCGTTGGGATCTGATAGGCTTCAAGCAATGATTTCGAAGCGACTTCCGATAGGGTGCGCTTGCCGTCACTTTGTTGGCCCTCGCTTTGTAGGTTCACAAAGTCCGATTGCACTCGATCGCGGTCGATGTCAAAGCGGATCGGGATCGAGCGGGGCGTTTCGTAAAGGTACTCGCGATTTCGCGCATATTGGACCAAATACATGAATGCCGAGACAGCCTTTTCAGGGGTGGCATAAGACGGGACACCGGCGAGATTCAAGCAATCAATGCCCGCGCGGACGCGAGCCCCCCCCATCCAAGCGGTCAACACGGGTTTGTGGGATCGCTTGGCCACTTGGATCACTTGTTTGGCGGATTCCGTCGGGTCGGTCATCGCTTGGGGCGACAGCACCACCAAGACGCCATCGACGTTCTTGTCAGCTAAGACCTGCTGCACTGCATCGCCAAATCGTTGCGGCGGAGCATCACCGAGAATATCAACGGGATTACCGTGCGACCACGCAGCGGGCAAACTTTGATTCAATTCCTGCATCGTCAATTCGGACAAGGTGGCGAGAGTGCCTTGACGTTGAAGCAGTGCGTCGGTTGCCATCACCCCGGGCCCACCTGCGTTGGTCACAATCGCCAATCGCGGTCCTTTGGGCTGTTTTTGTCTCGCCAGCAGTCCCGCGCAATCGAACAACGAGTCCATCTCTTGCACCCGAACAATTCCGGCACGTGAGAATGCGGCTTCGTAAACGCTATCGACACCCATCATGGCGCCCGTGTGCGACGATGCGGCGAGAGCGGATTCAGCAAACCTTCCTGCTTTGTACGCGATGATCGGTTTGCTACGCGTGAACGCTCGGGATGCCGACATGAACTGCCGAGCGTTGGTGATCGATTCCACGTAAAGGATGATGGAATCGGTCCAACGGTCCATCGAGAAATAGTCGATCAAGTCGGCAATCCCCACGTCGAGCATGTTACCGACCGAAACAAAATGCGAAAAACCGATTTGCTCTTCCAACGCCCAATCCAGCACCGCGGTGCACAAGGCACCCGACTGGGAAATGAACGCGACACGCCCTTTCAGCGGCGAATCACTCGCAAAGCTGGCGTTCAACCCCGAATGGGGTGACATGATGCCCAAGCAATTCGGACCGATGATTCGCATCCCTTCGTATCGCTTCTTAACACGAAGGATCTCTTGTTCCAATTCGATACCTCGCGAGCCCACTTCGCGGAAACCGGCCGACAGAATCACCAATCCTCGAATTCCCGCTTCCCCGCAACGGCCGACGACATCGGGGACCGAACCCGCAGCCGTGCAGATAACGGCTAAATCTGCGGGTGAGGGTAAGTCCGCAACCGACGCGTGACACGCAACCCCTTCGATTTGATCGAATCGCGGATTGATCGGGTAGATCTGCCCCGAGTAACCGCCCCCGAGCAAGTTCTTGATGACGGTATTGCCGACGCTCAATTTACGCTGACTTGCCCCAAGAATCGCCACACTCTTGGCGGAAAAAATCTTATCCAGATTGCGAATGGGCATTGTCTTTCTTTTCAATACATTCGAATACTCAGCAGTCCCTCAGCGTGTTGTTTTAGACCTGTGGATCGACGATTGCAAGTTCCCGCTTTTAAACGAGCGAATCCGCGATGGTCCGTGCGACGGCTACGGGATCGACCGGTTCGGTTAGTTGGATCGGTCGCAACTCTGTGAACGAGCGAAACCAGGTCTCCTGGCGTTTGGCGAGTTGCCGAGTGTGGGTGGCGATGTCCTCCCTCGCCTGTTTGAACTCCGTCTCTGGCACACCACTACGTTGATGTTCGCAGCATTCGATCAACTCACGATACCCGACCGCCTGCGCCGCGGTTTTCGAAAGGGCGCGGTTGCTCTGCAGCAATCCATTGACTTCGTCCACCAAACCCTCTTCAAACATCTGATCAACCCGCCGATTGATCCGCTGGTGCAACGTCTTGCGATCCCATCGCATCCAAAACACGTTGCAACTGGACGCGTCTGTTGATTGGTCAAATTGGACTTGGCGATGGCTCAGCGGCTTGCCCGTGTGGTGAGCGACTTCCAAAGCGCGGATCATCCGCCGCGCATCACGTGGTCCGATGCGATGGGCGGCAAGCGGGTCGACTTGCAGCAGGCGTTGGCGGAGCGCTTCGACGCCATGTTTTGCTAAGTCTTGTTCGACCGCACTACGAAACGTCTCATCGGCAGGCGGCCCCGGATCGAAACCTCGCAAGACGCCTTTCAAGAACATCGGCGTCCCGCCGACAAAAATCGCCGGTTTGCCCTGTTGTTGGAGCCGATCGACCACCGCGTGAGCCGCTTTTAAGTAACAAGCGACGCTAAAGGATTCGTTTGGGTCGACCAGATCGATCAAGTGGTGTGGGACTCGCGATCGATCGGCCGCCGACGGCTTCGCGGTTCCGATATCCATCTGTCGGTAGACCGCGATCGAATCGAGTGACAGGATCTCACCTCCGATTTGCGATGCCAACTCCATTCCAATCGAGCTCTTACCGGATGCCGTGGGCCCCGTGATTACAATGACGCGGTCCACCAAAGGCGCGAATGTGCGGATTGCGTCGTCCATCCGGTTCTTCATGACCTATCAATACAACAAGGGTGCCACATCATTTCGAGAAAACATTGTAAACCGACGCAAGGATTCTGGAATAGCGTGGTAAAATTGAGGATCGCGATGACTCCCTCCCTATCAAGTACCAGAGACGATGGGTTTAACCTATTTTAAACGACTTCGTATGGAACTCGATTTGACGGCGTCTCTGCCGAGCGACCGTTCGCTCCCAGCGGGTTACGAACTGGTTCCATTTCATGAAGACTTGGTGCGAGATCATGCAACGGCGAAGTATCGCAGCTTTCGTGAAGAACTTGATGCGAACGTGTTTCCCTGCTTGGCTCGTCGCGATGGTTGTCTTCGGCTGATGCGAGAGATCTCTGGACGGATCGGTTTTGTGCCCGAGGCGACGTGGTTGATTCGCTATCGCAGCGGCGGATCCAGCCGCAGCGAACCGATCGGCACGATTCAAGGAATTGTCTTTGATGATTGGGGGGCCATTCAGAATGTGGGCATCGCTCCGGGGCATCGCTGCAAAGGGCTCGGCGCGATTTTGCTGATGCGTGCTGCCAAAGGATTTCGATCAACCGGCTTAACGAGGATGCACTTGGAAGTCACGACCGACAACACCGCAGCCGTTCGTTTGTACGAGCGGTTGGGATTTCGGCAAGCTAAGGTGGTTTACAAAGCGGCAGACGTTGCTGGTGTCTAGCCCGGACGATTCGTTGGAGTGGTAGGCTTTAGCCGATTGCGTGCTGGATCCTTGCTGGATCGGCTAAAGCCTACAACTCCAACCTGCGCAGTCTGTTTTTTCTCCATCGGTGTAAGCTAATTGCATACAAAGTGTTACCGGGAATAGGTTTCGACGGATGCATAACACGGAGCGAGCGGATGGAGGGCGAGCGGTGCAAGGCGAGAGCGGTCGCTCGCGAACACGATTGTCTTGCGTCAACCGTTCTGCGTCAACGAGAAGTTCGCCTGCTCACCTCGGGAGGACCGAGCTATCGCTGACCACCTTCACTGGCGGTGAACTCCGCAAAGACTGGCAAATGGCTGGTGACGACTTCGGCCTCTGCCAAGCTCAAATTGTAGACCCGTAAGAAGTCGATGACACCGCCGCGTCCAACATACTCGCTGCACGTGGTCGTATCGATCACGATGTTGCTGGTTTGGTACCTGCCGAAGATATCGGTTGGGACGCTGCGGACGGCGGCTTGCACTTGGTCCCCTGCAATCGTGGGAACCAGGTAAGCATCGTCCGCTTGGAAAAGCCCAGCCAGAACCACATCGTCTTCACCACGCCCGTCGCTGCGGATGCCCTTTGCAATCGCGGGCAATAGAGCCACCTCGGTGGGAGCATTCCCCAAGTCGACGCGGATGTTCACGAGCGAGAAGGTCCATGCTTGGTCAGCTGGCAACTGCGCGGTTTGAAACCAAGCCACCAGCGGATCGAAACTCATTTCGTTCTGCGGATCCGCGACGGTGTAGACCTGAGATCGGTCAACACGGACTCGAGTGGTATCGAACAGGATCGCGAGTTGTTCCTGTCGTCCGGTGGGTCCACTGAGATCGCCGGCGACATAATCGTAGCGTCGCCCCGATTGATTGATTTCGTCAACCAAGCGTGGAATCAGGTCACGCTCGATTGCCGCAATTTGCTGCAATGCCACGATATCAAATTGATGCACCATGCGAACGATATTTGTTCGCGAGACGGGATTCGCCAGTTTTGTCGGTCCAAAACCGTCGAGCGCCCAAGACGCGATCCGCAAATTGGGCAGTCGTTTGCTTGGTCGGACGCTCGGTGAAACCCCTAAATTGGACGGGCTTGCCGTCGAAACGGTCGTCATCGACTGTTTGGCCAGGGTGAACGGATTGTCGTCCTCGGGACTTTGCGGTGAGGCGGAAAAGGAGCTGGGATCACTAAAAAAACCGGAACCATCGGAAAAATCAGCGAGTTCGATTGAGGAATCACCTAGGCTTTTGGGCGTGACCGTGACGCCATCGAGCCCGTGAATCTGGTAGTGCCGCGAAAAATACCAGCCTCCGCCCACTAGCAATAGCACGACCGCAGCGACCTGGATCGGATTGCCTCGGTTCGGATTGCCGTGATCGGATTCGGACATGGTATTGAACGAAACTGTCTAGGAACGTGTTTTAAGCAGGGGCGAGAGTGGGCCCGTTCTCTGGCATCGAACCGAACCGACTCGCGACATCAGCCGCAATGCCCAAATTCAATTGGCTCCCTGGCAGACGCTTCGCCTCAGCAGCGTAACGCGTCCATTTGGAACGCCCGGCACCAGCCGTAGGGGACTTGCAAGTCCTTTTTTACGCATAACCCTTCACCCTGCCAAAAAACCATTCGCTGTTTCGGCGGGGCACTGACAAAGTGCCGCGACGGGCGGTACGATTGGTAGGAGTTCCGTTTCCTCTTTCTAGCGAGCCGAAGACCATCGTGAGCGAGCCGATCAACGTCGATGTCCCTACTGTTGGTGAATCCATTAGCGAAGTCCAAATTGGTCAATGGCTAAAAGCCGAAGGCGATTGGGTCAATGAAGGCGAGGACCTCGTTGAGATCGAAACCGAGAAGGCATCGGTTCAGATCCCTGCCCCCGCCTCGGGGATCTTGGAACGAATCGACAAAGCCAGCGAAGCGTTCGCGACAATCGGTGAAACGATCGCGGTCATCCAAACTGGACAGAAACCGCCTGGGACTGCCAAGCAGAGCGATGCGTCGGATCCGTCGTTGCAGTCCCCGCAGGCCGGTTCAGGATCCGCAAATGCGTCATCCGATGCGTTGGTGATGCCAGCCGCCCAGCGGTTGCTGGACGAACAGGGTTTGACGGCAGGACAAGTTCCCGCGTCGGGTCCGGGTGGGAGATTGCTGAAAGAGGACGTTTTGGCATTTGTGCGTCAACGCAGCGACTCAACCGGTGTTTCCGCACCGAAAACCGCACCCCCATCCGCCAAACCCGTCGCAGTGGCGACAGCGGTTCCTGCGCGAGCGACGGCGACCACGTCGTTGGTTTCGGAGTCGAATCCGAATCGTAGCGAAGAAATCAAACCGCTGAGCATGTTGCGTCGCACGATCGCAGCGCGTCTGGTGGAAGCACAGCAAACCGCCGCTTTGTTGACCACGTTCAACGAAATTGACATGCAGCCCACGATGGCGATTCGCAACAAATACAAGGACGCGTTTGCCGAGCGACATGGTGTCAAATTAGGTTTTATGTCCTTTTTTGCCAAAGCGGCTGTCGACGCGCTACGACGTTTTCCCGCGGTGAACGCTGAGATTCGCGACGACAACGTTGTCTACCGACACTATCAAGATATCGGCATTGCGATCGGTGGTGGTAAGGGGTTGGTGGTTCCTGTTTTACGCAACGTCGAACGAATGTCGTTCGCAGGTATCGAAACCGCCATCAGTGACTTTGCGAAGCTGGCGGGGGAAAACCGCTTGCAACCCTCCGATTTGATGGGTGGGACCTTTACGATTAGTAATGGTGGTATCTATGGATCACTGCTGAGTACACCCATCGTCAACCCGCCCCAAAGCGGCATCCTCGGCTTGCACTCGATCCAAGATCGGCCGATCGCGGTCGATGGTGAGGTGGTCATTCGGCCGATGATGTACATCGCGCTGACTTACGATCACCGAATTGTCGACGGCCGCGAGGCGGTTGGCTTCTTGCGGGTCATCAAAGAGGTGATCGAAGATCCAGCACGGTTGTTCTTGGAACTTTAAGTAGTCCGCGAAGCTTCCGGGCGCACTGTGAATGCGACGGAAATTCTTGTCGGACGGGGAAGTCATGTGACTTCGACTACCGAGTGCGGTTCGGAGTGCTAGAATAGGACCCGTCATCAGCCGTTTGTGAGCTAACCGTGGTGCGCTGTCCGGGCGGATTCGCCGCGCTACGGGGCCCCTTTTGCAATTCCCTTGTTCCTTGAAGGTTGGATCCCATGAAAATGTCTGCTCGCGTATCACTCTCCTTGCTGCTTGGCGTTATGCTCACGTCACTCGGTTGTATCGAAGGCAAAACGACCTCCGAAACCGCAGAATCCACGACTGCCGGGGTGACCGCCGAAGACGCGACACCGCGAGAAACGATCGACAAGAAGACGCAAAAGGTGCTGAACTTGAAGGAAGCACTCGCCCACGGTGGGGTTTTGGCATCAACCAAGATCGAAGAAACCAACCCGCTGATGCAGAGTGCCGCGGCCTATCGGACCACGGTTGCAAAGGTCGGCGCGATGGCGGTCAAACACGCGATTGATATTCGAAATGCGCAGAGTATCAATGACCCGAAACCGCTGACGCATGACCAGTTCATGACGGAAATCGTCAAAAAGGGCCAGCCGGACGGGATCCAATTTGCCATGCTCCCGTACTACCAAGAATATGCTTGGGACGAAGACGGCCAACAGTTGGTTGTTGTCGATTTCCCCGCTCGCAAAGAAGAACGCGAAAAACAACGGTAACGTCCATGTCCAGGATTGCAGGTGTCTTACGGTTCAGCCTACTGTTTTTTGCTCTTTCGCCCATCGTGTTTGCGGAGCGACCGATAACGGTTGCCCCCGAATTGTTGTGGAAGATCCAGCAGCGGGCGGATCTCGAGTACCTTGCCGGTGAGGAACTTCGCGGTCGTGGAGTCGATGACGATTCCATCGACGTGGCGGCGAAATACATCGCCAATCGGTTTCGCGAAGCCGGTCTGAAAACCGATCTGTTTCAGGACCAGCCATTTCAGAAGCTTGAAATTCCGGTCGGAGCGAGAGCAGGCGAATTCGCAAACAACCAGGTGCGTCTACAGATCACCCCGGCGTCGCAGGAACCGCAAGGATCGAACGAGCAGAGACAACCAGTGCTTGACGTCGTCGAAACCCTCGGGGAGGGGATGAACCCCTTGGCGATCGGCTCGGTGGCGGGCGACTATCGAGGCGAAGTGGTGTTTGTCGGATATGGCATCACAGCGCCCAAACTCGGGTACGACGATTACGCGAACGTCGATGCAGAAGGCAAAGCGGTGATCCTGCTGAGGAAGGAACCCGGCATGATGGATCCCGACAGCCCGTTTGATGGCACCAAGACGACCCAGCATGCTTTCTATCAAACCAAAGTCGAAAATGCGATCAAGCATGGGGCCGCTGCGGTTTTGTTTGTCAACGATCCAGGCAGCATTGCAGCAAGCATCGTGATGGCGGAAGATCAGATACGACGGGAAACCGTTCGTCGCGACGCCATGCGAAAACAACTCGAGGAGCTCCCTGGTGAGGCGATCCATCTTCGCGAAACGCTTCGCAAGCGGATCGAGAGCATCGGCCCGATCATGGAGGGTCTAAGTCAGGAATTGGAGCAATGCCGGCGAGGTGTTTTAGCCACGACCGAGGCAGGTGGGTTTCCCGTCAAAATCAGCCGCAGCGGTATCAAGAACGACAAGAATAAACTGGCGATTCCGGTGCTCTCGATTGCCCGTGACACCATCGACTTGTTGTTGAGCCGGTCGCTTCAGCGTTCCCTTGTGGAAATCGAAAACACCATCGACCAGTCCTATCAGCCTCGGAGCACCCTATTGAGCGGTGTGGTCGTCGATCTTCGTGTGGAACTGAAACCGGCCAATGCGAGTACCTCGAACGTTGTCGGCGAGATCCCTGGTCGTGGTGATTTGGCGAGCGAATCGATCGTGCTCGGGGCTCATTACGATCACGTTGGCATGGGAGGCTATGGTTCCTTGGCCCCTGGAACGGTGGCCATCCACAACGGTGCTGACGACAATGCCAGTGGCACGGTGACGGTGATGGCCGCGGCTGGCTTGCTATCAAAACGGCTGCAAGGGATCGAATCGCACCGGCGTGTTGTGATGATTGCATTCACTGGCGAAGAGCGAGGTCTACTCGGCAGCCGTCACTACGTGGATCATCCCCGCTTTCCGCTCGATTCGACCGTGACGATGATCAATTTGGACATGGTGGGGCGGTTGCGCGACAACGAGCTGACGATTTATGGGACCGGCAGTGGCGAGGGGCTGGATCGCTTGGTGGAGAATGTGAATCGCCAGTACCAATTCGATATCAATCCAGTGCAAACGGGATACGGTCCGAGTGACCACCAGTCGTTTTATCAGGCTGGGATTCCGGTTCTGTTTTTTTTTACGGGATTACATAACGACTATCATCGACCAAGCGACGATTTTGACAAAATCGATTACGGCGGTCTAACCCGGATAACCGATATGGTTTGTGATGTCACGTTTCAGTTGGCGACGCGTGCGGATCGACCGACGTACGCCGAAACGGACAAACGGGTACGGATTCGGCGGCAACGCATGGCTTTTCTTGGCGTTTCGCTTGAGGACAAACCAGATGGCGTCGTGGTCTCCTCCTTGACTCCCGACGGCCCCGCGGAGCGGGCCGGAATGAATTCGGGTGATGCGCTGGACCGGCTCGGAAACAAGGTGGTGCAGACGAAAGCGGAAGTGATTGAGGCGTTGCGAACCTACTCACCGGGTGATTCGGTAACGCTGCATGTGACCCGTGAAAGTCAGAAACTTGCAATCAACCTACGATTGGAATCTCGGCCCACTCCCTAGCAGGGATAGAGAACAAGTGCTTTGCCCCATCAAACTTCTGTATTTTTTCTTGCTGGCCCCAAAGAACTTGGCAAATCAGTCTTTACGCCTGAAGGAACTGGTGACACAATCCCGGTCGATACAGTTCCCCCAGGGACTCCTGGAGGAAATCGACGCAAGTGTCTCGGTGATCGCGATGGAAGCGACCCACAACGAGTAGTTTGCACGAGCGTCGAGAGAAACACAGCGCACCTACAACGCAAGGAGAGCGGACGTGCGATTTATCTGCAAAGCGGCCATTTTCGTGGCCATCGTTAGCATGACAACCGTAGGGTCCAACGAGGCTTCGGCTCAGGGAGCTTCGGCTCAAGGAGTTTCAGCGTCCAGCGGGCACCGTGTTGCGGTCGTTGATGTCGCCTTCATCTTTAAGAACCATGCTGCCATCAAGGCTCAGGTGGAAGCGGTTGAACGTGACCTAAAAAACTACGACGCGCAATTGCAAGTCAAGCGTGAAGAGTTGAAACAGGCTGCGGAAAAGCTGAAGTCGTACAAGGTGGGATCACCGGAGTACACGGCGCTCGAAGAGCAAGTTGCGACGATGGAATCGAAGCTGCGCCTCAACATGGCTCATAAGCGAAAAGAGCTAGCGGATGCGGAAGCCCGAATCTACTACGAGAATTACCAGCGAATCTCGGCGGCTGTCAAACGATTGGCGGAGTACCACAAGATCAATTTGGTTCTTCGCTACAACAGCGAAGAGATGGACCTGGAAAAAGGCGAATCGGTCATCCGTGGCGTCATGAAGAACATTGTCTTTCACGATGCAGGGATCGACATGACCGTTGGCGTGATGAAGCTCTTGGATCAACAAGCGGCTGAAGAGAACATCGCAACGGGCGGTCCAACCACGGCCCCCGCAACGCAAAGCCGATAATCGTTCGGGCCGCAGCGCCCGACCATGGTTATCAAGATTCAATCGTCATCACGCAACGTCGTGTTGACATGGCTACCCACGGGTCGGTGCTTCACGCCATTGTGTTTCACCGATCGGTGCATCCATTAAACAAGACTGTCACAAGGAAGTGACGGTATATTCGGAAGGGAGACCGAGCGTGACCCCTTCACGCAACGAACACACTATCGCCGTCTCGTGTGAGGTCCGCGGCCGAGGCTATTGGAGCGGACAGGACGTCCGCGTCGTCATGAATCCAGCTCCGGCGGGCACCGGAATCTGCTTGATCCGTTCCGACTTACCGTCGGCACCCTGTTGTCCGGCAACGGTTGAGCATCGTCATGATGCCAACCTGCGAACCATTCTGCAGTTGGGCGACGCTCGGTTTGAAATGATCGAGCATCTGATGGCTGCCTTGGTTGGACTGGAAATCGACAACTGTTTTGTCGAAATCGATGCCGAGGAGTTGCCGGGGCTTGATGGCAGCAGTGCCGCCTTTGTCGAGTCTTTGCGGCACGCGGGGCTGATCATCCAATCGCACCCGAAACGACGGCTGGTTGTTCGCCAACGCGTCTACGTGTCATGCGATTCCAGCTGGATCGAAGTCACGCCGAGCGCCGATGCGTCGGTCTCGTATGAGTACCGACTTAGCTTTGACGATTCGACACCGATCAAGCCGCAAAGCCACTCGTTAAAGATGAGTCCACACCGATTCATTCGCGAAGTCGCTTCGGCAAGAACGTTTATCACCGAAGAGCAGGCCCAAATCCTGCGAAGCCAAGGCATTGCATCGCATGTCACGAATCAAGACTTGCTGATCCTCAATGAAAACGGGCCGGTCGACAATCGGCTTCGATACTCCAATGAATGCGCCCGACACAAGTTGCTCGACATGATCGGCGACTTCGCATTGGCGGGCGTTGAATTCGTAGGAAATATTGTTTCTTACCGTGGCGGACACAATCTCAACGGCCGAATGGCTCAGCAACTCGCGGAGCTGGCGGCACAACAAATTCCACTTACCACTTCGGCGGATCAGACTCGCAAAGCTGCGTAGCAAACGTAGTATTCCGCGAGCAATCGAACTGCCAAACAAACCGAAAGACCTTGGAGCCGAATGAATGGGTACGATGATTGCGCAAACTGCGGTGGTCGATCCTCGGGCAAAGATTGGAACAAACGTTCGCATCGGGCATTTCTGTGTGATTGGTCCAGATGTCAAAGTCGGCGACGATTGTTTGATCGAAGATCATGTGGTGTTGACGGGGGATTCTACCCTGGGAGAAGAAAATCATGTCTTCCCGGGAACCGTGATTGGGGCCGACCCACAAGACACGAGCTACAAGGGCACGCCGACTCGAGTCGTGATTGGCGATGGGAATGTGTTCCGCGAGTATTGCACGGTGAATCGCGCCACGGAAAAAGAAGAAGGTGTCACACGCATCGGTAACAACAACTACTTCATGGCATCGGCACATGTTGCACATGACTGTCTGCTGGGTGACCGCAATATCTTGGCCAACAACGTGATGCTGGGTGGCCACGCTCATCTCGGCAACGACATCACGATCGCTGGCGCCGCGGGCATCTCACATTTTGCTTCGGTGGGCTCACTCAGTTTTGTCAGTGCGATGAGCCGCGTGTTGCACGATGTGCCTCCCTACATGATTGTCGATGGCCAACCCGCGAAACCTCGCGCGGTCAACTCGATCGGCCTAAAACGTCACGGTTTTTCCAAAGAAGACACCGCAGCGTTGACCAAGGCGTTTCGATTGTTGTATCGATCGTACGTCGGCTTCGAATCTGCCAAAGAACAACTGTTAACGACAGGCCCCATTCGTCCTGTCCTACGCGAACTATTTGATTTTTTAGAATACTCTGTTGGCGGCCAAAAGGGCCGTGGACGCGATCGAAGGAGAAAAGCAGCGTGACCAATCTACAAATCGCCGTTATCGGCGCCGGCCATCTTGGACGAATCCATACGAAACTGTTGCAGCAAGTCGACGGCGTCGACGTGGTCGCGGTCAGCGATCCCAATGAACAGGCTCGCGAAACGATCGAGAAACAATTCGGTGTTCCAACCTACGCTGACTATCGCGACTGCATCCCCAAAATCGATGCCGCAGTCGTCGCCGCCCCGACGGATCTGCACGCTGAAATTGCAACCGACCTGCTCAAAGCGGGCAAGCATGTGCTCGCCGAGAAACCACTCGCGGCCAATGGTCCGGATGCTCAACGTCTCGCATCACTTGCGCGAGCAAAACGCTTGACGCTTCAAGTCGGCCACGTGGAACGGTTCAATCCTGCTTTCACGGCGCTCGAAGATTTAGCCGTCGACGTCAAGTATGTCGAAGCGGTCCGCGCCTCGCGATTCCCAGGCCGATGTCTCGACGTCGGTGTGGTCATGGATCTGATGATTCATGATTTGGACTTGGTGTTGTCGTTCACCGATGCCGCTGTTCGCTCGGTTCATGCCAGCGGAGTGTCGGTGATCAGTGGGCATGAAGACATGGCGGAAACAAGAATCGAATTCGAGTGTGGACTCGTTGCCAATCTGAAGGCATCGCGGTTGAGCCCCACGCCCGCTCGAGCGATGCAGGTTTTCGGACCTAACGGATTCGCTGATATCGATTTCGGAACCCCTTCCTTGTCCTCGGTCTATCCCAGTGATGAAGTGGTCGACCGAAACTTTGATCTTGATAGCGACGTGGTGAATCCGCTCGGATGTGCCGACCAGATTTTCTCGGGCCCGCTCGTATGCAACACGCAAGAGCTGACGCCAAGAAACGCGATCCTCGACGAATTGCATGATTTTGTGATTAGCGTGCAGACCGGTGTTTCGCCAACCGTCAGCGGCGACGCGGCTGCCCGAGCGGTTTCCGTCGCCGATCAGGTCCTTGAATCGATTTCAGAGCGGAATTGGTACGAAGGGTCCACGGTCAATGAAGTTGGACCGCATGCTTTGGTTCGCAAGCGGATCGAATCGGCCAGCCGCCGAGTTCACCAACAACGCCGTGCGGCTTAGCACAACCGGCCCCTATTCATCGAGTGGCTTGTTCTCAAGGTTCGAGTGCAAGCAACTCCAAACATATCTCGGCAGCCCTGTTGGACTGCCGCGTGGGCGATTTGGCCGATGATCACGTGATGGGCCCCATGGTCGCCATCGGCAAAGGTACCAAAGACGCTTGACCCAAGCCCAGACAACTCACGCTCGACGAAGTCGTCATTGAGAACGGATTTGGAGAATCGCGGAGATCGGTTGGCGACACGGGCTTTCGTCACGGAAGTTTTGAGGTCGTCCAGAGGTCGTTTGCTATTACCTTTCACCACGCGATGAAAAAGCTGCATCGTGTTCCTCGTTTGTGATGAAGCCATCCTTGTTGCGATCAAGTCGCTGCCAGAGGGCTGGTCCTCCACGAAACTCCTCCTCGCTGATTCGTCCGTCCCGATCACGATCCTGATTCGTGACGACCTTCTGCCAGGACATTCTCGGACCACGCTGCTCAGCCGCAGCCGTCCGCTGGGGGGTAACGACCGCGTTTGCCGTGCTCTCCGAAGTCTGCGCCGTTGTTTTCTGCGATTCCAATTTCGTTTGCTTCAGTGTCTGCTCAAAAAAGTTGCGGACCCGATCAGCGACCCCCTGTTCATTGAAAGCCGCCCCGCCGTGCCCAGCACCGTGAATGGTGTGAAAATGGACGGAAACCCCTGCTTTCTTGAGCGCGTTGAAGAGAAGCTCACTTTGGTTGAGCGGTACGGTTCCGTCTTGATCGCCATGTACGATCAAGAAGGGCGGATCGTCTTGACTTACGTAAGTGATGGGATTCACTCGTCGGACCTGCTCGGGATTCTCCAACACGGCACCACCGATCAGCTTGGCTTCCGGTGAATCAGCTTGAGCATGACGTTCGTAGCGCGGTGTGGTGACGAAGACGTTGAAGTCGGTGGGCCCGTAGTAATCGCAAACAGCCTGAACACCACTCGACTGATCTCGATTTTCTCCCACGTCAAATTCTTCGATGTCACCGCTCGAGCCGACGAGTGCGGCTAGGTGCCCACCAGCGGAACTGCCCCAAACACCAAATCGATTTCGATCGAGGTTGTACTCATCGGCATGGGCTCGGAGCCAACGAATGGCAGCCTTGCAGTCCTCGATCTGCGCGGGAAAGTTGGCTTGATCGCTGAGCCGATAGCCGATACTTGCAACCGCATAGCCTTGTGTCACGTACCCTGCGCGAAGCGGCGGGCAACCCGCTTTGCTCCCCCCTTGCCAGCCACCGCCATGAATCCAAACGATGACGGGTAGGGCTTCCGAAGCCTTAGGCAAGTAAAGGTCAAGCCGCTGGCGATCATCACCATTCTCGACATAAGCCAAATCACGATGGGCCACCGCCCCAGCGAGCATGCCTGAATCGGCTTGCAGAGGCTGGGGTGGGCGGGGTTGGGTCTGCGCGAAGGACGGCAAGACCGTGATTGTGGTGACAGCGACGAACCACGCGAAGTGGGACGGTGTGCGAGAAAACCGATTCATGAATGCCTCATCCGTTTCGGAAGATTACGAGTCCCCCAATGTAACCCAAGAACTCCTTGGTGGTTCGGGTTGAGACGAGTCTGCGTGAAATCGATCGAACGAATCCATTTCAGCTGGTCGATTCATTCGCTAACACTGTGCCGTGAAACCATGTCGTGAAACCGATTCGAGCGGTGACGTCTTGGTTTCGACTCAAGGAGTGCGCCATAAGTCCTTTTTAGGTAAGTGTTTACGGATCTTCTCGGGTGAACATTCGCGGAAGGTGTGGAGGCTGTGCGCAGCGTCAACGGCCAGCGGTTCACTTTTGGTCGAGAGTCGGTCGCTGTAAATGAAATTTCTCCAACAGCAAATGAATCCACAGACTCGTGCCGAAAATGCTTTTGGGAAGCAGCTTTGGCGGCAACGGGGCTGTCACCGTTCGAGGCTGGGCATGGCACTGACACGTTCGGCGATAACGTCCACGGCGAACCACTCGACGGTAAAGGATCG
>NZ_SJPV01000006.1:291303-506126 GCF_007860135.1 Novipirellula artificiosorum
GCGGCTTCATCGATCGACCAAAGAACGATCCTGGGACGCAAACGCTTTGGGTTGGAATCCAGAGATCCTACGACCTGTCCAACGCATGGAACGCTTTTGGGCCAGGTGCAAAAAATTTTTCAAGCGTCTAACTTATGTGGTACAACGAGCCCTCTGGGAGAGGTCGAGCCTAAGCGAGGGAGAGGGAAAACGGGCTGCGATTACAACATGAAATTCCAGCACTGTTTCTATACCGGCCCTCCCCCTCGCTGCGCTCGACCCCTCCCGCTGCGCGGGCAGGGGTGGATGGATACCTAAACACTTCAGCAGTCACAACTTAAAAACTGCACGACCTCTGCGCGGGCAGGGGTGGTTGGATACCTCAACACTACAGTAGTTACAGCTTTAAACTGCACGAGCTCCTGACGGGGGGTGTGTTTTTGCCCGACACGAATGCGCCCCGGCGAGGCGGCGAGGCTGTTTTTCCCATTCCATCTTGACTCGATGTCGCCGCGCTGAGTAGTTGCTTGAATACGAATTTCAATTACTTTCGCGTTTCGATTAAAGTTCAAGCACGACATGGCATGGATTCGCCATTCTCAACCGAGCCAGACGCCTCGTCTGTGGTCCCCGCTGCGCCGAATTTTTGTGATGGCACTGGGTTGTGTCATTTTGACACTGACTTTGATTTCCATAGAAAACGCCAGCGGCCAGGGTTCGGCCTACCCGCCTGGCAATTCGTTTGACACGCCTCAAACCAACTTGCAACCGATTGGCCCACCACCGGGGGTCAATTCTCCGTCGACATTTTCGACGCCGCCTCCGTACCCTACGACGGGATCGGTAGGATCCCCCACGATGGACCCTTACGCGACCTCCGGCTCTGGCGCGAGTCTTGGCTCTGCAATCCCGATGTCGCCGGGAGGCACCAGTTTGTTCGGCATTCTGTTCTCGAATCCCAACGCGCCTGTTGCCCCGCTTCCAACCAATCCATTCAACGTGGGGGCACCGGTTGGCTATGGCTCGGCGCCTCCATCCTATCCACCGTCCGGCGGCTACGGATCGGTCTACGGAGCGCCAACGACGAGTGTTCCACCTCCGGTTTACAACACGCCCCCTGTCTATTCAACGCCTCCCGTATACTCCACGCCACCCGGCTACCCCAGCCCGACGTCCCCGTATCCGACGTCCCCGTATCCGACGTCCCCGTATCCGACGTCCCCGTATCCGACGTCCCCGTATCCGACGTCCCCGTATCCGACGTCCCCCTACCCTCAATCCACACCGTCATCCCTGTATCCTGGCGGGATGTTCGGCAACACGAGTTTGTGGGACACGGCAACGATGAGCGCCTATCGATTGCTCCAGGGACCTCGTTTTCGCTACACCTACATCGATTCAGGCGATTCGCCAAATGATCTGAACATCAACGATTTTGACACGTCCATCGTATTCGCATGGCAAGATTTTTTGTGGTGCACCGAACCGTTGATGATCGCTCCATCATTTTCGCTACATTTGTGGGACGGCCCCGACGGAATTACCGGCGCCGACTTGCCGCCGAATGCCTATAGCGCGTTCCTTGATTTGGGTTGGCAGAGCGATCCGAACCAGATTTTTGGTGTTGAACTGGGAACACGGATTGGTGCGTTCACCGACTTCAATACTTACAACTCCGAGAGTTGGAGGTTGATGGGCAAAGCGTTACTGAACTTCCGTTTGACTCCTGCATCCACGCTGAAAGCAGGCGTCTATTATTTGGATCGCAACAAAGTCAAATTGTTGCCCGCGGGTGGATTGCTGTATCAACCCAATCCCTACTCTCGATGTGACATTTTCTTTCCTCAACCGAAGTTCTCGAAGTATTGCCGAACCGTTGGCACTCAAGACGTTTGGTGGTATGTGGCAGGTGAATACGGGGGAGGGTCGTGGACCGTCACGCGAACCGATGGCGACGAGGACAGTGTTGATATCAACGACCTGCGCGTGATGATGGGCTTCGAATGGGGCCAGCACGAGTACATTCGTACGGGCCGCCGCAATTCGTTTGTCGAACTTGGCTATGTCTGGGATCGCGAAATCGAATATCGCTACAGTCCACAAGACAACATCTACCCGAGTGACGGGATCATGCTGCGCTTGGGAATCGGTTATTAGCCGATTATGCGGCTTTCGCAGGCATCCTGGTAAGTTTCGTTGACTTTGTGGGTCATTCCTGTCAGCCAAAGCCTGCCCTCGCTCCGATGCTCAGTTGTACCACTGATGGATAACGGTGCAGATCAACGCCTAGCTGCTTCCTCGACGACCGAGGAAACGTTTCGCACGTTCTGTTCATTGCTCTGGCATGGATCGCCAGCGACCTGTTCCCCTGCGATCCCCTACCACTATCGAGCAACAATCAGCGTGACCACGACCACCCCAAGCTACTTGCGCATCCATCAAGGGCCGAGAACAACGGCCGCCAGCAAAAACAATTACGACAATGCTGAGGCCATCGAGGGGTTTTGGCAAGCGTTTGGGGATGCGACGGGGTGGCGTGTCGCCCCTTCGAAACCGCGGAGTTCAGCAGGGCTGAAACTGCTGCCGAACGTCAATTGCGATTCGCTTGCTGACCCAAGCGAGTCCTCACCATCGGTCACGCAGAACAGTGCGTTGCGGCTTGCCGAATCGGCAACACGGCTCGCCGAACAACTGATCCGATCACGTGAATCGCTGCGTCAGCAAGAGATGGAGCTCGCCGCTCGTGCGACGATCATCTCGGACGCCGACACGCGTCAGAAACTGGCGGATCGCATTGGTCAGATTCTTGCGAATGCAGCCGAAGCCTGTGGATGTGACGCGGCAGCGCTGTACTTGCTTGATGATGACACGCAAGTCTTAAACACACGAGCGGTTTACGGATTGCCTCTGTCTCGATTGGAGGATGCACCCCGTGAGCTACGGGGCAGTCGCGGCGACTTGGAGGCGTTGGTACGAAACGTGGTGACCGTTGATGAATTCCATGCCGGCGGTGTCGATACGTGGTCCAGTCCTGAGCCATTTCAGGCAGGCATTTGCGCGTCCTTGCTTGACGACTCGGTCCCGATCGGAACGCTGTGGTTGTTCGCCGATGAAGTCAAGGCGTTCAAGAAATCAGATCAGGCAGCGGCTCGCATGGCAGCGGCAGCCATCAGCTGTGAGTTGTCACGGGCTGCTGCAAGCCGAGAACAGAAGGCCCAACACAAAAGGGCCGAGTCGATTGCCGATTTGACCGAGTGGCAGCACCTCAGTTTACCAACAGGCAACGAATTGGCCCCGGGATGGCGAGCCGACGGAATGATCGAATCACCCTGCCAACATGCGATCGGTTGGCACACTTGGGACATCTTGCCTGATGGAACGATCATGATGGCAATCGGTGAGTCGGTCGATCCTTCACTTCGAGGCGCCGTGCAGGCGGTCGTCGCGAGATCTGCAATGACGGCCCATAGTGGATATCGGCATTCACCGGCTCAGATGATTCAGAGGATTGGCGACTCACTTTGGCAAACCAATTCAGGCGATCAATTGATGTCGATGCTGTACTTTCAGATTGATCCGGAAACGGGCGATGGTTCGTTTGCGGCGGCGGGAAGCATCACCGCGATGATCAGTAGCCGCTATGGCTACCGCCCGCTGGTCGATGGCCGCAGTGAATCGATCGGCGTCCAAATCGACGTTCGACCGGCCACCGGATCTTTTTCGCTGCTCCAAGGCGAAACCTTGCTGGCGTTCACGGACGGATTGTCGGTGGACGGAGCGACACAAACGTTTCTCGGCGATTGTTTGAGAACCAGCATGGCAGCAGCCGACAAGAATCCTTTGGCTGCGATCCGACGAAAAATGGTCGATCGTCCCCTGACAAAGGAACGAGGCGCCATGACACTGCTTCGCAATTAGTTTCGATCCGCAAAGCAATCTTTGACAAAGATTTCTCTTGACGTCCGCGGTGATTCACAGTAGTTGTGGATACAGGCCAATCCGAATAGGACCTGTTTCGATATCTTCGCGGAGGCAATGATGAAGCCTGAGCCGAACGAGAATCCGTCCAAGGAAAGCTCGACAATCGAGCGTTTTTTGGCTGGTATCAGCGAGTGCATTTTCTTATCGAAGTTGGGAGTCGCCGACATCCAACTTGTCGACTACCTCAGCGACATGATGCTACGGTTTGTTCGTGTCGAATCGCTGCATCGCGTTCGCCGGGCGAATGGCAAACCCGCCACCGAAGTGTTCGAAATGGTGGCCGAGGCGGATCGCCGCATCGGTCTGGCTCGCCGTGAAGTCCATCGCCACATCGGCGATTTCACCCTGTTTTGGTCGGGCATGTATCCGGAAAGCCTACGACGCATCAATCCGAATGAATCCGCTGACGGATTTTTGAATTATTGCCGTCAAGGCAAGCGGGCTTACGCGATTGCAGCGGAAATTGAAGGAGGTGACGATCGACCTTCGTGTGACCTGCTGTACCGATTGAGCGAGCAGTTTGAACTGTGTGCATACGGACTGCGCGAAGTTCGTCGCGAGTGGGAAGAAGGCGACCAAGGCAGCGATTTGTTGTTGTCGTAGTCGGGATGTTCACGCCATCCACGAGACGCTCGTCTGTTGCAGACCTTTGGCAATCACTTTTTCTTGCGGCGTTTTTTTTCTTCGAAACCTCGCCGCGTGATGGAGACGACCTCGGAATTGCCAATCATGATGCGGCGGTTATCTTCTGTTTTGATCGCAATCTGCTGCGACAAGATATCATGCCCAAGCACCGATGCACTACCGTCCCGCATCATGATTTGACTGCCGACCGGTGGCAATTCAGCGGCTAATTCTTCGTACGTGTCGAACTCATAACGCAAACAACACTTCAGCCGTCCGCAGCGTCCTGAGATCTTGCTCGGATCGAGCGTCGCTTTTTGCACCTTGGCCATCTTCATCGACACGGGGGGCATCTTACTAAGATGAGTCGCACAACAAATCGGCTGTCCACAATCTCCATAATCGGCTAACAGCTTGGCCTCGTCCCGAACTCCAATCTGGCGCATCTCGATTCGAGTTTGAAAGTGCCCCGCGAGTTCACGGACCAGTTGCCGAAAATCAACCCGCTGTTCGGCGAGATAATAGACAATGATGCGTTCACCACCGAGCAACCGCTCGACGTCAACAATCTGCATCTCCAAACCCAATTGGTTCGCCGATCGTTGGCATCCATCAATATCCTCGCGAGCGATGGCCTCGTATTGATCTCGTTTGCTACGATCGTCGGACGAGACTTGTCGCAGGATCGAGCCATCCGTCGGCTCTGGCAAGTGTTCGATTGCCGCCGCCGTTGCCTCACAGAGCACGGTTCCTATTTCCGTTCCGCGTGCGGTCCGGACAACGACTTGATCACCGTAACGCCAACTCTGATTGGCCCTCATCACACCGAGAATTCGCATCGAACCACAACGAACCACGTACTGCGGGTTCATGTCGCCGTTGGGGGAAGTCGTCGTGTTTTCGTTTCCCGTCGAACCGGTGCTGTTGACCATCGATTCAATCCGCCTTTTCCGGTACGCGTTCCAAAACGTCCAGTAGCACTTGATCGGGCTCGATCCCTTCGGCTTGGGCTTCGAAATTCAACAACACGCGATGCCGCAGCGCAGGGAGAAAAACGCGACGAATGTCTTCGAAGCTTACATTGTATCGGCCGTCCAAGAGCGCGCGAACTTTCGAAGCAAGTGCAAGCGTTTGCGCCCCCCGTGGACTGCTCCCCCAACGAATGTAGTTATTGGTTGCTTCGACGCTGTGCGGCCCGTCAGGATGCGTTGCCAGGGTCAAGCGGACCAAGTAGTCCTGCACATGCGGTGCCAAGATCACTTCGCGCACCAAAGCTTGCCACTTCAAAATTTCGCTGCCATCCATCACCTTTGACAACTCAGCCGTCTCGCCGCGCGTGGTACGGTCGACGATCGTGTTGAGTTGTTCCCGCGTGCTGTAGCCCACGACCAACTTGAACAAAAAACGGTCCATCTGTGCTTCGGGTAACGGGTAGGTGCCTTCCTGCTCGATCGGGTTTTGTGTCGCCAGAACAAAGAACGGTTTTTGAAGAACGAATCGCTGTCCGGCTGCCGTGACGGTGCCTTCTTGCATTGTTTCGAGCATCGCTGATTGAGTCTTAGGCGTGGCCCGGTTGATTTCGTCGGCGAGCAAAATCTGAGTGAAGACCGGACCTCGTTGGAACTCGAAACGACGATGGCCGCGTTCATCTTCGACAATCATGTTCGTGCCAAGTATGTCCGCAGGCATTAAGTCCGGTGTGAACTGAATGCGACTGAAATCAAGACTCAACACCTCTGCCAAGGTTCGAACCAGCATGGTTTTGCCAAGTCCAGGAACGCCTTCAAGCAGACAGTGGCCCCCGCACAACATCGCGGTCAACACGCCGTGGACAATGTCGTCATGACCAACGATCACTCGTCCGATCATGTCACGAACCGTCGCGTAGCGTTGTCGAAATTCGTCAGCTTGCGCCTGCATGGACTCGACGGTGGTCGTCATGGTGAGGAGGGTTCCTGTGATGAGGGCGGCAAGGCGTCAACGAGAGTGGAGAGTTCCGAGAGGACGCCATTCTAGCTCAAACCGCCATGGCGTGGGACCGGACCCGAAAATTTGACATCTTGCCGAAAACGGCCGACCTGCTACTCATCCGAAGTGGGAGGGCCACCAAGTTGCACCAATTTGTTTTCCTTCTTGGTCGTCGGGTTCATCACACACTTGCTACACGAAACACACTCTCCCGCTTTGGCTTTCAACCCGCGGGCCACCGTTCGAACCGCTCGCCGTACTAACCAAATACCAGCAGCGGCGACAATGGCGAACGAGAGGATTGATTGCCAAGAATCCAACGACTGTCTCCCTCTTTTGAGCGGCTTTGTCCTAAGGGGCTGCTAAAACAACCTTGATCCGATTTGATACGTCAACAGCGATCCGACATAGGCCAGCGCCGTCATGTAGGTGAAACTGAGGGCCGGCCAAAACCATGAATTGGTCTCTCGCTTGATGACGAGCAACGTGCTCACGCACTGGGCACAAAGTGCAAAGAACACCATGATCGACAATGCCACCGGAGTCGTGAACACCGGCCGACCATCAGGCCATTTGGAAGCCCTCATCGCCGCGATCAACCCATCGTCTTGTTCATCGACTTCGCCACCCAGGCTGTAAATGGTTCCCAGGGTCGCGATGATCACTTCTCGAGCTGGAAAACTCGCAACGGCTCCGACACCAATCCGCCAATCCCATCCCAACGGACGAACCGCCGGTTCGATCGTGTGACCAATTGATCCAAGCGTGCTGTTTTCCAACAGCGAGGAACTGAGCCGACGATGTTCCGCACGAAGTTGCGCAAGATCGCCAGACACCGAGACGCTTGCGTCACTGGAGTCCGCTTCCAATTGTTCGATTCGCGTCTGGATTTCAAATTGCCGCGAGTGGTCGCCGGGCCAATAGCCAGCAAACCAAATCAAGATCGATGCAGCAAAAATCATCGTTCCGGCGCGCACCACGAATTCGCGGCTCGCTTCCCAGACTCGCGAAAAGACGACTCTCGCCGATGGAACTTTGTATTCGGGAAGCTCCAAGACAAACGGTGCCGTTTCACCTCGTAGCAGCGTCTTTTTCAAAATCCATGCCACCGGAATCGCGACGAACACGCCGACAAAGTACATCGCCATCAACACCAGCGGCCGTGCAGAGATCAAGCCGCCCAGCAATCCACTCGCCGGCACAAACGCGCCAATCAACAGCAGGTAGACTGGTAGCCGAGCGCTGCAGCTCATCAGCGGTGCCACCATAATGGTCGCAAACCGATCTCGACGATTTTCGATCACTCGAGTGGCCATGACGCCCGGGACTGCACAGGCAAACGAACTCATCAGAGGCAAGAACGACTTGCCGCTCAACCCAAAGAGCGTCATCACTCGGTCCACTAAAAACGCAGCGCGCGACATGTAGCCGCAGTCCTCAAGAACGGCGAGAAAGAAGAACAGCAAAGCAATCTGCGGCAAGAAAATCAAGACACCGCCAACTCCAGCGATCACACCGTCCACCACCAAACTACGAAGCATGCCTGGCGGAATGATCCCAGCCACAAACTGAGAAAGAACGCCGGTCAGCGATTCAATCAAGTCCATCGGGATTGAGGAGAGCGAGTAGATGCACTGAAAAATACCAAACATGATCAAGAAAAAGCAGATCATGCCGCCGACTCGATGGGTCAAAATCGCATCGAGCCAATCGGTCGCATTGCGGGGTTTGGCTTGAGTCCGCGAGACAACCCCCTCCAAGCTGTGGGCTGCCCATGAATAGCGGGCGCTGCACTCCAACTCGGTGGGATCGCCACACACCGACGCCAATTTTTCTCGCGCCGAAACGATCGCCGGCAAGACACCGGCGCCTAGCCTTCGGATCGCTCGACGTTCCGCTTCACCCCCGCGGTCGAGCAACATCCGTTCAATCAAATACTGGTCAGGGACCATCGTGCGAGAACAATTCTGTCGAGTCAGCGATTCCGTCGTGCAAGCTCGCTCGACAAGCGCATGGCGCAGCTCGTTGCAAACCGCATAGAATTCAGCCGGCAGCGGACGATCCCGCTCCAGCGACGACACTTGCCGATTGGCGACCTGCTCCAACTGTGTTGACATCTCGGACTTGAGCTCCGCCAAACCGGTTCGTTTGGACGCGCTGATCGCCACGACACGTACGCCCAGATTCTCGCTCAATTGATCGGTGTTGATGGATAGCCCGCGAGCTTCTGCGGCATCACTCATGTTTAACGCGATGATCGTCGGCTTGCCGAGCTCTACAATCTGGCTGACGAGAAACAGGTTTCGCTGCAGAAGCGTGGCATTGACCACGCAAACAACCAAATCGACTGGGGATTGGTCCGCGGAATCACCGGTGAGGACATCGACAGCGACCATTTCATCAGGCGAACGTGGCGCCAGACTGTAAGTGCCCGGCAAATCCACAAGTTCCACCGAGGTGTCGCCGAACATGCAGCGACCGATCTTCTTTTCAATCGTCACCCCCGGATAGTTGCCCGTGCGGACATTCATGCCGGCCAAGGCATTGAACAGAGTGCTCTTGCCTGTATTGGGATTGCCGACCAACGCGACGCGGAACGATCGCGTAGCAATTTCGAGCGACTCAGATGCAGTGGTTTCGGCGAAATGCGCCATGGACCTAAGAACGTGTAAGAGAAGGGTTCTGCCCGTTGGTGACGACAGCAATGACGGAACGCATTTTTAACGTCCGATTCTTGTTCGCGAAACTCCCGGCCGCGGAATCGACGAAGCAGCCCAGGGCCCGCCTCGCTCTTCAAGCCGACCTAAGAGATCGGTGCCGCCATTGGCTCGATATAAACTCGCCGCGCCTCGCCATTTCGAACAGCAATGCGACTTCCCTGAACCGAGCACTTCATCGGATCGCCAAGCGGCGCGGTACGCAAAAACTGCACAGGCTGCCCGGGGACAAAACCCATTTCTCGAAGCCTTGATGCGATGCCATCAAATCCGTCAATGCGCACAATTTGCCCAAATTGGCCGGGCTGCAGCTGGTCGAGTGTTGTCACGAGCGATGCCTCCATTATTGAGAATCAGTCTCAGTAAGGCTATTGTGCACGTCTCGATGAAGAATGTCAAGCCAAGCCGCAGAGAATCTTGGTTAGGGCGTTTCCAGAGCCGGAAACCGGTTGATTATGGAAAGGAAGCAGAAACGAAAAACCAAGAGGCCTACCAGGTGCGGCAGGTTCGATGAATCCCAAAACGCTATTGAACGAATGGATTGACTTTCACGTCCGATCCAATCGGCAGGATCGTCCCAGGGGTGACCGAGGACTGTTTTCCGGAGGAATCAATCGCCGGAGCGAGGCGAGCCGGTTGAGCTGCAAGCGTGCCCTGCTCCGCGGAGGACCAGGTTTTGGGATCCCCCATGTCATCCTTGTTGACCGTAAACGACAGCATCTGGATCCCATCGTTATCTTTGAAAACGTGATCGAGCCCGAGATCGTACTTGAAGATTGCCATGCCCAGCGGTGTGTTGCGAAGCTCCTTGACTCTTTCTGCCTTGAGCGCCCAGCGCCGTCCCCAACGGATTTCGTCGCGGCCCGATTCACTCACTGCATAACGAAACTCATAGCGGAACAGTCCCGTCCCGCTCGGCTTCACATATTGCAACGTTAAATAGTCCTCGACCTTTTGGGGACACTTTGCGTTTTCATCATCCATAATCTGGCGGAATGAGGTCGGGGTCGATTCGGTTGCGTCTGCATCCTCCCCGCGATCCTGCATGCCTTGCATGGCTGCTTCAAAGCTTTCGGCACAACCGCTGAACAGCGGCAACGCGAAAGCAAGAACGAGTGAAAACGCCAAAGGGCTAGCTGAGTGGGGAGGTTTTTTCATCGCACGAAACACCAACGAATGGGACAAGCAAAACACCGACGTCGGCAATCAATCGACGATTCCGATATTGAACTGTAGGTCGCCAATCCCGAAGTCCCTCGTCAACTCGAAAGGATCAAAAAAGAGAATCTTCGAGCGCGGGCACACAACCGGCGCAACCGAAACAACTCCTTCCCTTCGAAGGCTCGAAGAAGGGGGGCTCGAAGAAGGGGGGCTCGAAGAAGGGGGGCTCGAAGAAGGGGGCCTAGCGTTCGCGGAACAACTCGCTGATCGATTGATCGTGATGAATCCGCTTGATCGCTTCGGCCAACAATGGCGCGACGCTCAGTTGGACTAAATTGGGTAGTTGCTTCTCAGGCGGGATCGGAATGGAATCGGTCACGATGATCGAATCGAGAGGCGCTTCACGCAATCGCTCGATCGCCGGGCCACACAAAATGCCATGCGTACAAGCGATATGGATCTCGCGAGCCCCAGCCTGATGGACCAATCTCGCGGCGCCACAAATCGAACCGGCGGTGCTGATCATGTCGTCGAACAGCAACGCCACTTTGCCAGTGACCGGTCCCCCGATAATCGTACTCTGGCGAACCTCTGTCGCGCTGGTCCGTCGTTTGTCGACGATCGCCAACGCCCCCCCGAGTCGTTTTCCGTGGCCGACCGCACGTTTGATGCTCCCTTCATCCGGGCTGACGACCACGATCTCGTCCTCCGACAAACCACGATCCAGGAAGTGCTCATTCAGTACCGGAGCCGCATAGAGATGATCGACGGGAACATCGAAAAACCCTTGAATCTGAGCGGCGTGCAGGTCCATCGTCAACACACGATCGGCGCCCGCGCGCGTGATGATGTTGGCAGCCAACTTGGCGGTAATCGGGACTCGGCCTTCGTCTTTGCGGTCCTGCCGTGCGTAACCAAAGTAAGGAATAACGGCAGTGATCCGTTCGGCACTGGCCCGCTTACAGCAATCGATCATGATCAACAACTCCAACAAGTTGTCGTTCACGGGGGGGCAAGTGGGTTGGACCAAGAACACGTCGCGACCGCGAACATCCTCGTCCAGCTTGCAGTAGTTTTCGCCATCTGGGAATTTGCCAAGCGTTATTTTGGCTGGCTCCAGGTGCAGATGCCGACACATTTTTTGCGTCAGATCGCGGTTCGCTCGTCCGCTGAAGATTTTCAGTTCGCGCATTTGCTGCCTAATATCCCATCGATCGCATCGTTTCGTCGACCAATTTTAGCTCGTCGGTGTTGTTGATCGAAAGCGACTCGCACGGCTCCAAAACGGCGATCGCTTCGACGACGCGGCCCGCTTCCCGCAACAACTTGGCACAGTCCGTTAGATAATACTCGCTTTGAGTGTTGTTGTTGCTCAGTTTGGACAACGAATCGAGTAAATCGGGCGTATGGAACAAATACGTACTCATGTTCACTTCGCAGATCTTTCGCTGCTCGTCCGTCGCGTCCTTGTGCTCGACAATTCCCCAAAACGCTCCCGCCCCATCACGAACGATCCGACCGAGCCCTTCGGGGTTGCTCTTCTCGAGCGTCCCGAGCAGCAGCGCGGGCCTGGTTTCGGCAAAATGGTCGAGCAGCTTCTTGAGGCTCGTTGGCTGAATCAACGGCGAGTCGCCCGCAACCACAATGGTCGGTCCGACTTGGGACTTGAGGGCCGAGTGAGCCATTTGGACCGCATGGCCGGTACCCAGTTGTTCCTCTTGCAGCACAAATTCAATGTCACCCTCGCGGCCGGCCAGTTCCTTTTTGACCGCATCGGCCTCATAGCCTACCACAATGATTTGGCGACGAATCCCCGCTTTTTCAAGTGCATCGAGCACGAAATGAATCATGGCCCGGTCGACGACCGGGCACAACACCTTCGGCAGATTGCTTTTCATTCGTGTCCCTTTGCCGGCGGCCAGGACGACGGCGCAGGGTTCATTCCGGTTCGACATGCGTTTGTTGAGCTTTTGAGAAGATCGGGTTCAGCTGCGGGACACCGCCCCGCATGCCTCGCAGCGGGCACGACGCTCCACGCTATGTTGGCAACTTGATGACAATCCAGCAAGGCCCGCGTGTTTCGCCCCCCCGCTAGACCGCATCCACGGGGATCGGAATGCGACTGGGGTCGTCGATTGAATGACTGCCGCTTTTGGAGGTGGGTTGCACGGCAGTCATCCCGAAGGGTGTCGCGGCTCATCCTACGTTTACTGCGACGCCCTTCGGGGTCGAAAAGCTGATTTTCGTTTTCAACCCCAGATGCGCTCGCGCGATCCGGGGATAATTGCTGAAATGCCTTGGGACGTTCGGTAAATAAGTTTAGGAATTCTATTTACCGCGAAGCGGTTAAATTCCAGAGCCCAGGGTCGACGCGCAGCGGCGCACCCTGGGGGCCACGTATAAATCGCACGTCCCTCGGCATGGTCAATGAAACAAACGATGCAGGAACAAAATCGATGTCCTGCGTCGCCGCAACGCAACAGCCTAATCAATGTCGCTGCTGGCCAGCCCTAGCTTGGCCAGCCACTTGCGTGAGTGGCCCTCGGCTTGTTCGGCTTGTCGCGTGTCGTGCCGCAGGTGCTCGAGTTGTTCTTCCAATTCGGCCGTTTTTCGTGACAACTCTTGGCGTTCGCGTGACAACTTGGCTCGTTCAAGCGATGCTTCGATTTCTGATTTGCGGAATTTCTCTTCCCACTCGGCCTGCAGTTGTTGTAACCGCATACGTTCTTCCTGAATCAATTCATCGCTGTCTACCATTCCGGCAATCGCAGCCGCTCCGATGGCAACCCCGTCATCGCTGGTGCCCGGTCGTTGCTCAAGCAGGTGGTTGAGTTCTTTGATTTCGCGTTCTCGTCGATCGAGCTCCTCCATTCGGTGCTCCAATTCATCATGCATCTGCTCGACGTAATCGGCTGGGTCGATCATCCAGGATTCCCCATCGTCTTCATCCGATTCATCCAAATGCTTTGCGATCGTGTTGTTGATGAACGACTCGGCATCGAACGTATCCTCTTCCATTTGCCGAAGGATCAACTGTTTACGTTGCTCCCAAGACAACGCTTCGTTCGAATCCGACGTGGCGCTGTTGACCGATTGGCGAACATTTGAACTGGCTACCTTCGATGCTAAGTCGCTGTTCTGTTGCCTCAACTCATCATTGTCATCACAGAGCTGACGGTTTTCAGCCTCCAAAGTGTTGACTTGGATTCGGAAGGTTTGAAGTTCCTGCTCCAACTCGTCCAACGTTTGCTGGGTTTCGTGATCGGGCTGTGTCCAGTTGGTTTGTACTGGCTCGGTCGCCTTCGCCTCGGTCACCACCTTCAATTCGGCGCGAAGCTCACTGATTTCGGCGACCAACTGCTGCAAAAGGGATTCATTTCCCGCAATGGCTTCGAGCAGCGGTCCCGTCGTCTGGGCAGCGGGGCCGCGCGCTTCCGAAACCGCTGGATTACATCGATCAACGGTGGTCAAGTCCGATGCGATTGGCCGGGGCGGCGCGAGGTTCTCGGTCGTCGTCGTTGTTTTCTTCGCCGGCGCAGCGGTCGACTTCGCGGGGCGAGTTCGGGACTTTCGAGGCTTCCGAGTCATGAGAATCGTTTAGTGAGAGCGGTTGTGGTTGAGCCGCGTTTCGCTCGACCGCCTTAACCGTTAAAATCGGACACCGTTAGCGGTTGGCTGGGAAGGTTGGTTCGAGCCATGTTTCGCAAAAACGACGTCGTTGTCGTTAAGCTTCACTGAATCCTTACGTCGCAACCAAAACGCTGTCAAAAAACACCATGCCAAAAAAGAAAAGGTCGCAACCCGATTCGGTTGACCATGCCGATTCTGGCGACATCGACTTTGAATCGGCCCTCAGCGAAGTCGAAAAAATTGTCCATCAGCTCGAAAGTGGTGAGCTTGGATTGACCGAGTCGCTTCGCGAGTACGAATTGGGCATCAAACGGCTGAATCAATGCCATCAATTGCTGGAATCTGCCGAGCAAAAGATCACGATGCTCTCGGGTTTCGATGCCGAGGGCAACGCGGTAACGGTATCGTTTGGGGATTCGGAATCATCCGAGGATGAACCGACTCGCGCGGGTCGGCGCAATCGTAGCGGTTCGCGGGCGTCACAAAAAAAGACAGTGGCCTCGTCGGATATGTTCGACGATTCCGATAATGATGACGATGCCGAAATTGACGGATTGTTCTAAAGAAAAGGCTTTGATGTTCGAACCACCGTCCCCTTTTGTCGCTCGTCCGGCCGCCGTCCCGCTGCCTCAGCCTGCAGGTACGAATCCGACCGGGATGGAGGATTTTCGCCCCAAGGTGGAACAATCGCTTCAACAGGCATGTGATTTCGGCCAGGGATGCCCCCCACGATTGGCTGAAGCGATGCGCTATGCGCTGCTGGCTCCTGGGAAGCGTTTGCGACCGGGTTTGGTGTTGATGGCCAGCGAGACCTGCGGGGGGACGACCGAGGATGCCATGCCCGCAGCCGTGGCGATCGAGATGATTCATGCTTATTCGTTGGTCCACGACGACCTGCCCGCAATGGATGATGACGACCTGCGCCGGGGCCGCCCGACGGTTCATGTGAAATTTGACGAGCCGACAGCGATCTTGGTAGGTGATGCCTTACAGGCCCAAGCCTTTTCACACCTGCTGAGCCACGGGTTGCAACGTCACCCGACCGATCCCAGCCGGGTTGCGTCTGCGGTCCAGGTTTTGGCGTCCGCCGCGGGAGCCGGTCAATTGGTAGGTGGACAATTCGACGACCTGGCAGCTGAACGGGAAGCAGCAACCGACTCGCCAAACAGCCAGCGCATCCGTACACTCTCGCATCTCGAGGCGATTCACCGCCGTAAAACGGGAGCCTTGTTTTCGGCGGCGCTCGATTTGGGGGCCATCCTGGCCGGCGCCAATTCGCAGTCACGGCAAGCCCTTTTCGATTATTCTAAAGATCTCGGGTTGGCGTTTCAGGTTGTGGACGATTTACTTGACTTCACTTCTGACGAACAATCTTTGGGAAAACGTGTAGGAAAGGACGCCGATCGGGGTAAACTAACGTACCCCGGATTGCTGGGGATCGAGGGTGCTCGAACAAAGGCGAAGCAATTGGTCGAATCGGCTCGAAAGCATGTCGGTGTTTTCGGGGATGCCGCTTGGCGGTTAGCCCGATTAGCGGACTACGTATTGCATCGCACGCATTGACAGGAAAGATGATGAACAACGAGGAATCGGTGGTGTCGAAACACCCGCTGCTGGAAAGTCTGACCGATGCGATGCCGCTCCGCGAAATGACGCGAGATCAGCTGGTCGGTTTGGCAGCAGAAACCCGTGATGTCCTGTGCAATCTGTTGGCCACTCGGACCGCCCACTTCGCTTCCAATTTGGGGGTCGTCGAATTATGCATCGCCCTGCACTGTGAATTTGATTTCCGCACCGATCGACTCATTTGGGACACGGGCCACCAAATCTATCCCCATAAGTTGGTGACGGGCCGCTATCGCGACTTTCCAACGATCCGAACACGTGGCGGTTTGATGGGGTACCCCAATCCGCAAGAAAGCGTCTACGACTTGTTCATGACGGGCCACGCGGGAAGCAGCGTGAGCACGGCGGTGGGGCTTCGCAGCGGAGACGTTCTTTCGGGAAATCCCGACCGACGAACGGTAGCGGTCATTGGTGACGGTGCCTTTCCGAGCGGAATCGTTTTCGAAGCCATGAACAATGCTGGCGAACTCGAAGACGACCTGACCATCATCTTGAATGACAACAAAATGTCGATTTGCCCGCGCGTCGGTGCAGTGGCAACCTATTTGGATCGGCTTCGATCCAATCCGTACTACACGGGGCTGAAGACCGAAGTGGTGCGATTGCTCGATCTCGTCCCGATGTTTGGTGATCCCGCGGAGCGATTGTTGGCTCAGATGAAAGAAGGTGTCAAAGCCGGATTGCTCGGCGGCATGCTGTTTGAGGAACTTGGGATCCGCTATGTCGGACCGATCGATGGTCACGACATCTCGCTGATGCGAAAATACTTAGCGATGGTCCGGGAAATGAAAGGCCCCGTGCTGCTGCATGTCGTGACCGAGAAAGGCCATGGCTACAAGCCCGCGGCCGAAGATCCGGTCTTCTTTCACACACCCCCTGCGTTTACCGAAGAACGTGGAAAACCGGTCCCGACCGCCAGCAGCGGGTGTCCGCCATTTACCCTTCACGCTCGAAACGCAATCCGCAAAAGCATGGCCGAAGATGATCGGGTCACCATCATCACCGCAGCGATGTGCCAAGGCAACAAATTGGAACCGGTACGGGAACAGTTTCCCGAACGTTTTTTTGATGTGGGGATTTGCGAATCGCACGCGGTTGCCTTCGCCGCCGGCCAATGCAAAACCGGCTTGCGCCCGATCGTGGATATCTACAGCACGTTCTTGCAGCGGAGCTACGACCAGATTTTTCAAGAGGTGGCCTTGCAAGATTTGCCGGTCGTTTTCCTGATCGATCGTGCCGGGCTCACAGGTCCAGACGGTCCCACGCATCACGGCGTCTACGACCTCGGTTACTTGCGCGTGTTCCCAAATATGGTGGTGATGTCGCCTGGCTACGCCGCAGAAGTCGAACTGATGCTTTCGGCCGCCATTCATCACGATCATCCGGTAGCGATTCGATACCCGAAAGCCTCTGCACTAGAGCTGGCAAGAACTCCCGATCCGATCGAGATCGGAAGAAGTGAACGAATTCGTGATGGACGGGACGGAACGATCGTCGCCTGTGGATCGATGCTGGATCAAGCGTTGGCTGCGGCGGAGTCACTCTGCGACGATTTGGATGTCGGTGTGGTCAACGCTCGGTTCATCAAGCCGATCGATGTCGAAATGGTTCGACAAAGCGTCGAGACAGGCAAGTTCGTGATCACGGTCGAAGAGCATGCCAAAATGGGTGGATTCGGCTCTGCGTTCCTGGAAACTGCGGTTGAGCAGCGACTCGATACGCGACGGATTCATCTGCTCGCTTTGTCGGATAAGTTCATCGATCATGGAGATCGGGACGAGTTGTTGGCCGAAGAAGGTTTGGGGGCCGAACAGATCGCTCAGGCGTGTCGCGATGCGGCGGATGATCGCATCACAATGACTCAAGATGCGAAGCCGATCCATGCCACCCACTGATCCGGCGAAGACGCGAGAAACCAGCAAGTGGTGTCACGATGGTGATCGGCCAAGTGTGGTGATTCTCGGGGCACCCAACCGTGATCGCGTTCAATCGGAACTCGCTCGTTTGCGGCCCACCCTTGCGGAAAGCGCCCACATTGTTGCCGAGGATTTGGCGTTTCAGTACGAGTTTGAAGACGTCGAAATTGATCTGGTCATTGTGCTTGGTGGTGACGGCTCGATCTTACAAGCGGCCCGCCAAATGGGTCAGCATCAGTCGCCGGTGTTGGGCGTCAATTGTGGTCGTTTGGGATTCCTCGCCGCATTGTCCCCAGACGATTTTCTACAGGCCTGGCCCGATGTGCTGCGGGGATCGTTTGATGTGATTGATCATTTGATGATTCAGATCACGGTCATGCGTGGCGAACAGAAGATCGCAGAACAATTAGCACTAAACGAAGTTGCGATTCTGCGGGGCGCCCCCTACTTGATCCTGGACATCGACCTGTACGCCGACGGCCATCTCGCGACTCGCTACCGATGCGACGGCTTGATCCTCGCAACGCCCGTCGGATCGACGGCGCACAATTTGTCCGCCGGAGGGCCGATTCTGAGGCGGAACCTGCAAGCGATCGTGATTTCACCGATTAGTCCGCACACGTTGACCTATCGCCCGGTCGTCGACTCGGCCGATACGGTTTTCGAATTGTCCGTGACCGAGCCTTACGAATCGACCAGCGTCGTCGTGGACGGACGCATCCTGAGCCAATTGTTGCCGGGGGATCGAGTGCGCGTTGAGCGGGCAGGGGCAACGTTCCAAATGTTGTCGGTACCCGGCCAGGACGACTATCGCACGCTCCGAGACAAATTGGGCTGGGGAGGTACGGTCAATGCGAATTCCAGGCAAAGCGATTAACGAGCGGTTAGAGCTTGCGCTGCCGAGAGCGTGGGAGGGTGTTCCATTCCCCTCACGCTTGAACTGCTTTTGTCACTGATAGACGCGCACGTAGTCGACCAGCATTTGCTGTGGAAATTTGGTTTCTTGGTTGACGGGGCCAACGAAACCACCCCCCACCGCCAAGTTCAGTAGCAGATGGAACGACTGATCAAACGGTGCAGGGAAACCCGCAGCGGACGAGTTCCACTTGGTTTGCGTTTGATAGAGATGGCCGTCGACACGCCACTCGATCTTGCCTTTGCTCCAATCGACGGCGAAGGTATGGTAATCGTCGGCAAAGCTGCCTTGGGGAAGGGTATAGGAGTCGCCAGTGTGGACGTTGTTCGGCCAAGCGGGTCCATAGTGCAAGGTGCCCAAAACGGTTTCCGGTTGTTGTCCACGCATTTCCATGATGTCGATCTCTCCGCTGGCGGCCCATCCCCCGTAGGTTTCCTCGGTTGGCAACATCCATATCGCAGGCCAAATCCCTGCTCCGCGCGGAAGTTTCGCTCGGACTTCGACCCGCCCATATTTCCAATCTCCACGGCGTTTGGTGCGCACCCGGCCCGACGAATACTCTCGCTCGGTACCGCTGACACCCGCGTGATCTCGGTGGGCCTCGAGAATCAAGGATCCGTTCTCGACGCGAACGTTCTTGCTCCGATCCGTGTAGATCTGAAGCTCATGGTTCCCACCACCAAAGGCATTGACTTCGATTTCCCACTTGGAATAGTCGAGCAAATCGCCGTTGAATTCGTCCTGCCAAACCAGGGAATCAAAAGGGGGTTCGGCGGATGCCTGGGCCCAAATCGCGTTGGCAAAACAAAACGATGCAATGAGAGTCAGCACGACGGAGAAACGACTCATTCGGTTGCCTTGAGAAAAAGGGATTTGCCTATTAAGGAACAGAGCAAGGTTGCGGGTCTTCTTCCGATTCGAAAGTTCGTTAGGCCAAGGGCGTCTGAGACAAACACTTGCCAATTTGTCGGACTGCCTGACGGAGCCGTTGTTCATTCTCGACCAAGGACATGCGTAAAAAGCCCTCGCCCGCTTGACCAAAGCCGCTTCCGGGACTGACCGCCACGTTTCCCTCTTCGAGCAACTTCAAGGCAAAGTCCATCGTGCTCATCGTTTTCCGCCACGCTTCGGGAACCTCGGCCCAAACGAACATGCCCGCTTTTGGCGGTGTCACATTCCACCCCAAGCGTTTCAGTCCGCTGACCAACACGTCCCTTCGTCCTTGATAGATCTGCGACTGTCTTTCAACGTTCGCTTCGGTTTCACGCAACGCAACGATCGCCGCGATTTGGATGGCTTGGAACATCCCATAGTCGTAATAACCCTTGACAGTCCCCAAACCACGAATCATTTCCGAGTTTCCAGCACAAAAGCCAACTCGCCATCCGGCCATGTTGTACCCCTTGCTCATCGTCGTGAACTCGACGCCAACGTCTTTTGCGCCAGCGGCAGCAAGAAAGCTGGGCGGCCGATACCCGTCGAATGCGACATCGGCGTAAGCAAAATCATGGATCACCATGAACCCGTACTTCTTTGCCAGCCGAACCACTTCCACGAAGAACTCCGGTTCGATCACCGCGGACGAGGGGTTATGAGGGTAGTTGACGATCAGCACTTTCGGCGTTGGTGCCATGTGTTCGCAGGTGTAGGCAACGTTTCGCAAGAAACGCTCGGAATCCGCGACGTCCAGCGCCACCACGTTGCCGCTGGCAAGAATCACTCCATACATGTGGACGGGAAAGTAAGGGGACGGGATCATGGCCGTGTCGCCCGGTCCCATCAAGGCCAAGCACATGTGCGAGAAGCCTTCCTTGCTGCCCAAGCACGACATGACTTCGAGTTCGGGATCAAGCCGAACGCCATATTGCCGATAGTACTTGCTGGCGACCTCTCGGCGCAGGTTTGAAATTCCATTCGATTTACTGTAGCCGTGGTTCCCCGGGTCTGCGGCCGCGTCCGCCAATTTTTGGATCACGGCCGGATCGGGCGGATCCGACGGGTTGCCCATCCCCAAGTCAATGACGTCATCGCCCGCGCGACGTTTCTGATACAACGAGTTGTTGATTCGCCCAAACATGTAGGGAGGCAAGCGATCCACGCGAGATGCAAATTTGACCTCGAACGGTTGGGGAACCGGATCGGTCGTCGGTGGCTTGATCGCCGGCGCATCGATATTGGGCGTATCCGAATTAAACGGTTGACTCATGTTCGTCACGTTAGGGAGTAAGAATTCAGCCTTGAGACTGCGACCCACAGAGTAGGGGGCTTGTTGGGCCGTGCAGGTCACCATTGTCGACAAGACACGCTCACTCGCCCAGGGGTTATCGGAAACACGATTTTTGATCTATGGCTGGCCCGAACGGCGAGGACCAACACGAAAAAAGCCCGGCCTTTGCAGACCGAGCTTTCACAATTTCCTTGAAGAGGATGCCTACTTTTGGGACCCTTCCGATGCGTTTGCGACTCGCGGTATTTCCTTCGCTGCGACGAAGAAATTATCGATTTCAGCGGCTGACTTCAGTTGCTCAAACTTGAGACTCATCGCCAAATTCGTCTTCTTCTCCATCAGGTCGCGAATCAACTCGTCGCGAACCGCTGCCATATCCTTAACAACCGGTTCGGTGTACCCCTGGCAACGCATCACGATGTACTTGTCGCCCGTCACCACAATCCCACTCAGATCGCCCGGTTTCATGGCAAACGCTTCCCGTTCGATCGCAGGTTGACCACTGTGTTTGCGGATCGGCGGTACCTTTCCCATGTTGCTCGCTGAAACCGGTTCGACGCTGTACTGTTCGGCCAGTTGTCCAAAGAACGTGTCGGTGGGGTTATCGCGGGCCATCTCCCAAACTTTCTGGGCAGACCGTTGGTCCGAGAGCACAACGGCCAGGACTTCAACACGAGGCCCGAAAGCTGAGTCATAGCCCTTTTGGATGTCTTGTTCGGTCAACGTGACCGATGCCTCGACCAGTTTTTTCATCGCAACGCTTGGCCACACTGCATCGCGAAAGTAAAGTTCACGGGTGCTGGACGAGTCGGCGGTGACCGATTCAATCCAAGCGTCGACATCGGCCTTTCCGTCACTGCGGATGTAACCGAAACTGATCGCAGCTCGTTCGACCTCTTCTTGCAAGTCGGCATCCACGACGACTTGGTTTGCCTTGCGAAGTGCTTGCATCAACATTTTGCGATGAATCTCGCCTTCAAGCACTTCCTCACCGTGACGTTTGATACATTCGGCTGCAACGGATGCGAGGGTGACTTGCTGTCCGTTGACGATGGCGGCGACTCCGGGGTATTGGTTCATCTTTGCTTCGTCGCCTAGTACGGTGACGACTTGGGCTTCTCGTTGCAAATTCACGAACAGTTCGCTCGCGGCGCCTCGCATTTTTTCATCGCGAATGCGATCGGTGATCTGTTCACGGATACTTGGCATGGCTTGCGGGCTCGGAGTCGCATCACCGATCCTGCGAACCGCTTGCAGGATGATCCACTGATCGCCAAGCTGCAGTACATCGGAAACCTGATTCTCACGGAGTGCGAATGCTGCGTCTTCGAGCCGTGAATCACCATTGTATCGGCGAATCGGAGGGATCAACCCCCCCACGCTCGCGCTGGATTCGTCTTCACTATATTGCTTTGCTAACGATGCAAACTGATCGGGCTTGGCGACTGCCTGTTGGTGAAGCGAATCCGCCGTGGCACGGTCAGCGACCATGATCAAGCGACACTTGACTGCTTCCCCGAATTGGGAAAGGAACGCTCGATCGTATTCCTGTTGGCTGACTTGGACTTTGTCGGCCACCAAACGACGCAACGCCAGCATGGGCCAAATGATTTCGCGGCTGTATTGATCTGGTGCGATGTCACGTTCTTCCTGCAGCAGTTGCAAGTAGGCTTGCATCGACAATCCAAACTTGGCCGCAACTCGCGAGATCTCTTCGCGAACTTCCGTCGAGGTGACTTCAATGCCCTGCGAATTGCAAGCTTGCAAGATCAAGTGTCGATTGACCATGTTCTCGAGCACTTCGTCGCCATACCGCCGGAGCGACTCGTCGGCCAGCGTTTTCCGAGTGATCGGGTCGGCATTCACGACCGCGACCACGTCGTTGGCCGTGTCTTGTGCCGTTGTCGTTCCAGCGGAATGGGCGGAAAAAACGCCTAGCGCCAGCGACAAATAGAGGCCAAAACGAAGTAGTGAAGTCATCCACAATTTGAATCGATGGGGTTGGTAAAGCATCCCGGTCACTCCTTTGAACCGATCGTTGGGTCAAATGGCTCACCAAAGTACGAAATCCAAGCGTTTTCGCAGCGAGCGCGTCTTAAGAAGCCATCTTTACGAAAATATCCCTTTTCGCTCAAGATTGAATTGCAGAGTCTTTTCGGGCGTAGATTCATACAAGCTGACAAAACGGTCGCGGCTGACTACGCTGCCTGCAGTGACGACGGTTTCGTTTCCAGAAGCCCATCTTGCATTCGGTAACACACATCCGCACTTTCGGCGATCGCGTCGTCGTGGGTGATCATGACGATCGTCAAGTTCTCTTCCCGGCTGAGTTGGACCAGCAGACCGAGGATCGATTCCCCCGTATCCGTATCCAAGTTGCCAGTGGGTTCGTCTGCCAACAGCAGGGTTGGATCGGTCATCAGTGCTCTTGCGATCGCCGCCCGCTGCATCTCCCCGCCGCTCATTTCGGCTGGCCGGTGTGACGCGCGATGCAACAGCCCAACCCGGTCGAGCATGGCCTCGGCACGCTTTCTCGCTTCGCGGCGGTTGCAAAAATAGCTCCATAAGCTTTGTCCGATCATCATCGGTGCAAGGACGTTCTCAATCGCGGACAACTCCGGCAACAAATGGTAGAACTGGAAGATGATGCCAATGTCATGGTTGCGATAAGCATCACGCCGCGCCCGCGGTGCATTGTCAATTCGCTGGCCTTGGAAATAGATCTCGCCCGAATCGGGCTGATCGAGAGTCGCAAGCAAATGCATCAGTGTGCTCTTGCCGCTGCCCGATCGCCCCACAAGCGCGTTGACCTTGCCCGCTGTGATGTCGACATCGACGCCGCGAAGCACCGGGACCTCAATGCGATCTTTGCGGTAGCTCTTATGAACACCGTGTGCTTGGAGAACGAATTCACTCTTCATGGGGATGGCTTTTGAATTAATAGGTTTTGTCACAACGGTGTCTCGTGTCCAACGCAGGCCAATGCTCTGTTCAACGCTGGTCAATGCGCGGAACCGCAACGCGGTGGTCCAGCTATTCGGAACCGCAACGCGGTGGTCCAGCTATTCGGAACCGCAACGCGGTGGTCCAGCTATTCGGAACCGCAAGGCGGTGGTCCAGCTATTCGAATCGCAACGCTTGAACCGGGTGCATTCTGGCCGCTCGCAGTGCCGGCAAGACACTTGCCATCGCTGCGATCGCGACGGCACCGGCCATCACCCAACAAAGTGTAAACGGATCAATGATCGTAGGGATTTCGGTAAAGTAATAAACGGTCGGATCGAAAACCTCTTGACCGGTGATTTTTTCAATCCACCTTGCGACCTCGTTGATGTGACCAACGAACAACAAACCGCCAATCAACCCCGCACCGCTGCCGACCACTCCCAGCAACAGCCCGTAGCTCAAAAAGATGCTCATCACACCTCGGCCTGATGCGCCGAGGGCTTTGAGCGTGCCGATGTCGCGTGTCTTTTCAACGACGATCATGAAGAACGTCGCCAGGATTCCGAATCCCGCAACGGCGATGATCAGGAACAGCAGGATGTTCAAAATGGTCGTTTCCAACCGGACGGCCGCCAACAGGGGGCCTTGCATGTCTTTCCACGTTTGGATGTTGTAGGCGTAGATTTCTGGTGGGAAGCGGTGACGAAGGGCATCGCGGACCGCGTTCAAGTCGGCCCCTTCCACCAATTTCAATTGGATGGTGGTGACGCTGCGAATGCCCGATTGCGGGTCGATCATGCCGCGAAAATCTTGCAATTGGTCGAGCCGAACGAAGGCGAACGTGCTGTCATATTCGCTCATCCCGGATTCGTACAAATCAACGACGGTAAATTTTTGATTGATGACTTTCGTGTTGTCCGACGCATTGGGGAACATCATCCGCACGTCATCGCCAGGGCGGCAATAGTAAGTATCGCGAACGACGTTGTCCGCGTCGCGATGTTTTAGACTGCAGGTTGCAATCCCCAAGATGATCCCTGGGTGGGGGTCAAACTCGGGGTCGAATTCCTTCGCCGCCTCGACCCCCGTCCCACTGAACAATTCGGGTGACATGACTGCCGGAAACCTGGGGCTTTCGGGCCCCGTGGCTGCAGCAAGTCCGGTGGCGTTTGGGTTGGCAAGTGGCGACGGTTGTGACAATTCCGCGTTCCGTTTCGCCTTCAGCACTTCGATCCGTTCGCGTTCGAGCTCAAGGGCCTTTTGCATCCGCGCGGCTCGGCGTCGCCACGCCCAACCCGACTCGGGAAAGCCCTCGCGATCGGGGGCATACCCGTTTTCGCGAAGGTCGAAACTGACTTTGGAACGGTTTTCAGGATGGAGCAGAAACTGGCCAAATTGGCTGACCGTGTTGTAAGTTTCCGGATCAAGCCCGACCAAGTTCACATGTCGAGCGATTTGTTGACCATTGAAATCGATCCCTAACATGCTGGGGACATGCACGCTGACCGAGGATCCTGCGATTTGGTCACCGGCGACCTCATGGATCTCTCGCAAATGACGCTCAGGATCGGGCATCCCGCCTACGAGATGGCATTCGATCAGAATATCGGAGGCTAGGCCGTGAAGCCGGTTATGCATCTCGACTGCAAAGCCGGACATCACACTGTTGACCACAATCAACGTCGCAACACCAAGGGTGACGCTGATGATGGAGGCGAGCGCGATGTAACGAGTCCGCAAATAGCGGAAACAAAGCAACCAACGATACATGGCCGTTCCTTCGGCGGTTCAGATGAAAGCGTCCCAATACCAGGGACGAGATGAGCGGGAGTGTAGGACAGAACCGCGATGGGCGTAAACGCCAATTGAGCGATGGTTTCCCACAGATTCCTACAAAAAAACGCCGTCAGCCCATCGCTTGGCCTTCGGCGTTTTCTATCTTCATAATTTCAAAGGTGATGGCAAACTATTGCAGCTCCGCTTCAATTGCTTTGAGTAAATCGGGATCACTCGGCGTCGTCCGTGGCCCGAAACGATTCACCAATTGACCGTCGCGATCGACGAGAAATTTCTCGAAGTTCCATGAGATCTTGCCATCCCCAACCGGTTCGACCTTCTTGGATGTCAGGTACTTGTAAAGGTCATTGGCCCCGTCACCGTTGACCTCGATCTTGCTGAACATGGGGAAGGTGACCTTGTATTTGGTCGAGCAAAACTCTTTGATCTCGGCCTCACTGCCCGGTTCTTGACCCGCGAATTGGTTGCAGGGGAAACCGAGCACGACAAAGCCATTTTCCTCATACTTTTTGAACAGATCCTCTAATCCCGCGTATTGGGGGGTCAGCCCGCATTTACTGGCCGTGTTGACGATCAACACGACTTTGCCTTCGTAATCTTCAAGGTCAACGTTTTCACCGTCGATGTTCTTAACTTTGAAATTAAGGGCACATTCGTGGTCGGTCGTGGCTTTTGTGTCATCGGCGTTGGACATTGGAATCATGGCTCCAAGGGCGAGAAAGAGGATCATCATCAGTCGCATGGGGGTGGTCTCCGAAAGGTCGATCAGAAGGGGTGTGACAGTTTGCCGCGAGTACGGCGTCAATGAATAGCTGTAAACAGTATACCGAAGTTGGCAATCACGGAGAGGTGGCAAACTAGGTGGATTTTGCGAACACAAAACGAGGCTTCACGTAAAAAAAGTAGCCTTTGGGCTAGTTTACTCGCGTTTTCAAGCGGCTATACTTTGCGGCTTGACATGCTAGCACTGTCGGGTTTGCGTTGCGGTTAGATGCAAGAAGCATCGACGGGGCGAGTGCACGGTCCTACACCTTCCCATACCAGTCCCCTACCGTAAGAGGCCCCCATGGAAACCAAGCTCCCCGATTATGTCGCGTCCTCGCAGCCAGTGCCAAAAGAAGGACGGATGCCCTGGTTCAAGAGTACGGCTCAAACGTACGCCGGCATTATGCTGTGGTTCGTGTTTTGGCAAAGCGTTCCAGCGAGCGGTGCGACCAATCCTGGCGGTATCTTGGCACATGGTTTAGGCGTAGCCATTTTGGGTGTCGTGTTTGCCGCGTTCATTTGCCACTTTGCCTGCTACCTTGCCCCCGGTCTGATGGGGATGAAAACGGGTCGCTCGCTGGCGGTTGTCGGGACGAGCACCTACGGAGTGAAAGGTGGTTTTTTGATGCCCGGCTTCTTCATGGGGATCCTTCAATTCGGCTGGTTAGCAGTAAACGCCTATTTCTCGGCTGAACTGGTTGCTGCGTTCTTGGGGCAGGGCCAAGGCTCGACGGTCCATATGGGAATTGGGATCGTTTGGGCGTTGTTAGCTGTGTTTGTTGGTATCAAAGGGATCGCTTATGTTGCCAAGGTTGCGACCTACCTTCCGTTGATCCCACTGGTCATTTTGATCGTTTTGGCATCGGGGACATTCTCTGGGATTTCCCAGTTCAGCCCCGAGAAACTTGGTGTTACGGCGGACGTTCAAGTTTCCTCGTTCAGTTTGATCATGTTGGTGATCGCCAATGTGGTTGGCTTCTTCGCGACGGCGGGGGCGGCTGGTGTCGATATCGCATCGAGTAACCGGACGAGCAAAGACGTTCATCTCGGCGGCTTAGTCGGGGTTGCGGGCGTGACCATTTTTACCGGTGTGTTGTCGCTGATCATTGTTGCTGGCACCTACGGCCAAGGCTTGTTGGAATCGCCCGCGATCTTGGATCCGACCAAGTTGATGGAAGCGATCATGGGACCGCAGGTCGGAAAGATCTTTATGTTGCTGCTGGCTATTGCAGCATTCCCGCCAGCCTGTTTCAGCTCGTTCATCGCCGCAGAGAGTTTTAAGAATACGCTGCCAAAAGTGAATCCCTTTGTCTCCTGTGGCATCGGAGCGGTTTGTGCAATCGGCTTGGTGTTGTCCGGAAAGGCGGGCGACGCGGCTGGCGTCTTCGGGTTCATTGGTGCATCGTTCGGTCCGATTTGTGGTGCGATGTCCGCAGACTACTTGCTATCGGGGCGCAAATGGCCTGGTCCGCGAGCCGGTTTCAATCCTGCGGGTTGGATTTCTTGGGCCGTTGGTTTTGTGGTTGGCGTTTGGCCCAAGTTGGCTCCGATGCTTGGCGTGAACTTCGAAATTCCTTGTCCGCCCGTCGCTGCAATCATCGTTGGCTTCGTGCTTTACATCCTTTTGGCCAAAGCCGGTATGACCAGCCGTTTGCTGCCGATGCCGGGTGCCACTGCGGATGCGGCAGCCACGGATGCTGCGATCGCCGACGCATAAAGAAGGGCTTCAACGCATAGAACGGCATCGCCGCAATTGGCACGCTTGCCGTTCTGGGTTAGATGCCGCTCTGAGTCAAAGGGTGGTCCGATCGAAAGAGTCTGCCCGATCCATGATTGAGGCCGTTTGCCCAACTCGAAAGCCGACCTGTAAACTAGGTCGGCTTTTGTTTGAGGCAAACACCCCTCTGAGCAACCGAACGATTTGCGGCTAGAATCTTGGCCGATTGTCAGAAGAACAACCCTCTAAACCCCTGATCGACCTTGCTACGCTCCCATACCTGCGGCCAACTCCGCAAAACCGATGTCGGAACTGAAGTGACCCTGTGTGGATGGGTCGAGAGTAAACGTGACCATGGCGGAGCGGTCTTTATCGACCTGCGTGACCGCTACGGATTGACCCAAGTCGTTGTTGGGCCTCCGGAAGCCGACACGCAAGCGATTGAATCGGCCGGCCGTATTCCGACGGAAAGCGTTATCTTGATCAAAGGCAAGGTGACCGATCGTCTCGAAGGCAAGACCAACGAAAAATTGGCCACCGGTGAAATCGAAGTTCGCTCGGATCACGTCGAGATTCTCAACAGCTGTGCCAACCCACCGTTCACTCCGAGTCAGGCTGATTTGCCCGGCGAAGATCTTCGGCTGAAGTATCGTTTCTTGGACTTGCGTCGCAAGGAGATGCAGCAGGGCTTGATCCTGCGGAGCAAGATCATCAAGACCATGCGAGACTACTTTGCCGAGCACGATTTCATCGATGTGGAAACGCCGATTCTCGGCCGCAGCACACCCGAAGGAGCCCGAGATTATTTGGTCCCCAGTCGCGTGCATGCGGGCAAGTTCTACGCCTTGCCACAATCGCCTCAGTTGTACAAACAAATCTTGATGGTGGCTGGTTTTGATCGTTACGTGCAAGTCGCCAAGTGTTTCCGCGACGAAGACTTGCGCGCGGATCGGCAGCCCGAGTTCACTCAATTGGATTTGGAAATGTCGTTCGTCGACGCCGACGACATCATGGGATTGATCGACGGGCTGGTAGCACGAACGGCAAAAGAAGTCCTCGGCAAAGAAGTCAAAACGCCACTTCCGCGGATGACGTACGACGAAGCGATGCGGCGTTACGGTCATGATGCTCCTGATTTGCGTTTTGACATGGAAATTGTTGATGTCACGTCGGTTGCTGCCAAGACCGATTTCCGAGTCTTCCGCGCGACCGCCGACGCGGGGAATTTCGTACGAGGCATGAACGTAAAGGATGCCGCAACCAAGTATTCGCGTCGCCAAATCGACGAACTGACGGACTTCGTAAAGGAGTTTGGTGCGAAAGGTCTGGCATGGTTCCGTGTCGAGGACGATGGCACGCTGTGGAGTCCGATCAGCAAGAACCTTGATCCCGCTCACTTGACCGAGATCAAAGAGTTGCTGAAAGGCGAACCCGGCGACTTGCTGATGTTCTTGGCCGATACTTGGGAAGTCACCTGCAAAGGGCTTTATGCACTTCGCAAACGTCTCGGCGCCGAGTTGAAGCTCTACAACTCCGACCAACTCGATTGTAGCTGGATCACGGAGTTCCCGATGTTCGAGAAGGATGAGGAAACCGGCAATTGGTCGGCTATGCACCATCCGTTTACCGCCCCGCTCGCTCGCGACTTGTCAAAATTGGCCGAGGATCCGCGGGCTTGTCGTGCTCAAGCCTATGATCTTGTCATCAACGGCAGCGAAGCGGGTGGTGGGACCATCCGAATTCATGATTCCAAGACTCAGCAACAAGTGTTCGAACTGTTGGGCATCGATGAAGCGACCGCCGAAGATCGGTTCGGGTTTTTGCTCAACGCACTGCGCTATGGTGCTCCGCCGCACGGCGGAATTGCATTGGGCGTCGATCGCTGGGTGATGCTGCTCGCTGGCCTCGATAATATTCGTGAAGTCATCGCGTTCCCCAAAACGCAAAAGGCCGCGGACTTGATGACCGAAGCGCCTGGCAACGTCGATACGGCGCAACTCAACGAACTGTACCTTCGCACGGTCGGCATCAAGCCGTCCGAGTCCAAGTAAAACGAGATCACAGCGAAGGCGATTGTTTGCTGGCACGTCGGTTGCTAGAGCGAGGCGTTCGGTTTGTTCAACTCTACCATCGCGGTTGGGATCATCACAGCAATTTGATTCCGAACTTCACCACCTCGGCCAAGGCAACCGACCGACCTACCGCTGCCTTGTTGGCCGACTTGAAGACGAGTGGGATGCTTGACGACACGCTCGTGCTGTGGGGCGGCGAGTTTGGTCGCACGCCGATGGCCCAAGGCAGCGGCCGCGATCACCACATCAATGCCTTCAGTGTATGGATGGCAGGTGGCGGAATCAAAGGCGGGACGACCTACGGCGCGACCGATGAACTGGGTTACAACTCCGTCGAAAACGTCGTCACGGTTCATGATTTGCACGCCACGCTGTTGCACTTGTTCGGAGTGGACCACGAGCGGTTGTCGGCACGCTTCCAGGGACTCGACCTGCGTCTCACCGGAGTCGAACCGACTCGTGTCGTCCGTGACATTCTTGCCTAAAATTTTTTTGCCTTGCTCTCCTTCCCTGCCCGTCATCATGAACCGATTGCTTGTTCTGTCTCTTTGCCTGGTCATCGGCAACCACTTCGCGGATGCCCGAGACCGGTTGGCTCGACCGCTGCCAGATCGTGTGACCTTCAATGCTCACATCCGCCCGATCATGTCCAACACCTGTTTCGTATGCCACGTTCCGGACGACGAGGACAACGAGAGTGGATTTCGACTTGATTCGTTTGAGGCCGCCACCCGTGTTTTGCCCTCGGATGACGAGGCCGTGGGGATCGAACCTGGCGATCCGCAACGCTCAGAGGTTTTTTTGCGAATCATCGATGAAGGCAACGGCGAAGCGATGCCGCCAGAAGATTTCCGGCACCATTCGCCGAAGCTTCGCACGCGATGGCAGCTGAGCTGGTCGGCGACAACCCCGAAGCCGACTTTGCGGAAATCTTGGTTGTGGCCTTTCAACGCGCGGTGGCTCGTGAGCCAATTGACCGGGAAACGGAAAACTTGGCGGAACTCTATCGGCGCCAGTATGATTACTATGGTGCCCATCCGAGTGAAGCGACCGAGTACCTGAGCATTGGCAATCGTGACGATTCGGCCGATGCCATCGATCCTGCTAAGCTGGCCGCTTGGGGCCAGGTTTGCCGAGTGATCTTGAATTTGCAGGAAACGATCACACGCTATTAGGAACGCGGAAACGCGACGCGATGTCGTTGCCGTGTTGGAGTCACGCTAGAGTGTCGTGATCAAAAAGTGTTGTCATTCACCAGCGTCCTTGACCTCGTACTGATTTTCCACGGAGTATTTTCATGATGACCCGAAACCTTTTGTCCGTCTGTCTTTTGTTTCTGACTTTGCCTTCGATCGTTCGAGCCGAAGATCCACCTGGTTTTCAGGAGCTGCAAATCGGTGACCGGGCTCCCGACTTCAAGCTGCCGGGCATTGACGGTCGTGATTGGTCGCTTGCCGATTTCGATGGACCGAGTGTTTTACTGGTCTACTTTACATCGAACCACTGTCCGGTTTGTCATGCTCATGACCCGCGATTGATGACGCTGTTGGAAGAACTGAAGGACGAGAGTCTTGCGGTGGTCGCGATCAATCCGAACTCAGGTGACGGACTGCGATTGGAAGAGCTCGGCTATTCGAAGTACGACGACAGCTTCCAAGATATGAAGCCCTATGCCGAAGAACACCGGTTCACTTTCCCGTACCTGTATGACGGAGAAACGCAAGCGACGGCGAAACGTTACGGGTGTTTGGCCACGCCTCACGTGTTTGTCTTTGACCAACAACGGAACCTGCGCTACCGCGGACGGTTCGATGATTCACGCTATCCCGATCCAGCAACCGTAACGAAGCAAGACACGCGCGATGCCATCGTTGCCTTGTTGGCCGGTCGTGACGTCGAAGTACCCGTGACGCGGCCATTCGGTTGCTCGACGAAGTGGAGAGAAAAAATCGCTTCGGTGGCGCGAGCGAACGATCAATGGGAACAAGCCGAAATTACGCTTGACGACATTGATGCTGCGGGGGTTGCCAAATTGGTGAAGAACGACACCGATAAATACAGGCTTTTCAATGTCTGGTCCACCACCTGTGCGCCATGTGTGGTCGAGTTTCCCGGCTTGATCCGGATCTCGCGACGAATGGGCATGCGTTCGTTCGAGCTGATCACGCTCAGCACAGACCTCCCACAAGATCGCGAAAAGGTGATCGCATTTCTTGATAACCAGCGAGCCGCACTACCAAGTCGCCTGACCGCTTCGCTTGAAAAAGAAGGGCGAAAGTCAAACAATTATTTGTACACTGGCGCCAGCATGGACGAGTTGATCGAAGCACTCGACCCTCAATGGGAAGGACCTCAACCACACACGGTCTTGGTGGCTCCGGGGGGAGAAATCGTGTTCCGGCACAACGGATTGCTCGAAGAAGAAAAACTGCTGGAAGCGATTCTCAAAAAGTTGACCGGCGCATATCAGCCAGAGTGATCGTGTTAGGACTCTGGCGAGGCTTGAATCGCTTCGACCACTTCGCCGTGACCATTGTTGGCGGCGAAGGTTTCGGCAGTGTCGCCGTCGATGTCTTTCGCTGATTTGTCGGCGCCGCGCGTAAGCAGCGTCTTGACCACCTCAAGTTGCCCTTCGGCAGCAGCCATCATCAGTGCCGTGAAACCTTCGGTTTGGTCTGCGAGGTTCATATCCGCACCCTCATCCAGCAGCAGCACGACCGTCTCGTTGAACGGACCCGATGCGGCATGGATCAACGCCGATTTGCCTTCCCCATCACGCAAATCGATCGGCATTCCTTTGTCGAGAAAAAATTTCACCAACTCGGTGTGTCCATTGAAAGCGGCGAAGTGCAAGACCGTGTGTCCCTGTTCGTCTGGGACATTGATGTCCGTTCCCGAATCGAGGGAAAGCTGGATGATCCGCATGTTGCCATCGAGTGCAGCTCGGTGAAACGCATCGTCGCTGAACTTGGGCCCGGTGGCACTCGGTTCCGTGTTGCTCGTTTTCGGATCCGCCGCTTGAATGGGGACCTCGTCCGACACGGCACGCTCGTCCACGGATGCAGCCTCGTCATCCGACGCGGCACTCTCGTCCACCGACACCGCCTCGCTGGTCGAGCTAGGTTGGCCTTCGGATTGCAGCTCCCCCTCAACGTCCTCGGCCTTGTTGTCGACTAACACCGTGGCGGGGCGGCAGCCGATAGTGCCCCCTAGAACCAACAGGCTCAAAAGCATTGAAGCGGGGAGCAGATGTGAAAATTGACGTAATCGGGGAGTCGTAGTATTCATTCGCGTATTGTAAGAACCCCAATCGGAAACCACCAGCAGGCTTGGCCGTTGACCCGGCTACCACTTGATCCGGCAAACGCCCCATTGCCCTTCATTTTCATCGACTCCGATTTCAAGGAACGTGATCGCGTCACCAAACCGTTCTCGCATCCGGTCGCGAACTCGCTCGGCAATCACTCTGGCAATTTCCTCAGCGGTTGTATTGACCACAGGCAAGATCACGCAATCCTCGTTTGGAAAAACCCAGCGCCGGTCGCGGAACGTCGCCGTGGTCTCCTTCGAGTCGCTGGTGAGTTTGATTTCGGCATGATGCTCTGGAAGAATCACGTGGTGATCGAGAACCTTGGTTTGCTCCAAAACCGCATCCCGCAGGGCGATAAAATCGACCACATACCGGTTCTCGTCGAGCGGACCTTCCACCATGGCCCGCACTCCATAGTTGTGCCCATGGATTCGTTCGCAGATGTCTCCGGCAAACGTAATGAAATGGGCAGCCGAAAAAACGAATTGCTGCTTGGCTACTTCAACTCGATAGGTTGCGTCGGTCATGAATGCGTTGTCTCGATCAGGGGGGAACTGAGCAATTGGAAGAGGGCCGCAGCGATCAGGTCGGCGGTGGTTCCCGGATTCAAGCGATTGCCGTCACTACGTAAATACTGATCGAATTGAAGCCGGTCTGCACCGGAGAGTTTATCGAGTCGACAAGCCCGCCGCTGAACATCAACGGCAGCCTCTCTGCCACACTTTCGAGAAATCAGCGTGTCGGGCGAGTCTGCTAACAGTTCCAAATGCGCGTTGGTGATGCCTCGCAGCAGGTCGCCGGCGACGACGATCGCAGATTGAACCGTTGGGACCACTCGCGAAAAAAAGTCAGCAAATCCGCATGTGTATTGAAAGGCGATCGCGTCGTGGTGGGCAGCGGACCGCATCGCTGCGATCAAGTCGATGGGGGCATCCGATACGTCGTTTACGTCCATGGAGTCGACTTTTCCCAAACCACCCGCCGATGCAATCCGAATCGCGGTGAAAATGTTCACCGCGTCCTGAGCCGCTTGTTGCTTCAAGCACCTTGCGATGGCTGCGGCCCCATCGAGGGTGTTGCTGCCTCGTTGAGAATGAACCACTTCCACGAGAGGGGCCATCAAAAGCGTGATGCCCAAATTGACATTGGATCCACACTGTTTTCGTGTTTGCCGAACGGCATCAAGCGTCATCTCGCTAAAGCGTCGACCGGGATCGGCAAACGCCGCAGCGGTTGCTTCCGCCGCAGCCATGAAATCGAGAAAACAGAGGTCATCAAAGGATTGTCCCGGAAACACATTGCCTGCCTTGGGAGCGGTGGCTTCCAACACACACGCCCAGCGAACGGCGTCCGCTACCGAACGAACGTGAAGGCGGATCGCATCAAGCGGATCGGCCCCATCACCAGGGTCCCTCGCCTCACCGCCCGGCATCGTCGCCCTGCTTGTCCGTGTTGATTAGGAAGCGTTCCATGCCTGCGAGCACCTCGGCGTTTGCATCCTCGATCACATAGTGACCGGCATCAGCGATTTCCAACGTCGTCGCATTGGGCCAAACCTCTTCGAAACGACGCAGACATTCAACGCGGAAACACCAATCCTTCATCCCCCAAACCAGCAGCGAAGGAATCGAGGCCAGTGACGGCAGGTCCGCTTCAAGCTTGGCCAACGTCGGATAGGTGGGATGAGATCGCTTGGTTGGAATGTCTCTCACGAACGCATCGATTGCCACGCGGTTTTCCCAAGTGTTATAAGGGGCCAACAATCCCTCTCGGGCCTCGGCCGACAAACGTTGGCGAGACATGGCCATGCTCACCGCAGCGCGAGCGAATGCGTTGAGGCCACGGACTGCGGCGGTGCCGACGAGTGGCCATCTGCAAGCCGCAATCCGCCATGGAACATACGGCGGTGGAAAGGCCCCCGTGTTGAGTAGCACCATGCGGTCAAGTCGTTCACGCCTCTGAAGCATCGCACTCAAACCGATGGCACCGCCCCAATCATGGGCCACCAACGTGATCTGCTCCAGATCGAGCGCGTCGATCAGTTTTATCAGATTGTCCCGATGGTTCGCCATTCGGTAGGGGAACTCACCCCGCGCTACATCTTCCCCCCGTGGCGGTTTCTCGCTTCGGCCACAACCCAGATGGTCGACGGCCACGACGCGATACGAGGACTGGAATCGGTCCACGACACTTCGCCAATAGAAACTCCATGTTGGGTTGCCGTGAACACACAGCAATACCCGATCATTGGAAACGCCTTCGTCCAAATAACGCAGCCTGTGGGGACCGATCGTTAATTCGTGCGACGGATACGGCAAGAGGTTTTCAGCAATCGATTTCATCCCCAAAGTGTGCCCCACTTTGAGGTGGATTGGAAGCCGCCTAATCCGTATCGCTGCGGAACGGAATCGCCGGCAAACCCTCTTGGTTGTAAAGATTCACCGTCGGGTTGTTGGCCCACCCGTATCGAACCGACGCTGGAGTCGCTACGCCCGGCGACGAGACGATGACGGTATCACCGTCGATCTTCGCCTCACCCCATACGAAGGTCTTGTCATCGCCGGCAATGGCGAATCCCTTTAAGGAATCTCCTCGGGCGACCAGTCCCGATCCGACATGTTTGAATTTCACAAAGGCCTTGCCGTTGCGGTATTCCACCGTATCAAACTCGGGCCCGCTGTAGACGAGGTCCTGACCGTAAGCGATTCCGAGAGCCGACAGTGCGAGACGTCGCCCCACTTCCTGCTTGTTTCTCGGGTGAATGTCATTGGCTTCCCCAATGTCGATCGCCACTGCCAATCCGACCTGGTCGTCATGCTTCGCGGTCATGGATTGAGCTTCGCGAAGTTCCGCCCATCCTGGTTCAACCGGTTGCTGTTGGACTGCCATAAAGTTTGCTAATTGAACCACCAAGAACGGAAAATCACCAACGCCGAAATGGTCACGCCAATCCTTGATCATCGTTGGCAGCAGCGTTCGGTACTGTGCCGCCCGACCTGCATTCGATTCCCCTTGGTACCAAATCGCTCCCTTGATCGCGTAAGGCAACAGCGGGGCCAACATCCCGTTATACAAAACGGTGACGATGTTCGGGTTGTTACTGAGTTGCTGAGGCGCCGGTTTCAATTCGCCCATCGATGCCGTGGACTGGTACTTCCAAGATCCGGCAAGGGAGATCGACTCTTCGCCCTCCACTTGGATCTGCATTTGAGACCGTTCGCCGTACATACCCCCGCCACCACCGGTGTCAAGAACGCGAACGGTGATCACGTTCTTTCCTGGTTTTAGCGTACCCGCAGCCAAGGAGTATTTGCGGTTTTGATTCCACTCATCCATCCCACCGACTTGTTGGCCATTGACCCATGTCGTGTCCCGGTCGTCGATCGTGCCCAGGTTCAAGACGGCAGCCTGATCCGCAAGCGATTGTGGAACGTCGATTTGTTTTTGAAACCAGACGACACCGTCGAATCCCTCAAGTCCCTTATCTTCCCATCTGCCCGGCAACTCCATCGTTTTCCAGCTTTCGACGCTTGCGTTGGCCTCAAACCAAGCCTCGGAGGTTCCTGGATCGTTTTCTTTCCACCACCTGTCCATTGCCGCCTCAAACTTGTCGTTTCCAGTTCGCTGCGATTCCGCCATTTCTTCAAAGGACTCCATTGCTTGGTGAAAATCATCCATCGTTCGAAGTGCCTCGGCACTGGTCCATGCTTCCGCAACCGTGCCGCCCCACGAGGTGTGGATCAATCCGATCGGAACATCAAGCGTTCGGTTCAATTCGCGACCAAAGAAATACCCAACCGCACTGAATCCGGGTACCGTCTCGGAACTGCAAACCTCCCACTTTCCGCGGACGGTTTCCATGGGCTCGACCGCAATCCGCTTGGGAACCGTGAACAGCCGAATCTTTGAAAAGTCCGCGGATGCGATTTCATTTTGCGCATCCTTGGTCGCAGCAACCGGCCACTCCATGTTGGACTGACCCGAACAAATCCAAACGTCACCGACCCACACGTCGCTTACCGTCACGGTGTCGCTCTGGTCGCCTTTGGAAAACTCGACTTTCAATGCGTAGGGGCCGCCTGCATCGAGCGGACGAAGTTGGACGGACCAGCGGCCCGATGGGGCCGCCTTCGTGGTCGCCGATTGGCTCGCAATCGCCACCGTTACCTCTTGCCCTGGGTCTGCCCATCCCCAAACTGGTGACGGCGTATCCCGTTGCAAAACCATGTGGTCGGTAAACAACGGATGAAGTCGCGGCAGGTCTTGGGCGACCGATTGTGTCGAGGCAAGCAACAAACTGAAACAAACAAGCACCCCCGCGCCAAAGGCAGGGCAACAGCAGATACGTTTCATGGAAGCGTTTTTCAAAAAGGCGAGAGCGTTGGAGGGATCAAGATCGTAGCGAACAACACGGCAGCTAGCCAGCGATCCAATCCATCCATTCTACACCGAAAGGTCCGGCATTGGAGCAGCCACGACAGGAAAAAGCTGGCGCGCCGGGCAAGTCACTTGGTGTACGTTCTTCGGCGGGGAACATGCGCAGAAATCTCGGCATCTTCCACTGGCGGCGTCAGCTGGAACCGAGTCAATCCGAAACGGATCCATCGTCTTTCCGCACCAGCCAAAACCATAGCAGCCCGGCGCTCGAGAGAATCGTGACCAACGAGAAAACGGCGATTAGCAAGGAAATCATACGAGCAGTGTCGTCGCTTGATCCGTCTCCGACAAGCCACGGTCACTTTCCTCGTCGTCGTCTTCCTCTTCGATCATCGCCATCGGAGTCGGAACCAGCATGGCCCCCACCCGCTCAGGGTCGCTTGGGGTGGTCGGCGTTTCATTCAATTCGTTGATAATCAGCAACGCATCGAGTGCGGTGATCATGTAGTCGCCGTTGGCATCGAAGTAAAACGCACCCGGCTGTTCTGTGTTCGGATCAAGTAACTCACCCTCGCTCCGTTCCAAAAGTTCATTGATGATGACGAGCGCATCGTAGGCCGTCACATCACCGCTAACGTCGACATCATGGGGGAAGTCATTGTTTTGAAAGAATGCCGGCTCGTCATCCAGTAAATCAATCGTTGCCGTGTCGGAAACGTAACCGATTGCAGAAAAGGAATAAGCGAAGGTCATGGTCGGCTCCGGTTCCATATCGTTAACCGGATCAAGCCCAATCACGACACTCTGTTTGCCTGCGGGAATGACCATCGGACCGTTAAAGCCAAGTTCGCTCGCATCGCCACCGGATACAGTCAGGACCAAACTCTCCGTAACGTTCGTGTTGCTTCGTGACAGTGTCAAGCTGACCGCCGATACCAAATCCTCGGTAACGTTATCGGCACTAAAAACCGCACCGAGTGTTTCATAGTCTCGGACGAGGAGATCAATGGATCCGGGGTCGACGCCCGTTGCCGTCGCGGACAACTGCAACGTTTGTTCGCCATCGAGCAAAGTATCGTCCACGGCGTTGATGGGAACGGCGACGGAGGTGGCCGACGCCGGGATCACGGCGGTTGCCTGAACGGAAGCTTCGCTGGTGTCACTCGATTTCAGATTCACGGTCAATGCGGCCGTCGAAGCGGGGCCGCTTCGCGAAATCGTCAACAAAGCTGCGGCGTTGCCGGCATTCTCGCCGATCGAAGCGGTGGTGAGTGCCAGCGTCAACCGAGGAGGCGTCAGGACCGTGACGCCAAAGGTCTCTTCGTCGCTGCCCCCATCATCATCGGTCACGCGAATGCGAACCGTGTAGTTGCCTGGCGTTGGGTAAATATGGCTGCCGTTGAATGACGCCAACGTATTGCGGGATGCGTTGCCGATTTGGTCGACCGTCGCCGTCCCCGTCGAAGGCTCGGATTGATCGCCCCAATCGATTGAATACGTCATGGTTTCGTCCGAGGGTGGATCCGCAGCCGGTTGCCTGAAACCAGGGTCCGAGATCTTGCCGATATCGGTCAGATTTAAAGCGACCCCTGCGACCACCGATTGAGGACCAAGTGTCGTCAACGTGGGGTTCACGTTGGTGACCGTCGCGATGGCCGCGGGAAAAGTCGTCTCTCCAAGCTTGCTGCCGCGCAGCACGATCTCGGTCGGGTAGTGACCGTTGTCGCCATAGACATGCGTTCCGCTGACGGTCACCTGCGAACCGACAAGCGTCCATCCGATGTCGTCAAGGGCGGCGATGTCGAGTGCGGTCATCGATTGGCGTGCATTTTGGTTCAAGGTCTCACGCATCAAGGTGGGTTGGTTGTCTTGTTCAAGAATGGATGCTGCCCAGTGGTAGGTTTGATTCATTGGCGGGTTGCCGGTACCGACGTACGCTGCCGTTGCTTTCGGGCCGGTGAAGGTGCTGCCCGAGGTGTAGGTGTCCCACGATCGGTTGATCCCCGCCCGACCGAACCCGAGCACGTGAGTCAGTTCGTGCATCGCAACCGTTACAAAGTCGGTTTGTCCCGGCTGGATCCCGTCAATCTCGCGGCCGAAGTACCAGTTGGTTCCGTTGTTGTCGAAAGCCACCGAGCCACCCCACGGCCCAAAGTCGGTCGCCGGCGTTGCCTTTGCACCGGTTTCGCCGCGGTACTGAACGGTCTCAAAGAAAGCCAAGATTTCCCTTTGTTCTTCCAGACTACTTGGTTGCACCGGTGGAAACGCATACCCGCCGGGGCCACCGCGGCCACGTTCATTGCCGGCCAAATCACGGGAGCCGATGAAGACGACCAACTCGTTGGCATTGACCCGCAAATTCCTTGCCGCCGTGATGCTGGTCGAGCCGTCCGGGTTCAAGGTCGATTGCCCCGTCGATGGATGGATAAACTGCGCGTTCCACTGCTTCTTGCCAGCCGGAACAATCGCCTGCAAATCATCACTGAACCGGCGCACGACGGCATCCGCAACATCTTGCATGAGCACGCGACGTGATTGGTTGGCGCCGGAAAAAAAGCCTCCCGTGTCCAGCGAATAATCAAGTCGGACCGTCAGCCCGCCGGTGGGGGGTTGCGACGAAACGGTTGCCGCGGACGTCGTCCCGTCACTCCATCCAATCTCAGCCGATACCGTACCCAACAGCCCTGTCGTATCAACACTGCGGCTTATCGAAAACGGCTCGCCTTCTGCAACCAACAATCGCCGAATTTCGAGTGTCTCCACCCGAGTCGTACGAAACCGGTGCCCAGGTCGCCGCCCCTGAGGCGGGGCGCTGCGACGCCGTGTCGGATGGAGAGATTTCAAGCCAGCCGCCAAGCTGAGAGCAAGGTGTTTGAGCATGTATCGAGATCGAAGCATTCGATAAACAACTGTAAAACGGAGACGGCATAAAACCTGTGGAAGTCCATCGGTGATTATACGCATCACAAGTATGGGGGTGGGCTATCCCCACGCATTGTGTCATGCGATGATAATGCTTCCTCGAACCGTCTGTATCGCGACAGAGCCGAAAGAGTCAATACAAACAAGGCGATAGCATGCCCAACGCACCCCTCGGTGGGGAGAACCCGTACTCTCCGACCCAAAAGACCACGCCGACCCTTCCCAGTGGCGGTGCGATCGATCCGTCGAACTTGATGTCGCGGGGTTTGGTTGGGCAAGTACAGATTTTGGGCGTGCTGATGATTGTCCAGGGCGTGTTGGTCTCCTTGGCTGCGATTGTCATCGGATTCTACGCTGCATTCATGCCGACCTTCCTCGAACAGATGCGCCAAAATGCCGCGGCTCAGGGCGGAAACAATGCACCGGTCCCACCGGAATTTGGCTCGATCATGATGATTGTTGGCGGAGTGATCACCGTTTTGATTTTGACACTTGGGTTTTTGCACATCTACTGCGGGATCCGAACGATGCAGTTCCGCGGCCGTGTCTTCAGCATGGTCGTGCTGTGCTGCGGTTTGTTGACCCTGATCACCTGCTACTGCCTACCCACACAGTTGGCGCTGTCCATTTATGGTCTTATTGTGCTTCTCAACGCTCCCGTATGTGAAGCGTTTCGGTACGCTGAACGAGGTCACACACCGCGAGAAATTCAGCAAGCCTATCTATCGCTTCCTTAGGTTTTTTCAACCATGAACGATTCCAGCAACCCCTACGTCGAAGCACGAGTCTCAGAGGCAGTCACCGGACCCAACGATTCGGCGACGGTCGTCCGGCCGACCGGGATCACCGTGGTCGGCGTCTTGTCGATTTTGGCTGGTATCCTCGGACTTCTCGGTTCCGTCGGCGGCGTCGTCAACTTGATCTTCGGCCAAAAAATGGCATCCATGTTCAATCAAGGCATGCCACAGCAGGACGCGCAAGCGGAAATGCAACGCGAACTTGCTGCGGTGGTGGCCAAGTACATGATTCCCAACGTTTTGATCCTGATCGTCGGAGCGGTACTCGGAGCGTGCTTTCTGAGCGGGGGCATCGGTGTCATCCGTCGCAAACCTTGGAGCCGTCTTCTGCTCCGACGTACTCTCTTCTTTGCAATCCTGTGCGAAGTTTTGCGGATGATCCTCTATGGATTCACTCAACTGGAAATGGTTCCCATCACCAGGACCTACTTTGAACGGATGGCTGCCGATCAGGGTGGCGGGGCTGCAGCCATGGCTCAGTTTTCTGGATTTGCCATGCTCATCGGTCTCGCGTTCTACGCGGTTTGGGCACTCATCAAATTGGGGATTATGTTCTGGGGCAGGATGTATCTGAATCGCAGCGAACTCGACCCCTATTTCACCACCGAGTCGGTGGGCTGAACTCGTTGGTGGGAGGAACGCTCCTTCACCCTTGTGCTTTGTCAGGGATCCCGCTTCGGGATGGACAAAGCAATTCGAGACAGATCGTCGCACCAAAGTGCCGGGAAATTGACGCAGATTGCGCAGTTTATCACCGAGTGGTTGGTTTACTTCCTTTGAGCGTGTTACCAGGCCACTTTTGCGGCGTTTTGCCAGCCGCCGTCTCTTCCCAGCGGCAGCCGAATCGCCCATGATAAGGAGGTGGCGGGGACGGGGTTAATGAGCACGGAAATCAATAGGACGGGACCACTATGTTCGGAAACATCACAGCGCGATACCTGGGCCTCGAGCTGAAGTCGCCCGTTTTGGTTGGCTCAAGCTCGCTTGCTCGCGATCCCGAAGCCGTTCGAGACTTGTGGCTGGCCGGTGCCGGGGCGATCGTGCTGCCCTCTTTGTTTGAAGAGCAGGTGATGGAACAGCGGTTTGGCAGCGACCACCGCGAATCGATTCATCATCCCTATAACGAACGGTTGAGCTACGGGCACGTTGCGACCAACTACAACGGGGGAACCGAGCGGTATCTCGAACTGATTGCCGAACTAAAACGTACGTCGTTGATCCCGATCATCGCTAATCTGAACGGATTCACTCACGGCCAGTGGCTAAGCATTGCGTCAGAGATTGAACGAGCGGGAGCCGCCGCGATCGAATTGGTGGTGGATTGCGATATCACCGATCCCAACACCCGTGGGGAACAGATCGAACAGTGTTTGATCGATTGTGTGGCCGAAGTGTGCGATCAGGTTGCGATCCCCGTGTCGGTGAAGCTGTCATCCTTTCATACCAGTATTGCAAACTTAACGCGGCGAATCGCGGACGCCGGTGCGAAGGGCGTTGTCTGTTTCGCGCACGCGCCGGCTTGGCGAGTCGAAACCGAGTGCATCGACACGACACTCCATTGGTCCTTGACTGCCGCCGGCAATATCAACCCGACCATCGCAGGATTGATTCGAGCTCGCGGTGCGGGCGCATCGATGGATATCGCGGCAAGTGGCGGCATTTGTTCGACCGACGATTTTGTTCGCTCGGTGATCGCCGGAGCCGATGTGGCGATGATGACCAGCGCGGTCTATCGAAGCGGCCCTTCGGCGATCACCAAAGTTGTCAATGGGCTTCAGAACTATTTGTCCCGAAGCGGCTTCGCTTCGTTCGCTGAATTTGCAGCCGCTCGACCCAAGTTGCATGCATGCATGCGAAGCTCCTACCTGAGGGGAATTAGCGAGATCGACCGCTACCACGATCCGACCCCTCAACCCACGACCGTCACAGGCGACCGCTACGGGCACCTGGACCATGTCATGCCCCCAGAACCCCACTCGATCGTTTGACAAGTGGTCGTGAACACTCGCGAAAGCGCCGTTTCTTTTTGAGCCATCACCGCCTTGAGACGTGTTGACCCACCCTCTTTCCGCAAGCCCGGTGACTCGCTGTTGTCCCGGTTCGGTGCCTCGCGAGAGACCGCCGCGGAACGTAGCGGAGCGAGGGTGTTAAAGTACTTGGACGCACATCGTCACGGGCGGTGGTTTATAATGGCGTCGCTGACCTCGCTGTCGTTTTCCCCCTCCCCGCTTCCATTCTCTCTCGGTAGATCCCATGCATAAACTGCTCGCCTTTACGTTCCTCGTTTCTCTCTTCGCTTTCGCATCCCCGGCACGGGCACAGACCGACCCAAGAGCCGAGGCACGAAGTGCAGCAGCGAGGCGTGCCGTGGTCCAGAATCGACTGGATCAGTTCGGTCATCGGAATTGGATCGTGATCGCAGATTCGGCCTACCCCTCACAGACCGCTGCGGGGATTGAAACGATCGTAACGCATCAATCGCAACTGCAAGTGGTCCGTGAAGTGATCGATGCGGTTGGAAACGCAAAACATGTTCGTCCGACGGTCTACCTCGACAAGGAAATCAAGTATGTCGACGAGCAGAATGCAGCAGGGATCAGCGACTATCGTTCGGAACTCTTGACCTTGTTGGCGGGCCAAAATGTCAAGGCGCTTCCGCACGAAGAGATTATCGCGAAGTTAGACGAAGCGGGGAAAACGTTTCATGTTCTCATTCTGAAGTCCAACATGACGCTGCCCTACACCTCGGTCTTCATCGAATTGGATTGCGGCTATTGGTCAGCGGAAGCCGAGGCAAGTTTACGAAAAACCATGAACTTGCAAGCAGACTGAGATCACCTCTTGATTGCCCCACCCTTTTTCCCACCTTTGTATTCTCCGTCCGGAGTTTCCATCATGTTTTTTCCATCCGCATTTGGCAAGCTGCTTCGCATCGGTTCGTTGACGCGTTGTATGTTAGGGGTCTCGTTGATGGTGTTCGTCAACGCGACGGCATCCTCGCAATCGTCGCTTCGCTTTGAGGCCGAGACGATCACGGAACCCTCCTCGGCTTGGAAAGTGAATCGTCATACCGACGACCATTGGAACCTTTGGTCTACCGATCAGGGGGCCAATGAAAAATGGTCGGGTGGAATCGTGCTTCAATCCCCTGTGGTCAAAGCCGATCGAAGCACGCCCCAAGCCGGTGCCCCACCACTACACTCGGTGGTTCGAGACATTCCACCGGGAAAGTACTACGTCGACATCGGTGGCGTAGGACGTCCCATCGCGATTTCACGCGACGGCGTTCATTGGATCTCGTCGGATGTGCAAACGCCCCATCTGGGATTGGTCGAGATCGGTGAGGAGGGGTTTGAGTTGTGGCTTGATGATCGCTATGCATCCAAGACCAATCCGGGATCCTGCTACTATGATTTCCTCGAATTCACGCCACTTCCGGACCCTCAACGAAAACCGAAGGTCGACGGCTGGGCTTCGGATCGTGTGACGGAAAAACTGAGCCGTGGGCTGACGGTGATGACGCGACAAGATGGCAGCGTTTACGTCGGTTGGCGCTTGTTAAAGAGCGATCCGGAATCCATTGCGTTTCACGTCTATCGTCAAACCGAAAAGGAAAAGCCGATTCGTCTGAACCCTTTGCCGATTACGCAAACGACCGACTTTGTCGATTTGGATCCAGTCGCCGATCAATCGAGTCAGTACTTCGTCGCATCCCTGGTACAAGGCAAGGAAATCGAACGTTCCGTGGCGGTCGATCATGGGGCCAATGCGTCGGCCAGGAATCATTTTACGATCAAGCTACAAGGCGATTATTCCTTTCAGAAATGTGGTATCGCCGACCTCAATGGCGATGGCAACTATGATTTTGTGATCAAACAACCGGGTGGCAATGTGGACCCCTACGAAAAATATTGGAAGCCGAGTCCAAGTACGTTTAAGGTCGAAGCCTACCTTGCAGATGGAACCTTCCTGTGGCGATATGATCTTGGATGGTCGATCGAGCAGGGAATATGGTATTCGCCGATGATCGTCCATGATTTGGATGGTGATGGGAAAGCGGAGGTCTGCTTGAAAGCGGGCGAAGGGGACCCACGTGATAACGATGGCCGTGTCCAGTCTGGGCCCGAGTATTTGCTGGTTCTCGACGGCATGACCGGCAAACCGAAAACGCGTGTGGATTGGATTTCTCGCGAGGAGATTCCGACCTACAATCGATCTTCCCGCAACCAGATGTGCGTTGCCTACTTGGACGGTAAAACACCTTGCTTGATTATGGAGCGTGGAACCTACAAAGAGATGCAGGTGAAAGCGTTCGAGATGATCGGTGGAACGCTTCGCGAACTGTGGAGTTGGAGCGATGCGGAAGAAGGACGGCGATACCAGGGACAGGGAGCGCATAGTATGCATGCGATCGACGTCGATGGCGATTCGCGTGACGAAGTGTTTCTGGGCTCTTCGGTTCTTGATGACAACGGTGTGGGGTTGTGGTCCACTGGATTGGGCCATCCCGATCACCACTACGTCGGAGATATCGATCCGGACCGCCCCGGTTTGGAGGTCTATTACGGGATGGAAACTCGACAATCCCTCAACGGATGCTGCATGGTGGACGCGGCCACCGGTCAGTGGATTTGGGGGATCGACTTCCCCACTCGTCATGTCCATTCGACGGGAATGTGCAGCGATTTGGATCCCGCCATCCCCGGCTGGGAATGCTACTCGTCGGATACCGATGCGGACAAGAAATCGAATGCGCGGTGGTTGTTCGATGCTCGCGGAAATCGGCTTCGCAGTGATTTGGATTGGGGATTTGGCCGGCAAGCGGTTTATTGGGACGCGGACCCGCAGCGAGAATTGATTGGCAAACGAAGTGTCGACAAATACACAGGCCAGGGATATCCAACGGAGATTGCAGGATCACCGGTCGCCTTTGCCGATCTGCTCGGTGATTGGCGTGAGGAATTCATCACCAGCGTTGGCGGCGAGCTTCGAGTTTACACGACCACGATCCCTGCATCCGATCGACGGGCCTGTTTGATGCAAGACCCGATTTATCGAGCCGATGTTGCCATTCAGGCAATGGGGTACACCCAAACGCCGATGTTATCGGAGGGATCGGGTCTGTAACATGTGTGCGTCGCGAATGGACCTACTTCAACAAGGTATCGGCGAAGTCGAGAAAGAAATCCCAGTCCTGTTGTTCCAGTCCGTGACCACCCGAGCGAATGTGGTAGCCGGTTTTGCCCACGACTCGCGGATGGTTTAGCGGTGGCATGACCGGATTGGTAATCGACTCGGCGCCAAGCAAGTTGAAGACGGACGCGGCAGCAACCAACGATGCATATTCGCCCGCCGGGTCGGCCCACAAGTCCTCGTCAGAGCTGGTCACGTAAACGCCTCTCGGAGCGAGCAATGCAATGACCTCGTGCTGATCCACTGGCAACTCGCTCTCTCGATCCGCGTAGGCCGAGAAATTCTTGCAAAACCAGTAGGGAAACACCGTGGTGATTCTGCTGACCGTTTCTCCGTAGGCTCGCCGAGACAACGCAGCACCACCACATCCTGAGTTGTTGCTGTAGCCAATCGCAAATCGAGGGTCCTCCGCCGCAGCCCACAACGCGGTCTTACCACCTCGCGAATGTCCAACGACCGCGGCACGCGATGCATCAACCGAATCGATCGTTTCTAAGTGATCCAGTACTCGGCTGGCGGCCCATCCCCATGCCGACAAACTTCGCCACGCATCGTCCGTCGGGGGCTGTCCGTCTGCGAAGAACGAACGAATCCCATCGAGATAGCCCTGTTTGTTGTCCGGATCCACATCGGATGTGTGGAAGGACGCGGTCGCATACCCACGGTCAAGCAACGTTTTGACTGGCCAAAACGGATCAGGTTCCGCAAGGGCCTTTTCGAGTGGCACAAAGTAGCGATTGTTGATCAACACAACCGCCGGTGACTTACCCTGACTGCGATTTGGCAACAACACCGTGAACGGAAACTCGTAGCGACGGTCGTCAATGCTGACGATCGCCTTCATGCTGCGACCGGTCGCCAATCCATCGAAGGCGTCTTCAACTTCGTGCAAACACTCAAACTTGATCGAATAATCCGTACCGGGACGACGACCGTAAACATTCTGACGAAACAGTTCCATCAATTCATCTCGTCGCTCGTTCGTCCATTGATTCGCCGTCGCGACTGATTCGCCAGCGTTGTTGACCAGCGGATCAGGCAGCGTGAAGGCTGGGACGTTCGCTTCCTCGTAGTTGAACTGGCCCCCTTGTGATTTCATCGACTTTGCAACGCGATCAGGATTGGCAACCCAAGGTGTGGCGTCTTGTGCGTGCAATGTCGCCGCGATCACCAGCGAAGCGGAGAAACTCAATAAGAGACAAGAACAAAATCGTCGTCGATACATGGAATGCACTTTCGATGTGTTTGCGGAGTTGGAGGAAAAAGGGGGGGCGTCAAGTTGAAAACCGCGAGTTCCGCTACCCCAAAATCACGACTGGATGATGCACCAGTGGACCGTCAGCATTACATGTTAGGGTAGTGGATTTCGCCAGACATCCGTAACTCAAATGTTCTTAGGGACTTCTGGCGAAGTCCACTACGTCCCAACTCGCCGTTTTAACCTTGACGGTCCAGCTAGTCTAACCGATAGGCAAATGCGACGGGGTCGTGCACCAGTGGCTCCCCTTCGTCAAAAGGCTTTTGCCAAAGTTCCATCCCAGACTCATCGATCGCCGTGATCTGAGTCGGTTTGGGGACCGACCAAGGCAATTGGTCGAGTCGCAGTTCCCAATGCACCTTCGCCGCGTTTTCATCGGGCAGCGGTGTGAGGAGGAGGGAATCCTCTTGGCGGGTCAAGCGACAGGAGCCCGCGGTCACCACCCAGCCAAAGTCCACTTGCTTTGCACGAGGATTACTCCGTTGTAGCAGTGGGTTGGGTCGGTCTTCCGTCGACGTCCAAGTCAGCCCAGTGACTTGGTCACCGCCACCCTCTACCGTCAATTGGCCGAGTGTCACGCGTCTCTCGCCATCGTCACCCGACATCAACTTCAATCGCTCTTTGGTTCCGGAGGGGTCGTAGAATCCGACACGCAATTCAAATGAATCGCCGGGACGAACGGTCTCAGGTAGTCGAACTGTCGCAGGAACTCGAACCAATTGGGCGGGTCCGGTGAACAACAAAGCAGGATCCATCCATCCCTGAAACGCGATCTGGTTCTCGTCATCGACAAAATGCAAGAACGGTCGGAAATCGTCTGGCACGTCCTCGTCGAGTTTCCATTCGGTCGTCAGGTTTGCTTGTTTGGGGGAAGTGGAATCAAACGATGTGACCTTGGGCCAGATTCTCGCTCCTCCGCCGATCGTACTTCGTGCATTGACGTACAAAGTGTCCGCTGCACTCGCTTGCTCAACGATCAAACCAGCACGCCGGGTGATCGATGCGGTGACGTCGCCATGCTCGGTGGGAAGCTTGGCGGCAAAGCCGAAGGGCGGCAAGGTCATCCCATCCAGTTGCCAATCGGAAGTCGCACGATTGACCCAGACGTCGCCGCCGCCTGACCACCGCACGTGTTGGCGATGCAACGTGTCCTCTACAAACTCCACCCTATCAATCGTTTGCAGCGCCAACTCTCGCATCACGTCATGAAGCAACCAGTACTTTCGAACCCCGTCTCGACCAAACGCGTCGCTGACCATGGCCGGATGGCCGGTCAGCACTTCGGTGGTGATGTAATCGTCACTGTAGATCCCGTGCATCGGAGCATCTAGCCCTGCTTGGTAACGGTTCGAGTAACCCGCGCCGTGTAGAGCGAACCTGTCATGGTAGACGGCATCGAACCAAGGGATTCGTTCGGCGTCCTGACAGTTGATGTTCCAAACGCTCCATGCATGGTCGCCGCCCGCGGGCGGTCCTACTCGAAGATGGTTCGTTTGGGCACCGTCAAGCCATCCGATCAATTGATCATGGCCGCTTTCGGAGATCTGTGGGGCGTCGTTACCAAGGGTTTTGCGAATCGACTCGAAATGTTCACGCCATCGGTCTCGGGTAAAGACGGCATCAAAGTAATTGCCTGATTCCGTCCAGTAATCAAAGGGTTTCACACTCGACCAAACATCGATGAAATAGGCGGTCGGCGCGAGCGAAGCGTGGATTCGTCGCACGTTGTTCTGTAAGAAAGGGGCAATGGCGTCGCTGCGATATCGATACGAACGAGCGTCTCGATACTCGTTGAGCCAAGCCTTCACCGGGCGCCCGTTTGGATCGAAAGCAATCACGTCGCGATAGGAGAAACCCTCGGCATCCGGGTAGAAGTCGATGTAGTTATCATGCAGCGCAAACAGCACGTCGCGTTGGCGGCACTCGTCAATCATTTGACGTAACTCCGCTTCGCTGCCAAATTCCGGATTGGGCGGATAGATCTCCGGCAGCCGGTAATCATAGCCCCAACGTTGCCAAGCGTGCCAAACAACCACCGAGTCGGTCATCCCGTAGGCAAAGGATCGCATCAGTTGTTCGCGAGATTTTGCATACCGGCCACCCCACAGATCAAACGCAAATCGGCCTGCCAAGCGTTTCACGCCACTCGCTGCCCTGCTACTGCTGCTTTGACGAAAACGCTTACACAAATCCCACACATTGGATCCCGCGAAGAACGTGAACGTAGCATTGCCGCCCGCGGTCAGTGCATACCGTCCCTCATCCGGGTCAATGGTCAAATGGTCGGGTGGCACATCGACGGCCTGCAAGAGCGACATCGAATCGGGAAAGTCGAGGCCAACAAATGACGTTGACAAAAAATGCCCGTCGAACCGCAACGTGAAGGGGCGAGGTTTCTCAATCACATTTCCATGGCCGGCATAAATGCGATTCGCGACAGAGGAAAAATTCCCCGCCGCAATCGATTCGATCCGTGTCACCCGCCAAGGTCGATTCGCGGGCTCGTTCTCAAGCGTCCATGCAACACGCAGCCCCCCGCCTCTCACCGACACCCGGGCGACCAAATCAAACGCAGCCGTCGCGGTTGCAAATTGATGCCGATACTCGACCCCGTCATCGGTGGGTTGTTCGTCCACGCGGAGCAAAGAGACCGGAGCCCCACGATCATGAAGTTCCAATCCGGCGACGCGAACGGTGAATCCGCGAAACGAGATCCGGCTTTCCTCGTTGCCACAAAACTCAATATCGGCGTCAAGCAGTCCGCGTTGACCGGGTTGAATCTTTACCGAGCCACCATCCGGTAAAGGGGACTGGAATGTTTTTTGGGTTGCGGCGGTGCGTTCAAGCGACTCCGGATCTCCAACGATCACCGTCGGGGTTCCCCAATAGCATTGATCAAAAGCAGTGTTCTTCTTTGGACCGGGATGAGATTCGAGTTGAAGACGGATCGTCTTTCCGGCGAATTCACTCAAATCGACCTCCGCCGGTCGCCAAATGCTTGAATCACTGTGCCGCTCAAACAGAACGCGACCGAATGTTCCTGGGGCAGAGTCGAAATCGGCAGCTCGAACACGAAACGTCACGCCATCTCCGCTGCCCGTCGAGGAGACCGCGTTGGCAAAACTCAGCTTGATCTTTTGATGTTTGGGTAGTCGAATTGGGTATTCCGTCAACACGGTTCCCGATCGACCGTCGAACCAAGGCGGGTGCATGGTGAGGCAACGTCGTTCCGATTCCTCAAGACGCATCATCGACGTCGGATCAACAAGGGCTCGGTGTGGCTCGATTGTCCCTCGGATGCCCACCGAATGGGTTTCGGCCAATGCTCCAAAAACCTGAGTGACGACGCGATAGACCGGCATTTGCCAAAGTGAGAGCACACGGTCACGTCCAACATCCAACGCTTGCCAGGGCAAATCGGGACGCAGAATGTCCGGCGGCGAGAGGTTCGCTTGAACAATCGCTATCGGATGCAAGGTGCGGCGCCGCATGCCCGTAACCAGCTCCGCAATCGCGTGCAGCGGGTAATGTGCTGCATGGGTTCCCTTGTCGGGAGTCACACGAAACAGGAACTGTGACCGCTCCAACCCACCGACTTGAACCGAGACCGCTTCACTGGGGTCGCACTTCCAACCATCGATACCGAAAAGTCTTAACGTCCCATGGAGGGCCTGTTCATCATCATTGATCACGTGAACGGTGGCGGTAAACGGCAAACCACTTTGTTCGATCGAGCGAGGGCATTCGATCTCGACCGTGGTCATTCCCTGGCGAGCTACTGGTGGCGTGTAACCCAAGGAACTGCTGATTCCGAGTAGCAAGCTCGCGCAGACGGCTGGCAGTAACTTGCAGTAGAGCGGCGCTGCCGCAGTGAGCGAGATGCAGCTCCGAGACGATGCCGTCATCGGAAAACAGGCATCCGTCCCATGACGGATCGTGGGAACAGGGCGATGCGGTCGAGGAAGATCAATCATTGCGGGCGCAGGAGTGGAGGGGGCAAGGAGGTAGGAACCCTGTAGGCAGGGCCTTCCATTCTAGCACCTTTCGATCACCCTCAATCACACCGACCGTTTTACGCTGATGGCAAAGAAGAATCCACGTTTTTGTGAGGGCTTTGCTCAATACTCAAAGGATTCGAAACCGTAGCTCGATCAATCAATTCGATGGGCGTGCCTAAAAGTGAAATAGACTCGATGCAACACTTACTTCTTACGGTCCTTCTCTTCTTGGTTGGCACAATTTGCTTGAACAATGACTCGAGTGCAAAGGGGGATAAGCCACCATTCAAAATCAAGATTCGCCGCTTCGATGACGGTGTATTGGCGACGGTTGCATCGAAGGACAATTGCTTTGAGATTGAACTGCCCAAGTCTTTCTTCGAGGATGAATCCGAATCGGTGAAAATTAGCTGGATCGATTTCTATCGTTGACGAGCTTTTCTACCTTTGGATCTCACCAATGCAAAACAGGTGATAGAGTCCCCGGAGAAAAATTCGGTTACCCACAAAAGCAGGCGTCGCGTATACCGGTTCTCCAAGCTTCGATTCGCCAAGCAACTCGAACTCTTCACCAAGTTTGAAAACGTATGCGTTGCCAGCTAAGTCAATCATATAAACACGGTCGCTGACCAAAACGGGCGAACTGTTAAACCCATGATCGAATTCATGTTCCCAAACTACATCGCCGCTCTTGGCATCGAGGCAACTGACTACGCCGAACGCAGTGGGAAGTAGCACAAACTTCTTGTTCGCAACGGCACTCGACGTATCCGGCAAGTCACCATCCCACTGCCAAAGGATTTTAGGCTCTTGATCGTGTTGGCTGATGTCAATCGCCGTGGCTGGTGCTCCCTCATTGGCGACAAAAACCACTCCGTCGGAATAAGTGGCTGATGATGCAATTTCGCCGCTGAGACATTCGACGCGCCAATATCGCTCGCCCGACGCAGGATCATAGCTGACAACGAATTTGCTATCTGTTAAAATCAACTCCGCTCTGCCGGCGTTGTCAACCAGGATCGGTGACGACCATGACATCTGCTCACGCTCAGCCGTCCACACTAATTCGCCCGTTGCGATGTTCAGTGCCAGTAGTTTCGAGTTGTCTTTTTGGTCGTATTGGACGTACAGTCGCTCGTCATCGCAAATCAACGACGAAGCGTGGCCGTAGTGATTATTGGGAACTCCCAGATACTTGGTCCAAATTCGTTCACCATTGATGTCGAGACAAACCAGTTCACCGGTTGCAAAGATTGCCGCGACGAAACGACCGTTGGTTGCCATCGTCGGTGCTGCGTAGCCGGTTGCTTCCAGGACGCGAGGCGGCACGAAGTCGGCAGGCGCGTCGGGAAGGGCGGACACCGCGTGCTTCCAAGCCAGCTTGCCAGTGTCCGCGTCAACGCAATAGACATCGCGAGACTGGTGGTCCGCCCCAGTGATGAAAATGCGTTTCTCCCAAACAATCGGCGAACTCATTCCGTGTTTGTCGATCGGCATCTTCCAAAGGATGTTCTCGCCACTTTGAAGGTTCCAAGCCACTGGGAAAATCATGTCGGCAGCAAGCACACCTGAATGTTTGCCGCGAAAGCCGGGCCAATTATTCTTCAGCTCCTGAGGTGCCGACTGCGCGGATGCTTCCACTTGCAACCCAAGCAGGAACGTGACAATCATCACGTTTAGAAACATGTCATTAACTCGCGACCCATTTGATTTGTACGTTTTCACAGGCTGGGAGCCTGGGCCACTTGTTCTTCTTCGATTCATTGTCATTTGACAACCTTTACGCACTTCATCTGAGCGTGATCACGGATCAATAATTTGCCATCGGAGAGTGCCAGCGGTGCCCAGTTCTGTGTTCCGCCACCGATTCGGCCTGCAATGCCGCTGCTGTCACCTCCGCCAGCCCCAAGCCGCTCGGCGGAAGAGAGTGGTTTGAATTCCTTCGGGTCTGGCTCAATCAAGTACAGTGACTTTTCGCCATCGGTTGCAAGGATCAGACCGTCCACCAAAATCATACTTCCTTTGTTGAACCCAGGCGCCCGCTTGGTCTTCCACATGATTTCACCATCCATGTTCATGCAGACCAATCCATCTCGCCGATTGTTGGTTCCATATTGAGCATAGAAATGCCCATTGTGCAGAACCGGCGGCTTGGTTTGGTCACCGAACTCTTCGGTGGTGAACACTTCATTGGCAACATACTCGTTGCCCTGTTTCTCGATCTTGACCATCGTTGCACCGAGTTCATAGCCACCGACAACCATGACACGGTTGTCGCCTGCATCGATTGCCGGAGCTACCGAAATGTGGCAGTTCCAATTGCCGTATTCCCATAGCTGCTTTCCAGTAAGTGGGTCGAGGCCGATGAATTTGCCGCGATTGTTTTCGTTGGGGCTTGAACGTTGGAATGGGTTCGTCGACGGAGTTACCATGACCAAATGATCTTGGCCATCAATCTTGACAAGGTTCGGACTGACGTAGCCGACGTAACCGAGTGATGGCGTTTTCCATTTGACATCGCCCGATAGCTTGTCGTAGGCGACCACTCCGGCATCGGGAGCTTGCGAGGCGAGGATCAGCAGATCGCCGTAGACCAACGGATTTTGGGTAACGGCCCAGATTGGAAAGCTGCCGAGTTCACTGGCACCAAAACCACCACCTCCTCCACCGCTCGCCGGTGGTTTTCCAGCGAAGTCCGTCCATACATTGGCTTTCCAAACGGGCTGATGCGTATTGGTGTCGATGCAATAGACATCGCCGTTATGGCCGCACGTATAAACGTATCCGGCGTCAACGGTTGGAACACTTCGCGAACCGGGAAACATCACCGAACCAGGGGCGTCATACGCATACGACCAAAGTTCTTTGCCGTCGTTGAGATCGAAACAGCGAAGTGTATCGCCGACCTCATCCTCTCGATCGAGCAAATAGGCTTTGCCTTCGCTAATCGCAGGTCCACCGTAACCGCGACCAACCTCAACGGCCCACAAGACTTCCGGTCCGGCGTCAGGCCACGATCGCAACAATCCGGTCTCTGGAGAGGTCGAGTTACGCTGTGGGCCAAGAAACTGAGGCCAATCGGCGGCCAGAACCGTACTTGCCATCGCCCAAACGAATACGGTTGATAGGTAGGCTGATTTCATGGTTCACTCCCTAATGTGAATGTGATGATGGAGACTTTTCGATAAAGGAATCGGTTTGACTATTCCGTAATGAAGTTGTCGGTGATGTCGTCGTCAAAAAGTGGTGTTTCAAGGAATTCCATTATCCGCCTAGTTCTGTTACTCAGTTGTGAGTCGTGTTTCGGGACAGTCCCTCAGTTCGAGTTCTTCCAAGTCGTCCGGGGCGTTGTAGAAAATCTCATTGATCACAACATCGGCATTTGTTTGGCCACTGGCCATCGATGAAGAACTCAAGAGCAGAAGCAAAGCCGGCTGCTCCTTGCCATCTTTCGCACGATGCTAAGATTTGGCACTTACGCCTCGTTCGTCAATAAACTTCGGTATCGGTGGCATCCTGCCGCCTTTTTTGTGGATTTTTTGCATGGCGGCAAGATGCCGCCGATACGGTGATCAGGTAACATATTTCCGGAAGAGCACCTACGGCTATTGGGCACTCACGTCGTAACAGAACAGCAGTCCTTGATCGCGTATGAAGAGCTTTCCGTTTGCCACGATCGGATGGGCCCAAGCCGGTGCACGGCTTCGATCGGGCTGGACAAAACGACCCCGTTCAATGAATTCCTCTTGTGATGGCTCGATCAGGAGAATCTCGTCCTCTTCCGAACGTAAATAGAGCTGTTCGTTTGCCACCAAGAGTGAACCCTTTGGAGCCTTTCGATCTCTCCAAAGGACATCACCGGTATGAAAGTCCAAGCAGGTGAGAAAACCGCCGCCGTTTCCTCCGTTGGCTCCGTACAGACAGCCATCGATGACCACCATCCCACCATGATGGTTCTGCATATTTGATGTGAAGTAGACTTCCTCGGCCGCTATCTTACCACTGGCATCCTTCACCAATTTGACCGCTCCTCCGCCGGCGCACTATCGCCGCCGCCAAGTCCATCGACTCGCCACGCCAGCGGCGGCCCCCCTTCGGGCCACTGCTGCAACAGCCCCTGTTCGGTCGAAATTGCGTTTCGCTGCGGTCCTTGCCATTGTGGCCAATCTTCGGCAACGCTGATTGTGCTGGAAACGAGCAGCAACAAACTAAAAACGTACAACTTCCTTATCATTGGTTTCATCTCCGAGAGAGTGTTTGTGTGTTGGTGGTATTAACCGAGCAATGCGGAATCCAATACGATCCAGCGAAACGCCACGAGTGTGCAGAGCACGCGGTTTAATAGGCGGTAGCCTACTAACTAGTCCGCATTTGATGTTCGATTACTCGGTGCGGACTCGCTCTTGGTCGGTAATGCGAAATCCATGCGTCACCGGGGCCATTAAATCTACAGAAAGTCTGGATCAATCGGCGATCGACGCTTCGGCAAAGTCGTTCATCTGACGAATTCTCGGGTCGGTCACCGGTGTGTGCCCTTTGACAATGATGCTTGCCTCGCGATGATTTAGCAGAAATTCAATCCAGTCGATCCAGGGTATCACGGGAGTTCCCCTGGACTGGCCAACGCTCTCATCGAGTAGGCGGTCAAGCAGCGTCTCTGATTGCTCGAACCAGCGGAGTGCTTCGTCCGCACGTCCCATCCGATGATGGGCAATCGCAATCAACGGGGACTCGATGCCGCGACCGAGCCAGTTCGCGTTACTGGACTGCTCAAGACGTTTCATAGCCTTTTCGTTGTCTCCTGCTTTCAAATGAGCCCAGCCCGCAACGTACAAATTCGCACCTCGATACATCTCGCGATAATGAGTTCGTCGCTTGTCGAACGCATGAGTTGACTTCGATACAGACTTTTCTCCGCCATCGGAATCCGTCAGCATCCGTTCGACTCTCAGTGCAAGTTCGGCTGCGGTCGATGGTGAGATTTCGCCAACCAATCGTCCTCGAGTTGCGACAGAGGCTGGGTCGTCCTGTTGCGAACGAGAAAATTGTTCGCAGAGTTTTTCGTAGGCGGACGTTTCTCCCCCGTAGTACAGAAGCTGGGGCACACCCGAAAGTTCGGTCTGCTCGACGGGGCATCCGATCCTGACCGCTTTGGCAAAATCATTCGCGGCCGATTCCCAACGGCCAAGCTTGGCATTGAGCCGACCGCGTTCAAGCCAGACCAGCGAGTAGCTGGGCAGCATCGTGGTGGCCTCGGTGTACAATTCGTAGGCATCGGCCCAACGCTGGGCATCAGCATGTGCTCGCCCCGACGAGAGCAAGACGGTGGATGAATTGAGTCGTTGGTTAAATGCTTCAAGCTCGTCGCGAGCGTCGTTTGCAGCGTCTTCAGCCGCCCTAGCTTTTTCCAATGCCACTACTTTCTCATCACGCTCCGTGATCGCCGCGCGAGCCTGCCAGACACTTACGACCGTCCCCAGGACCAAAGCGCACGCGACCAGCGATACCGTCGGAGTTCAATAAGGGGACGGAGGTCGTTTTCCAGCGTCACGAAAGAACCAAAGAGAATAATTGCGGCCCTTTCTTCCTCTTTTACGCTTTGATTCACCCAATGACTTGAAAATCATCTTCATGTTCGATATGTTCCACTGCAGCCTGCTTCACGGTCGCTTCTCTTGGCGGCTATGCTACGCGAAGCTAATGAGGTTCTGGGATGGGGTTAATCACTCGTAAATCGATGGCGTGCGCCAAGGTGGTTGTAAGGTGCCGAAGGGTTTCTCGCTTTCTCTCTTTCTCTCTTCGTTGGCGGCCTCTATGCGGGTGAATCGCGTCGCGTTTTCTCCCTCTGCGAAACCCAATGGGACTGGAATGGCTCACACCGCGTTCCGGTATCTTATCGCGTCATGGATGAAGACGCTTCCGGAGAAACGCATTATGAGTATGAGTTCGCGCTTGATTGGAAGATCGGAGACGACAACCCAGACAGGTACCCGGAAACTTCCGTTCACGATTGGCGGCTGGGGTACTGCAAACTATTTGAACGAAAGTGTCACGATCAGGATCAACTGGACATAGACCGACGTGCATTAACCGATTTTATGTTTAGGGAGAAGCTCGGTGAAGATGACGAGAAAAGCTCCGATTGATCACGCCGGCAACGCTTTGTTTTCTGACATCGCCTCGTCGATATCGGTACCTGTGCGACAATCGTTGTGAATGGTAGTGGACGAGGCAACGAGTCCTCGTGAAGGATGCATCTGGGATGCAAGGGACTCGTTGCCTCGTCCACTACAGCCGACTCCGGTAACCTATCTGGATGAAACCCTAGCTGAATCGAAACTGGATGTTGGGCCTCGAGAAATGCTGGGCCTCTGTCAAAATGGATCCCTCGGAAAACTTTACACCAGAAGACATCAACGTCAGTGACAATTGATGTAAGATTCTCCCGTACGACGTCTGGATCCGTGCCGGTGGGTTCTTGCCAGATTTACGTTTTCGAAGACAAGTGCAGAGAATAAGCAAATGCAAGTCAGGATGCTGAGCGGGGCCGACGTCGCAGAATTGTTATCAATGGCGGAGGCGATCCGATTGATGCGAACCGCTTTTGCTGCCTTGTCGGCTGGGCGAGCGGTCATGCCGATGCGATCCTGCGTGGATTTCCAGAACGGCGATATCCATATGATGCCTGCCGCTTTGGATGGCGGCGACATCTGCGTCAAGCTTGTGGCAACCTTTCGAGGCAATCGACAACACCACCTGCCTGTCGTACAGGGACTGCTGACATTGACCGACGGCGAGACAGGCACGCCACGTGCTGTCATGAATTGTGGGCCGTTGACGGCGATTCGCACGGGTGCCGCAGGCGGTTTGGCGATCGATGTGCTCTCTCGCCAAGACAGCGAGGTTCTTGGCGTCATCGGGGCGGGTGTCCAGGCGCGTATGCAGATCGAAGCGGGATTGTGCGTGCGTGATTTTCGACAAGTGATTCTGTACGATCGCGACGTGAAGGCAGCACAAACGCTTCGTCAGCTGCTGCTCGATCGTCCCAATCCACCGGAGGTGACCATCGCAGCCGATTCGCAGCAGGCAGCCAAGCAGGCGGATGTCTTGATCACGGCAACCACGTCCGCTTCACCCACTTTCGAAGGCGCCGGCGTGCGGCCTGGCACTCACATCAACGCGGTCGGTGCCTACCGACCCGATGTCCGAGAAGTCGATGATGTTTTGGTCGAGCGTGCCTATGTGGTCACCGATAGTCGCGAGGCCTGTCAACGCGAGGCGGGTGACTTGATCATCCCCGGTTGTAAGGGCGATGCCGAACTTGGAGACATCCTAAACGGAGTGGCAGAGGGGCGATCGGATGACGAACAAGTCACCTTTTTTAAATCCGTTGGCCTGGCCATTCAGGACGCCGTCGTGGCCAGTTGGCTATTGAAGCAAGCTGAAGAACATGAGATCGGTTCGCTGATCGAACTCTAAGCATCGCGTGAACAACAAGTGACGACTTTGGTAGTGGACGAGGCCACGAGTCCCGTGTTGCAGGACTCGTTGCCTCGTCCACTATGTTCGTTATTGATCCCGCGTGCGAATCGCAAGCGTTGCCGGCAAACCGGCTCCGTGCAGACCACTCAACTTGATTGTCTCCGATTGGTAGACTGCGTTTCCAATATTTAGAGATAGCGAATTCGTTTTGGATTGTGAAGGGAGACTCGAATGAAGACTTGGTTGGTGCGTTTGGCGGCAGGTCTCGTAACGCTAGGGGGCCTTGCCGCGGAGGTGTCACTTGGGCAGGCAACGGATGCGTCGCATCCGAACATCATACTGCTCATGGGAGACGACCATGGCTGGGACGAGACAGGCTACAACGGCCATCCACATCTGAAGACCCCGGTGCTGGACGAAATGGCCGCTTCAGGACTGCGGCTGGACCGATTCTACTCCGCGCACCCCTCGTGTTCACCGACCCGCGGCAGCGTCATGACCGGGCGACATCCCGTCCGCTACGGTACGTTCGCTCCGGGCTGGTCCCTGCGACCCGAGGAGGTCACGATTGCGCATCTTCTAGGCAATACGGGGTATGCCTGTGGGCATTTTGGCAAATGGCATCTCGGTCCTGTCAAAGCCAATTCCCCCACCAATCCGGGAGCAATGGGATTTGACCAGTGGCTCTCGCATGACAACTTCTTTGAGCTGAACCCCACCTTTTCACGCAACGGTGGTCCGCCTCAGAAATTCGAAGGGGAATCCTCGGAGATCGTGATCCGCGAAACGATTGAGTTTTTGGCAGGGGCGAGGAAAACGAAACAGCCATTCTTTGCGGTCGTCTGGTTCGGGTCGCCTCACGAACCGTATAGCGGTCTCGCAAAGGACCTCGCCCTCTATGACGACTTGCCCAGCGAATACTCGGACCAGCAGGTCAGACTGACATCCAACGAAACGGGACGCCAAACAATGCGACCGCTCCGCGATGTCCTCAGGGAACGTTACGCAGAGATCACGGCGATGGATCGTTCGATCGGACAGCTTCGCCAGTGGTTGAAACAAGCACAACTGCAAGACAACACGCTGTTGTGGTATTGCGGTGACAACGGCACCCCACTTGACGGGATCGTCACATCACCTTTCCGCGGACAGAAAGGAAATCTGTATCAAGGCGGCATCCGAGTCCCTGGAATCATCGAATGGCCGTCAAGGATCAGCAAGCCAGGCATCTCGGAGATGAATGCCGTCACCAGCGACATGTTGCCGACCCTTTGCAAGCTGACACGCACCCCCTTACCGGATCGCCCGCTTGATGGAATGGACCTGACGCCAATGATTGACGGTCAGATGAGCCAGCGTCCGAGTCCGATCGGATTCTGGACGTTCGATTCCAATACCGAAGCCAAGAACGAACCGTACATCGAGGCGGAGCTTCAGCGCGGCACGACACCCTTGGTCAAGTTGATGGGAGACATCCACACTCGCAATTTCCGTAACTTCCATCACTCAGAAATCACAGAGCAGGACTTCGCCGGTTCGCGCGCGCTTGTTGGGAACCGATACAAACTGGTCGTTCAGAACAAGCGAGGCGGCGAGCCCATTAGCGAACTGTATGATCTCCTGAACGATCCCTCCGAGACGAAAAATCTCGTCGAGTCCAAATCTCAAGTCGCTGCGGGAATGCAGGTCGAGCTGAAGGACTGGCAACAATCGGTACTCAGCAGCTTGACCGCCGCCGACTACGAGTGACCCTCAACGAAGCACAAGAGCAAGTTTCGCGAACAGGGTGCCATCGTTCCAGGGCCGGGCTAGACGGGTACAACGCAGCCCGCGTGCCCTGGCTGGGGCCATCCTGCATTCTACGCGGATTGCAATGGAGAATCGGTGATTTTTGCGGGGCTATGTTCAATTCTCAAATGATTTGAAACTGTCGCTTGGTGGATCGATTCGATTTGGTCCACTCCGGCAGCCGTGATTGACAACTGGCCGCTTTCTTCGCGTCCGACCCAGCCCTTTTCACGAAAGTACCAAAGATGAAATTGGACGACTTCGGGTGGGTACGGAACAAGGGATTCGAGGGTGCCGAGACCGATCCCCGGTTTTCGGAAGTCGCGTCGTCGCTGCGAGTACAGCACCGACAATAACTTGTACCGCTCGATGCAATCATCGCCCGCTGAGTTCGCCCCTTCGACAATCTCTGCATTGACTTGCTTGTGCCGCTCGTACGAGATGTCATAGGCAGCTCGGGCTTCGGGATCACGGAGCGTTTCATAGGCATCGACCAACTTGGTGAATTGGGCGACATCATGATTCGCCGTCACATCGGGATGATACTTCTTCGCCAAGTAGCGAAAGATACGCTCGATGGTGGCCGGGCTGGCATTGGAGCTCACTTCGAGAACTTCGTAGTGGTCGACAAATTCTTGCGACGACATTTTCGTTCCTTAGGTCGATTGCGGGGGGCAGTTGAATCACAACAATGATTCAAATGAAACCTAGGTCGGTTTTCGCATGACCGGAGCGGAATCCGCGGATCACCACACGTTGCAGGGCAAGTCGTGCCGAATGAAACGGTTGCAGGGATTCCCCGGGCTACGGGGATTCCTAGCCCGGATGATTCGTTGGAGTGGTAGGCTTTAGCCGATTGCGTGCTGGATCCTTACGGAATCGGCTAAAGCCTACGACTCCAACGTGCGCAGTCTGTTTTTGACTCAATCGATGTAAGCGAATTGCATACACAGGGTTACGGAGAATGGGTTTGGACGGATGAATAATCCGGGCTAGAACGGCTTGCGGACGCATTCTGGTTTGGGTGCGACGATTGGCTACCGAGCGGCAGCGTGTTGTTTACGGCTTCGCGACCCTACGGCTGCATTTTCTCGAGCCCAACTTCGTTGTAGAGGGCCAACATGCTGCCAGCTTCTTCGATCTGTTTTCGATCGGATTGACTTAAGTAAGCGATCACTTGATGCGTCGAGCGAAATCGATCGACCGCAATCCCTCGTCGAATTGCCAATGAGGTCTCTTTGGGCATTTTGCCGTCGGTTGCAATCCGCTGGTTGAGTGACATGCGGGCGAAAGGTGGCAGTCCGATTCTGCGGACCAAATTGAGCCGCGATGCGAGATCTGCGAATTGCCCGTACTGCAAGGCGATATCGACATCGCTCGTTTCCTGAACGGTCGTCTTGTAGCTTGCCTCTCCGAATTCGATCGAATAGACGCTGGCATCAGGATCAAACTCGGGTGTCGCCAAGATCCCGAGCCTGGCTTGTTGTTCACGTGTTTCCGCGGCACTTCGAGCTTGGGCCGTGATCCGTACCAAGTCTTCGATCCCGATCGTCGAGCGTGTTTTGGTTTGCCGATCGAGCAAGATTACTCGTTTACGAGGTGAATCGTAAACGGTCACGAAGCGGTCCTCGATGATGGGCAGGTCATAGACCAAGCCACCATCGAATAGAATCAGGTGCTTAGCGACCGCATCCTTGCTGCTGCCCTCAAAAATGCTGGTTTCGACGCGAAACGTCGCGGGTTGAGCCCCCGCGGTTGCTGACAAACCGCAGGTCAGGGAAAAGACCCAAAGCAGCTGAAAAAGAGAATCGTTCCGTAGCATTTGATTTCTGACAGGGCAATGGAGGCAAGACGTCTGGACGCTTCTATCCGGTTCAACGTAGAAAAGATGCTTGCGGCGCGTCTAGATCAACCGTTCACTTTCCCCCTTTTCGGGATTGGATTCCGCCAGCCATCGTCGCCCTGGCTGCGTGTGAAACTCAATTCTTTCGTCGAGATCCCTTGTCATGCGCAGCACCCTGTTTACGATTCCACACGAATTTGCGGATCTACCGGTGTTCGGATTCGGGTGGGGCTTGATTTTGCTAGCGATCGCCTTGATCGTTCGGCTTGTGATTCTGCGCCGGCTTCAAAAGCATGCCTTTAGCGACTTTTTGTCGAGTGAAGCGATCATGTGGGGCGTCCTCGCGTTGGCGGTCGTGATCGTCTTGCCGATGGTGGAAATCAAGAACATTGACGGCGCACCGGTGGGTATGGCGATTCGAGGCTACGGCGTGATGCTGTTGATCGGCGTTTTGACGGCGGTTGGCCTGGCCATGCTGCGTACACGGCGGCGCGGCATCGATCCCGAGGTGATCATCAACATGGCGCCCTGGGTGTTCATTGGCGGAATCGCCGGAGCTCGGTTGTTTTATGTGATTCAATATCGCGACCGTTTCATTGGCGACTCGCTTTCCGAAACGGTTCGTGGCATCTTGACGTTCACCGAAGGCGGCTTGGTCGTTTACGGTGGGTTCATTTTTGGTGTGTTGGCAGCCGTGTTCTTCGTGGTTCGCCACCGTTTGCCCGTTCTGAAACTGGGTGATGCCATCGTGCCGTGCATGTTCTTAGGACTGTTTTTTGGGCGGATGGGATGCCTCCTGAACGGCTGTTGCTACGGGGGTCAGTGTGCCGAATACTGGGCCGCACTCCACTTCCCGGTCGGCAGCCCCGTGTACGTTGAGCAACTTGAAAAGGGTGTATTGGTTGGATTGGAAATCGATGAATCCTCAGGTCGAATCGAAAGCGTTCGTAAGGGTAGTCTCGCGGACAAGGCCGGGATTTCCAGCGGCAGCCGAGTCGAACGGATTCGCCTCGATGATCGATACCTGCGTGATGTCCCCAAAGACCGGCCCATTGAACGTGCACCGCGAGGTTTGTTGATGCTCGTTGATGGCAAGACCTATCAATGGAGTCCCGATCAATTACCGCCGCGAGCCGAAGCGGTCCAACCGGCTCAATTGATCAGCAGTTTTTCGGCGATCTGCTTGTGTGGACTACTGTGTGCCGCCTCGTACGTGTTTCGACGCGAAGGAGCGATTATGATGTTGGGGTTCGCGAGCTACGCCGTGCTCCGCTTTGGTTTGGAGTGGATACGAGTCGATGAGAAGGGGCAATTTGGAACAAGCCTGTCCATATCGCAATGGGTCAGCGTCATGGTGCTCGCCGGATCGGTCGCCGGATTGATCTGGATTTATCGGCGCGGTGCAATACAGTCAGTCCCAACCGCAAACACGTGAATACTCAAAAACAGTTCAAGGCGATGCCGCTGAATCGAGTCAGACAACTTGAATGGATGGACGATCCATCGCTTCCGGAATCCGATCGTCGATGGGCGCTCGCGGGTTTGTCGCGAATCAATCGGCTCAGCGGCGTTGCCGATGTCCTGCTCCATCAACTTCAACACTACGCACGCTCGTTACCGGAGCGGCCGCTACGAGTCCTTGATCTGGCGAGTGGTGAAGGGGATTTGCCGATCCATTGGGCTTTGAAAGCAAAATTGGCCAATGCAAAGCATGCCGATTGGGATTTGTGTGTGACCGCCAGCGATTCCTGCGACCGGGCCATCGAGCAGCAGCAGCGTCGAGCTGAGCAAGCGGGCGTCGGAATTCGAAGTTTGCAAATGGATTGTTTGAATGTTCCACTACCGAGCGGTTTCGACGTGATCGTTTGTTCGTTGTTGATGCACCAGCTTGACGAGTCCCAGGTTTTTCGGCTGCTTCAAGCGATGCAGCTGGCCTCGACTCGAGCGATGCTCGTTTGCGATTTCGAGCGGACCCGGTGGAATTTGGCAATCATCAAGACCGCGTCGCACTTATTGACTCGATCGCCCGTGTTTCATCATGACAGCGCCATCAGCGTCAAATCGGCGTTCACACGCGAAGAATTCGCACGCATTGCCCGCGCCGCATTGACCCGGCCAGTTCGAATTCGCTCTGTTGTTCCTTGCCGGTTCATGATGGTGGCCGATGAATCGGTTGTACCGGTTGTATCGCCTGTCTTCGCCTAAGATCGACCCCCCGTCCTTTTGCCGATCCCCGCTCGCCCTATTCCGCCACCAAAGCGGCGTCGGATCACTTGGCTCGAGCTTGGAAAACGACCGTTCAGTAGTACCTCGACCATCGATCGTGGTGGCAAGCCATTCTTGACGGGAAGTATCAATTGCAGCGTCTTGGAGGCACCAGCGAATGGGTGGCGCGGAGCGGGAAAGCGATGCCACCGGCTTGCCAACCCGCGGTTTGGGATTACGAATCAACCACCTACAACGAGCGGAGGAACCTTGTCACGCGGTTGCCAAAGTCGTGCACGTCCATTCCGACCACTCGCTCGAAGTCCTCAATCCGCTGGTCTCGATCGTAGTTTTCCAGCGGTGGCCGAGAGGCGGTGTGATTTAGGATCGCCGCGAATTGTTGTGGTTGACGTTCCGCCAAATAGAACATGACGGCCCATGAAACGGCGTAAGCCTGATTGACTTGTTTGACATCTTCGAACATTTCGTCACTGCCGACCAAACAATGGATTTTTGTCGCCAGCAAGCCATCTTCGTTGGCAAGGCCCTGCTGATTCAGTTCTCGCAAACTGTCGACGTTCACTCGCTCGGCGCGTCGACCTGCGGTTTGGGTCACGGTCATCGCTTCGGGTTCGAACAATTGCCCAATCCCTTCGGTGATCCAGCGGGGGGTGTCATTGACTCGGCTGTGAACGCCGCTGTTGAACGCCGATTGATGGGCTGCCTCGTGGCGGACCGTTGCGGCAATGATCGACGAATGTCGTCCGTCATGGGTCATGACGCGATTGGATAAAATCGAATAGACGCCTGCGACACGACTCATATCGATGCCTACTTTTTTGAATTCCGTATACATCGCGACCTCGTCCGGAAACACGATGGCGACCATCGGAAAACGACCTTTTCGCGTCCGTACGCCTCGTTTGCTCATGTAGCTGATAAAGCCACGATGGGACTGTTCAAACAAATGAGGCCAACGGTTACCCCGCCCGCGTGGCTGGACGATCAAGAAGTTGGAAGTCGATACCACCTCGTAACCCTTTCCGAATTCGGCTTGTAACTGATTGCGAAACAGTGGGACCGAGATCGGTTCGTACGATTGGCCGAGTTGGCGAATTTGCGTGTTCGGTTCCGTTGGATCGATCGAGTGCAGCCAACCGTCGGTCCCAATCACAATCATTTCTCGGGCAAGGCTGACGAGTGGCAATCCTTGGCGAATTCGACCCCCTTCGCGGAATTCAATCAAACCGGTGACTTGGGCGAGCGCCCGTCTTGGCGATCCAATGGATACGCATGCAAGAACCAGAATCGCGGCGAAGGCCGTTCGCTTGAAAACCATCAAATCAGTCCAGCAGTCGAGGGGGAACGGTGTAGAAACCGAGTCCGTGAATCGATACAGTGCACCTCAACCGTAGGTTACAATTGGGGGCTGGTGAGGATTGGCCGAGCGTGTCACGGGCAATTGACCGTCGCCGTGGCCCAGTACGTTTGACCGAGTAGCGACAACAAGGAATGCGATGAAGATGACAATCAAATCGATCGTCACGATTGGATGGAACAACAGCGCCATCGTGGCCGCCGTTGTGTTGCTTGGGATCGTCTCGGCGGCTGTGGCTGAGGAACGAGCATCGACCGATTTGAAGAATGATGTCCTGGAATGGATTGATCAACTCGACAGTCCAAGTGTGTCAAAGCGTGCAGCGGCAGAGCAAGCGTTGATCGAAGCGGGACCTGAGGCGCTGCCGTTTCTGCCTGAGACGAAGCAGGGGATGTCGATCGAGGCGAGCGAGCGTTTGGCACGAGTGCGCAGCTCGTTGCGTTCCACTCGTGCGGAAACCAACTCGGATGCGATCACCGTTCGACTCGACGGAGCATCGACGCTCGGTGATGCTCTTGAAGCGATCAGCCGCGACAGTGGTATCGAATTCGAGTATCCCGGAGACCAAAGCATTCCGATCGAAGCCGTCGCGACACCACTTTCGTTTTGGCACGCAGTTGACTATGTGCTGGATCAAGCAGACTTGGACATCAACTTTTATGGTGGCGATCGGGACACGTTGCAGTTGCAGAAACGGGAGGAAGATCGTCCTTCGCGAGTCGACTCTGCCGCCTACACTGGGGTCTATCGAATTGAACCTACATCGGTAACATCGCGTCGGGTGCTGAACCACCCGAACCTGAGCGCACTCAACATCAGCATGGAAATTAGTTGGGAGCCGCGACTGACGCCGATTGGTATGTCGATCCCTGTGACCCAATTACGAGGAAAGCTTGATGATGGTGCGATGCTGAAACCTCAAGAATCTGGTGAGACGATCGACATCGCGACCCATAGCGACATTTCGTTCAGCGAGTTTTATCTGCCGATGCAATTGCCGGCGGGTCAACCGGAATCGATCGAATCGCTCTCCGGCGTGATCCATGCATTGTTACCCGGTCAACGCCAAACCTTCGAGTTGCCGCTATCCGATTCGGCCGCCAACAAGAAAATCGATGCGATGGAAGTCAAGGTTGAGTCCATTCGCAAGAATGGACCCCTTCATGAGATTCGGATCGCCGTGACGCTGGAAGAGGCCGGACGGTCGCTGGAAAGCCACCGCCAATGGATTTTTGAAAACAAAGCCTTCGTACGGCGACCCGATGGATCGCACGCAGAACACTTGGGGTATGAGGTCTTTCGGCAATCCACCGATGGTGCGGGCATCGGCTATTTGTTCGATCTTGGTGACTCGGCACGCGAATCGATCTTTGTCTACGAATCGCCGACCGCGGTCGCGGAAAGCGAAGTCTCGTTCGTCCTCCAAGATATCCCGCTGCCGTAGCTCCTTTGCGACTCAGTCCGCTTTTTCTTGAGGCGACTCTTTTTGATCACCAGAATCGGAAAGTGACATTTCTTCCGTCTCCGCTTCTGGTTCCGGCGCCTCTTCGCGGTCGCTCGATGCATCGGGCTCAGCGGTTGCATCGGGCTCAGCGGTTGCTTCGGGCTCAGCGGTTGCTTCGGGTTCAGCGGTTGCTTCGGGTTCAGCGGTTGCTTCGGGTTCAGCGGTTGCTTCGGGTTCAGCGATTGCTTCGGGTTCAGACGTTGCCTCGGGTTCAGCGGTTGCTTCGGGTTCCGCGGTTGCCTCGGGTTCCGCAGTTGCCTCGGGTTCCGCAGTTGCCTCGGGTTCCGCAGTTGCCTCGGGTTCCGCAGTTGCCTCGGGTTCCGCAGTTGCCTCGGGTTCAGCGGAGGGTCGGCGGCGACCGCGAGGTCCCTCTGGGCTCGCTGCTGGATCGTCGCTGGTGTCAATCACGACGTCGTCGGGCATGTGCGTGAGCGTCGGTTCCGCAATCGGAATCAACTCCTTGCTCCATTCGTACTTGTAGGCATGGAGTCGAAACAGCATCAACTGACCATTGTTCGGTTGATAGACGGCATACAGATTGTAGTCACGAAACGGCAGCCCTGATGCCCAACTGTAAACCTCCACGGTGAAGTTCCCATCCTGAAATGTCTCCTTTGGCGGTTTGCCGATCATCTGTTGGACCATCTGATTGCTCATGATCTCGTTTTCGGGCACCGCATTGTGAAGCACGTTCTGATTGGCGACTTGATCATGCGCGCGTTGAACCGCAGCACGCGCGACTTTGTAGTCATAAAACAATGCAGCGGATACCAATCCTAAGACGAGTAACAGCAGCACGAGTCGACGGTTGCTTGAGGTGCTGTTGTTGCTCTGATCGGATTGGGGTTGCGACTGCTCAGAGTTCACGGGTTCGGGCTGGTGTGACATCATAGGATCCATTAGAACAGGACAGAAACAGGGAATTAATAAGCCGTTTGAAGCGGCGCATTGCCATCGTTGCCGAGAGGATCATTGTATCGCAACCCATCCTGTCCATGTGCAAGCGATCTTCACTGGAACCATCCCTTTTATGCATGACCCACGCGACACCGAGTTCTCCGCCTTATCCGTTGACGCGTTGGTCGAACAACTTCGGCTGCGGGCAACGGAACTTGGATTTGTCGGGTTCGGAATCTCAGCGGCGGTCGAGTCGACCGGCTTTTCCGATTTGGTTCGCTGGATCGATGCGGGCTATGCAGGCCAAATGGATTACTTTGCCAATCGTCTCGATGCCTACCGCCATCCCGGGGGTGTGTTGGAGGGTTGCCGAGCTGTCATTTGCTTGGCCTACCCCTATCCCGCCGGTCCCTCTGCGGACGTTCCGTCAGGGTTTGGCAGAGTGGCACGCTACGCATGGCCGGGAATCGATTACCATGACATTGTGCATCCGAAGTTGAAGAAACTGTGCCGCATGATCCGCCGATGGGATCCTGACTCCAGCGCACGCGGCGTGATTGATACCGCACCGATCCTGGAACGCGAATATGCGCAGCGTGCTGGCCTGGGGTGGCGGGGCAAGAACACCCTGCTGCTGAACAAACAACTCGGCAGCTACTTCTTCCTTGCCTGTGTATTGGCCGACATCGAGTTACCCCCGACGGAACCGCACGAGTCCTCGCACTGTGGAACCTGTACTGCATGTTTGGACCAGTGTCCAACCGATGCGTTTGTCCGTCCCGGCGTCCTCGATGCAACGCGGTGCATCAGCTACTTGACGATTGAACACCGTGGTGAGATTTCCCCGGAGTTTCACGAGCCCATCGGAGATTGGTTGTTTGGCTGCGATGTGTGTCAACAGGTCTGTCCATGGAACCAAAAACGGTCGCGTCAAGTGACGGCGCCCGAGGCTTCGTCTCCGTTACAAGCCGTTTCGCTGCAAGAAGTCGACCAGTTGGACGAGGCATCGTTCCGCCAGACCTACCGCAAGACTCCCTTTTGGCGGACCCGTCTGAGCGGCATTCGGCGAAACGCAAAGATCGTCCGTTACAACGGCCGCATCGGAAGTTAGCGGATCATGAAGGCGGGTGCATTGCGATCCTTAATTCTCTTCGACGACAGCTGCTGGCGTCGCTGCCTCCGTCGGGCCCCCCAGCAGTTCGCCGATCTTTGCATCACTGGCTGGCGAAACCCAACGCAAATCGACCGAGATCGCATGGTCGTCAAATCCGACGATCAAGGTAGGCAAATCCTCACGCAGTCGGTCGGCCCATTCCTTTGCAGAGAGGGTCTGATGTTCGACACGAACTTGACGCGATGGGAATCGCCATCGTCCTTTGGGCGTCACGAGCGCGGATTCGGCGGTGACTTGGCAAGTCTTGATCGAATCGGACCCGCTCAACCGAGTTGCCAATCGTTCGCAACGGGTCCGCAGGTTCTCTTCGCTGGTACGCATCAATTCCTCGATCGGTAACGCTCGCCCTATCACGCGGGTGGAATCTTGCAGCGTCGATGCCAACATCGCCAATACCGCGTTTCCTGCCGAAAATGAAGGCCAAATGGCGGTTGACGTGATCGCATCCAAGCGTTCTTTCTTGCCGATTAAAATGCCGCATTCTGGACCGCCGAACACGCCACCGCCTGCGACTAAAACCAGATCAGCTCCTTGGCTCAATGTCTGTTCGACGGAGGGCAAATCGGCCTGGTCACTTTGACACAGTGTCGCAACCGGTAACACAACCACCTGAGTCACCTGACGATCGCCAAAATCGAGTATGTTCGGAGGTTGGGTCGCCTGATTGTCGGCAAGGATCAAACAGAAGGAATCGAAATCGTCGAAGTCGGACATTTCAATACCATCGTTTGCACCAACTTCTTGCACAATCGGTACCAAGGCGTTCATCGTATCGACTAACGATACGCCGCTGCGCAGCCGAATCGATTGACTGCGATGCACCACGAGATCCTCTTGACTGCTCCCAATCACAAACGCGACCAAAGCCGCAGGGAAATTGTTGGTTACCGCGATGTCATAGGCTGGAGCGTCTGGCAGGTAGCGATGCAGATTCCTGCGCAACCGCTCCACCGCATCGTGATCGCTGCGAATATCTCCATGCAGACAAGCATAGGCCGCATCGACGGCGTCCGCCGAGACCGGCACTCCGGTGCCAAGCGGTGTCGACAAGATGCCGCTGGCGTTGATCAGCGGAATGGTCACGGCCGTTTGCTTTTGCGACCACTTCTGAACATTCTTGCGGCCGACTTCGGTCGCTCGCATCACGGCGTCGAATCCACGAGCAGCGGTTTGGGGTATTTCGTTCAGAATCTCCGTCGCCTGAGTCTTCAATTTTTCGATCGTTTCCGGTTCGCTGGCTCGGCGGGCAACATCGTTGAGGCCGCGGCGAAGGAGTTCTACGGTCCAAGGAGGAATGGCCATCGGGGGTTCGTTTCATGGGTGAAGGGCGGGAAGCGTAAGGGATCAATGGGCCATTATATCCGCTTTGTAGGAAATCGTCGCATTGACATCGGTTCTCGGTGGCTTTCGGATGTGCCCTCTGCCGAAACGGCTCGTTTCGATATCATCATGGGGAGTGAACGGTGCCGGTGGGCACCCCTTCCTGTTGACCCGCTGTAATCCCCCACGGCTGCAAACGCTATGAAAACTGACGAGTTACGTGAAAAATACCTAGCCTTTTTCGAGTCCAAGGGATGCGTTCGCAGACCGAGTGACGTGTTGGTGCCGACCTGGGACCCGTCGGTATTGTTCACCCCCGCCGGGATGAACCAGTTCAAAGACCACTTTCTCGGCAAAGTGAAGCTGGACTTCACACGCGCGGCAACCTGCCAAAAATGCCTGCGAACCGGCGATATCGATAACGTCGGTCGGACGGCTTTTCACCATACTTTCTTCGAAATGATGGGGAATTTTAGTTTTGGTGACTACTTCAAAGAGGATGCGATCCGCTGGGCGTGGGAGTTTCTGACGAGCAAGAAATGGCTCGGCATCCCCGCCGAAAAGCTCTCGGTCACGGTCTACAAGGACGATGACGAAGCGCATCGTTTGTGGCACGAAATCGCGGGTTTGCCGGAATCGAGGATCGTCCGGATGGACGAAGAGGAAAACTTTTGGCCTGCATCCGCGCCGAGCGAGGGGCCGGATGGCGTTTGTGGTCCCTGCAGCGAGATCTATTATCATCTCGATGACGGCAGCGACGTTGAAATCTGGAACCTCGTGTTCACTCAGTTCAATCGTGTTGGCGATCCCCCCAACAACCTCAACCCCTTGCCGAGCAAGAACATCGATACGGGCATGGGGTTGGAACGGACCGCCAGTGTGTTGCAGGGCAAACCGACCAACTTTCACATTGACAACCTGTTCCCGATCGTCGAAGCCGCCTCGGAAGTTTGCGGCATCAAGTACGAATACGCCAGCGACAACGGCCGCCGTTTGCGCCGCATCACCGACCATGCGCGTGCCAGCGTGTTCGCGATCCACGAAAACGTTTACCCCGGCCCCAAGGATGCCAAATACGTGATCAAGCGTTTGATCCGGCGGGCGGTCTTGGACGGCTACCAAATGGACCTGCGTGAACCGTTTTTGTTTAAATTGGTGGAAGCGGTCGCAGAGGCGTCCAAAGTTCCTTACCCTGAACTCAGCGAAACGACCGAGCGGGTTGCCCAAGTCATCGAGGCCGAAGAACGCGCCTTCTTTGGGACGATCGACGGAGGCATGAAGCGGATCGAGCAACTGTTTGAGCAGATGCGCGAAGAGTCGGGCGTGATGGTCCCCGGGTCCGAAGCGGCGGAACTCAACACCACCTACGGCGTTCCTCCCGAATTGTTGCAAACGCTCAGCGCCGAACAGAATTTCACGTTTGATTGGGCCGGTTATCGCGAAGCCATGGACGAGCATGCCCGCGTCAGCGGTGCCGGACAACGCGAATTGTTCCAAACCGGACCGTTGGAAACACTCAAGGAAGCACTTCGAGAAACGCCATTCTTGGGCTACGAGGCAACGGAATCGGAGGCCATTGTGAAAGGCATCATCACCCGGAAAGGAGGGAAAGGGGATGAGGGACAACTACTCAGCCATCTCGATCGCGCAGGCAAAAACGAGTTGCGATTGGTGCTGAACCATTCGCCGTTCTATGGCGAATCGGGAGGTCAAGTTGGCGATACGGGAGTGATTTCGAGCGACAAGTTCGAGTTTGTCGTCACCGATACCCAACGACATGCCGGATTGATCGTCCATCATGGCGTGCTCAGCCGTGGGGAAATCAGCGAAGGGGAAACCTGTACGGCGAAGGTCGACGCACAACATCGCAGTGCATTGTGTCGAGCCCATTCGGCGACCCATCTTTTGCACCATGCGTTGCATAAAAACGTGGGGAAACACGCACAACAACAAGGCAGCAAGGTGGAAGCAGACCGCTTGCGATTTGACTTTACCAATCAATACGCCATCGACGATGACACATTGCTACAAATCGAGAGGGACGTTTGGAATCAAATCGAGGCCAAGTCGACGATTGGTTGGGAAACGGTTCCTTTAGCCGACGCAAGGGCGGCCGGGGCGATGATGTTGTTCGGCGAGAAGTACCCGGATCCGGTACGCATGGTGTCGATGGGAGGATTCAGCAAAGAGCTTTGCGGTGGTACCCACCTCACGAACACAGAACAAGTTGAGGCATTCGAGTTAGTGGTCGAAGAGAGTGCTTCAGCAGGAACGCGGCGTATCGAAGCGTTAACCGGATCGCGGGCTCAGGCCCATCGAGTGGAAACGCAGCAATTGCTTGCCGACGTTGCCAAGACGCTCGGCTGCGATCCGCCACATGCCGTAGCGGTCACCGAGCAATTGTCGGCCGAAGTCCGGCAGCTGAAAAAGGAGTTGACGGCCGGAAAATCGGTCGACCATTCCAATACGTTTGTCGCGAAACCCGCAGAGAAACCGATTGATGCCGAAGACTACAACTCGGTTCGTGCGGCGGTTCGCGAAATCACGCGCCGCTTGAATGTCGCCGTGACGGATGTGCTCGAACGCTTGCAAGCACTCTTGGACGACCGCAAAAAATTGGTTCAGGAACTCAGTCACGCCACGGCCGGAGGCAAGCTCTCGGCCGATGACTTGATTGCCAGCGGGGTTTCCGTCGGCAATTCCTTGGTGATTGTTGCCGAGACCCCCGGCGCAAATCCGAATGTGATGCGAGGCTGGATCGACCAAATTCGAAAAAGGAGCGATCAACCGACGGCGGTTTTGCTTGCCGCAGTGCAAGGTGATAAAGTAGTTCTCGTCGGCGGAGTTAGCCGCGACTTGGTCGAGCGCGGAATCAAGGCAGGCGATTGGGTCGGAGCGACCGCGAAAATCGTCGGTGGAGGGGGTGGCGGACGGCCAGATATGGCACAAGCCGGCGGCAAAGACCCGACTAAGTTGCCCGAGGCCCTGGCAGCTGCCAAGCAATCGATGCAAGACAAAATGGCGAGTAGCTAGTCCACTTCGCATGGACCCCTCGCGAAGAAACGGTGCCAATCTGCTAACGAAATCAAGGAACAACATGACTGTTTTGAAAGGCCAGCGAGCCGTTGTGAGTGGATCTTCACGCGGCATCGGCCGAGGGATTGCAACCGAATTGGCGAAAGCCGGTGCGGACGTTGTCGTCAATTACCGCAGTGGTTCTGCCGAAGCCGATGAAGTGGTCGCCGAGTGTCGAAAGCACGGCGTACGTTCCTTTAAAGTCGCTGCCAACATGGGGGTGCAAAGCGAAGCGGAAGGGCTGATTGATCAGGCCGCAGAATTGCTTGGCGGTCTTGATATTGTTGTCAGCAACGCAGCGTATAGCGACCGACGTTTGATGTTGAAACAGGACTTGGACGAGTTCCGTAAGACGATTGACGTGACCATGTATGGTGCGTTTTACTTTGTTCGGCGAGCGGCTCAGTTGCTTGTCGAGGCAAAAAGCGGTGGCAATATTGTCGTCATTGGTAGCCCCATGGGACACTTAGGAATGCCAGGGTCGATGCCGTACAATATGGCCAAAGCAGCGCTCAACCAGATGGCCGTGACGGTGGCCTGTGAGTTGGCGGAACATCGAATCCGTTGCAATATCTTGCATCCGGGATGGATCGACACGCCCGGTGAACGCAAGTTTTTCAGTGAAGAAACGCTTCAACAAAAAGGCAACGAATTGCCACTTGGGCGACTTGGCAAGAGCGAAGAGATGGGCCATGGCGTCGTCTTTCTCTGCAATCCCGCCAGCGAGTACATCACAGGCAGCACACTGACGATCGACGGAGGTATTCAAATGCCGTTCGGGGAAATGTACCGCGTCCACGAAGCCGAAGCGCGCGCGGATGCTGAGGCAAAGGCCAAGTCGTCACGCTCGCAATCCTAGCCCGGATGATTCGTTGGAGTGGTAGGCTTTAGCCGATTGCGTGCTGGATCCTTGCTGAATCGGCTAAAGCCTACGACTCCAACGTGCGCAGTCTGTTTACGACTCAATCGATGTAAGCTGATTGCATACATAGGGCTACGGGGAATAGGTTTGGACGGATGGAGAATCCGGGCTAGCTCTTTGTCACAACGAAAGAATGACGGTTGAGGGTAGTGGATCTTGTTGAAGATCCCCGTTCGTAGGATCTCTAACAAGATCCACTACCCTAAGATCAAGCTGTGACGAAGGACTCGTCTGGCAGACATCACGATACCGGCCGGTCGCGTCGATCTTTGATTTCATGCGTTTGCGGGATTCGATTTCCTGCGGTATTACGCCACGGACGAATTGGCGACTTGTGAGATTCGCTTGGCGGCGACCAGGTCGTGGAATTGGTGCCGCAGGTTCTTTAGCCAAAAGATCAGGTACAGATTGCCGACAATCGAAATCAACAGTAGCCCATTGAAGAGCTTCTGAGCGGCAACCGTCTTTGGCGTCCCAGACAAGTGATCCGGTGGGGGCTTTGAGCCTGAAAAATCATTGCCATTTTGATCGGATGCCGACGAGGTCGCCCCTCCGTTGGCGAGGGGGCCTTGCGGCGGTCGAACCGCCGTGCCGGGGGCGCGCTGCGGAGGATCCTGCGTGCCAGGAAACCCGGTTGCAAAACCGGCACCTGCATAACTCGGTGGCGCTCCAACAGTTGGGCTTGGCGCAGAATCCGTGTTGTTGGCATATCGCGGTGCTGCGGGCGCAACGACTTGGCCATACTCATTCAGAACGCGGCCTTCGCGGTCGATGGGTTGATTCAAATGATTGTAGCTGTAGCCGCCCGGTGGGAGCGCATCCACCAAGTAGCGAGGCAGGCTCGGGTCGACCGTCGGATGAGATGAAGGGGGCGGAGAGAAGGTGGAGCCCATGCTACTTCCATAGGGCGCAATCCCCGTTGGTTGTGCGGGTTGTTGAGACGTTGTGGGGGCCGCTGCCGGCACCGTCAAATTCGCGTACGAGTTTTGCTGAGCTTGGAGGGCTTGTCGCTGAGCCATTTCCTGTTCACGTAGCTTTTGTTGCTGCAGCTCGCGCTCGTATTGTTGGCGTTCGTATTGTTGACGCTCATACTGTTCGCGCTGCAACGACTGCAGGTTCGTCGAAGGCATGCTTGTGGAAGTGGAGGCCGCGGTCGCATCCCAATTTGGTTGTCCAGTTGCCGCATTCGGCATCATCCCCGTTGGCGGCCTCCCAAAGGTCGGCGTGGTCCCCATCCCTGCGGTCGACCCTGAAGCGGAACTTGCCGGCGTCGCCCCCAGATTTGAAGCCGCCAGATCTGAAGCGGCCTGTGCACCGCTGGCGGATCCTTGATAGGGCGGTCCCTGGTAGGTTCTCGCTGCATTCATGCTCGACGTCGTGTCCGATGAAGCGGTGGAGCTCTTATTCAAGTCGTACCACGGACTGGCAGAGGCCCCGCTTGGCGCGGTCATCGGATCGGTTGTCGGTCCACCAGCGAGAGGGCTAGCGGCCGCAGCCATCGGATTACTGGAGGTAAACGCAGGAACCTGGTTGTTCGTGTTGCTCGACCCCGTGCGGGTCTGGATGGCCCCCGAGGCCGTTGGAGCCGGAGGCAAACTGTACTGGCTCGCGTTCCCAGAAGCAGCAGGGATCGAGGCCGAAGCGTTTGTGGGATTGGGCGAGAAACCCAGTGTAGATTTCGCCTGTTCCCCGAATGCGTTGGCAGCGCGCATCAGGTTGTCTTGAGCGGAATTCCCCGTGCCTTGCAGCGATGGCGGCAAGCTAATCCCCGTACCTGCCAACGGGTCATTCGGGTCCGGCTTCATCAGCGATTCGATTTGATTGGTTGACACGCCCGAGAAGGCAGTGGTGTTCATCCCGGGAATCGGATTTGCCTTTCTGGCGTGATTCATTTCTGGGATCGGGACGGCGGCTTGATCGAGCACATCGTAGGGGGGGCAATCGCCCAAGGCTTGTCGCAATTGGGTTTCTTGAACCGCAACGGTGCTCGGCGAATTCAACCCACGATGAAGCTGAGAAATGGACGTCGGTGTGCTGCGTGGGACGGGGCCAGTCCCCACGCGAATGATCACTCGCGATACATGGCCTTGTACCTCAGGATCGATGCGACTGCTGATCTCCCCAGCGCGCTGCAATTGTTGCAGATCTTCTGGGGGAACCTGAATAATGTACTCAACGCCGCCGCCACTATCCGGTTGCCAGCCATAAGTAACGCCGATTGCAGCTGCTAGCAGTAGCACGGGGACTCCGCCCATTGCCTCAATCCTTGATCAATCGCATAAAAAACTGTCAGTGGTGCTGCTGTCCGATCGAAGTTCCATCAACATTCGACACGATCGTCGGCATCCACTGAGCGTGGATATTGCCCGCGATGATAGCGGTTCACCCGACCGACGGTAAAGAGACATTTGGTGGGTAATTCAAGTGAGATGGATGTTTTCTGGCGAGCCAGGCGATCTAGAAGGAATGGGACGCTGTTTCATGCTAGCATCCACGGCAATCTTGTCACCGCTGCCCCGTCAATTGCTGCAGCTTTCGATAGCTTTCGACAAGCTGGTCGGCAGCCTCCATGATCTCGGGCTCGGTGTTGAAACGGCCAATCCCAAAGCGCACGCTTCGTCGTGTCGCGGACTCGCTGAGACCGATCGCTCGCAGCACGTGACTCGCGCCCGGCTCGACACTGCTGCATGCCGAGCCGCTGCTGAATGCCACCCCAGGCGTTGCGGACATCCAAGCCTCCCCCTCGACTTGATCGATTGTGAGGTTCAGGTTTCCCGGTAATCGACCGGGTAGGGTCAACTCGGGTCCATTGAGTTGGATTCGTTCGATCCGCGATCGAAGTTGTTCGAAGAGTTGACCTCTGAGCCCCATGATTTGCGGTTGGCTCGATCGCATTTCGTGATTCGCAAGTTCGATCGCCTTGGCCATCGCAACCGCCGCAGCCGGGTTCATGGTTCCGCTCCGGAGACCATCTTGCTGACCGCCACCGACGATTTGTGGCAGAATCCGAACACGTCGGTTGCCGTTGCCGACCACCAAGAAGCCAACGCCCTTGGGTCCGTAGAATTTATGCGCCGAGCCGCTCACCAGATCGACATCCGTTTTCCGAACATCGACATCGATTCGGCCGATCGCTTGCGTCGCGTCACTATGCAGCAACGCACCGCGTGCGTGACAGAGATCCGCAATCACCTTCATCGGGGCGATCGATCCCACTTCATTGTTCGCCCACATCACCGACACCAACGCGGTGTCGTCGTCGATCGCGTCGGCAAGGCGATCAAGGTCCACCGAACCAGCACAGGGATGACCTGCTTGATAGGCAGCGACGCGGGTGACACGAAAACCGTCGCGCCGAAGTTCCTCAGCGACATCCAGGACGGCGGGATGCTCGGTCGAAACGGTAACGAAATGTCGTCGTGTCTGTCGCGGGTGCAAACAGACCCCGCGGATTGCCAGATTGTTGCTCTCGGTCGCTCCGCTTGTCATCACGATCGAATGCTCAGGTGAATTCGTCGATCGCGTGATTTGCGATAGCGACTGCTCGATCGCATCAGCGGCCAAGCGGCCTGGCGAGTGCGACAGGCTGTGGGGGTTCCCGAAGTGTTCGCTCAACCAAGGCAACATGGCTTCCACGACGCGCGGATCGCAACACGTTGTCGCGTGGTTATCAAGGTAGATCATGACTTGTTGGGTTCCGCCGCTTGCTGGGCCTCGCGAAGCGACTGTGCCGTGTCTTTTTTGTAACCCGCGATCGTGGTTTTCTCGATAGCGATTTCATAGTGAGGGATTGCTTTGGCCGGTAGGGCGAGCTTCATGAAAAGATCGCCGAGATGGCGATGAAAGAAATGAGTCAACTGATCATTGCGAGCTTCCGCGGGCGCGACCTCGGCTCTTTCAGCCAACTTCAACGCCTTCGACGGATTCCCCTCTTTCATCCATGCGATGGCAGCCTCCTTTAAGTTCCACGCCTGCGTTGTCGGATCCAGCGGCGCGATGGCTTCATACAGCTTTGCAGCTTTGCGATACGCGTCACCGCGCAGGTACTCGCGTGCCAGATTGCTCTTCGCCAACACCATTCGCTGCTTTTCCGATGCTGACATGGAATCCGGATCGGAGACCTGACCTTTGGACTGGAGTTTTTGAAGCTGTTCCAACAGCTCGATCGTCCGTTTCGGATCGCGTCGCATGTTCGAGTAGATCTCTGCCAACAGGTAAACGGTGGGTTCGTCATTCGGTTCTTTCGTTAGCTTCTCTTCATATCGCTCGACCAACTCATCGATCTGGCCTCGGTTGTACGCAAACGAAATAAAACTCCGTCGCGTCATGGACCGCTGATATGCTTTGTCTGATTTTTCGATGATGAATTCTGCGGCATCCCGAAAGGGCTCGAACTCTGGAATCTGGCGATAGACCGGCAATAGCATTTCGTAGACTTTGAGCCGCTCAGCCTCGCTGGTGGAAAGTTCGAGGGCTGCTTCAAGTGGCGGGCGGGCAAGGTCATATTTCTTGGCCCTCAAATAGGCGGCACCGACTCCCATCGCTTCGTCGGCCGAGTCAAATGCAACGGCCACGTCGTCGTCGGCATGGACCGGCGTTTGCTCGGAAAAGGACACCAAAGTGAAAGCAAGAATCGCCAACGACGCCGGAAGGAGGTGCGATCGAATCGAATGCATGGGAAGTGCCGGATGCGAGAAAAGGAAGAAAAAGCCGCGGTCGGCTGTCAACCATATCGGAGAAACCAAGCTTTTTCCAGCCATTTCTGCGGATTTGTCAACGGAGAGCGGGTTGGCAAAGTTACGATTCCGGGCCGCAAAAGCATGTAATGGGGGCGGCGGGCAGCTAAACTACAAGTCTAGTTCACTTGCACCGAGGCTTATCTGCATGAATCACTCTCCGTCCGAACGAGACGTCTTAGTTCTGCGGACACCGTTCGAGCTTTCGCAATCGATACTCGATAAAGTATCGGACATCATTTGGTCGTCGACCCTTGACGGGCAGCGGTTGATCTACTTGAACCCAGCAGCCGAAAAGGCGTTTGGAATCTCGGCGAACCAAACGCCCGATGCGTCCCATCGCGACCGGCGTATCCACCCAGAAGACCGCATCTTGGTGGGGCGAAGTTTGGCAAGCGTTGTTCAAGAGAAGACACTCCGGCACGAGTATCGGGTGACGGACGAGCATGGAAAAACAACGTGGTTAGACGAGCAGTTGACCGTTGCAGTCAATCCCGTGGGAGAACCGATTCGAATCGACGCGATCGCGCAAGTGATTTCGCTCCGCGAATCATCTCACCTAAGCCAAAAGGAATCCGAGGCACTCGAATCCTTTAGCGATCACCAACGGCTTCGCGAGCAAGTCCAGGTTTGCGTCATCTGTAAGGATCGGGCCGGCAAGATCACCTACGCGAACGAACAGTTCTGTGAATCGATGCACGCGTCACTCGACGAGTTGATGGGCAAAACCGATTTTGACCTTTTTCCCGCAGATCTCGCCAAGGTCTATTCCGAAAATGATCAGGCGGTCATGCAAAGTGGCAAGCCAGAACACGTCGTCGAAGAACATCAAAAAGCGGACGGCTGTCGTTCCTATGTCGAAGTCCTCAAGCTTCCGACGTTCGACGCCGACGATCAAATGAATGGGCTTCAGGCGATCTATTGGGATGTGACGCAGTCGAAACGCAATCAGTTGGAGTTGGAACAGTCCCAGTTTCTAATGGACACGTTGTTGGACAACGTGCCCGACGCAGTCTATTTCAAAGACAAACGTAGTCGCTTTTTACGAGTCAGCCGGGCGCTCGCGAAGCTGTTTGAATTGGACAATACGGCGGCTGTGATCGGCAAATCGGACGCCGACTTTTTTGGGATCGAACATGCGCAACAAGCGCTTGCAGATGAGCGGCAGATCATTGAGTCTGGGGAACCCATTGTCGGCAAAGTTGAGCAGGAGACCTGGCCCGACCGTGAGGACACTTGGGTTTCGAGCACCAAGATGCCACTTCGCGATCCCTCGGGTGAAATCATCGGTACGTTTGGTGTTTCAAGAGACGTGACGAAGCAGATTCGTGCGGAATTGGAATTGGCGCGAGAGCGGGATCTGCTCAAGACCATCACCAACAACATTCCGGATTTGATTTACGTCAAGGATCGCTATGGTCGCTATATCACCGGCAACACGGCACTTTTAAGACTGTTAGGACTTGAATCATTAGACCAACTCGTTAGCAAAACCGACTATGATTTCAATCCACCTGAATTGGCCTGCAACTTTGTCGCCGATGACCAAGGAGTGGTGCGTTCGGGTGAGCCCTTGTTGGATCAAGAGGAATCGTCTCAGCACGCCGATGGCAGCCCGATTTGGTTGTTAACCACCAAAGTCCCGCTGCGCAATAAAGAGGGCGAAGTCGTCGGGATCGTTGGCATTGGGCGAGACATCACGGCTCGCAAAATCGCAACGGTCGAGCTGCTGAGGGCGAAAGAAGCTGCGGATGCTGCCAATCGAGCCAAAAGCGATTTCCTGGCAAACATGAGTCATGAGATTCGCACGCCGATGAATGCCATCATTGGCATGACCGAACTGCTGCTCGATACGAAGCTCGATGTCTCGCAACGCAACTACTTGAAAATGGTTCAAGAGTCAGGCGATGCACTGCTTTCCATCATCAACGATGTCTTGGACTTCTCCAAGATCGAAGCTGGCATGCTGGACATCGACAGCATCCCGTTCGATCTGCGGGAAAACTTGGGCGACACGATGAAGACGCTCGCCGTCCGGGCCCATTCGAAGGGGTTGGAAATTGCCTTTCGCGTTGCCCCGGATATCCCTGCGTTCGTCGTCGGCGATCCTGGCCGACTGCGTCAGGTGGTGATCAATCTGGTGGGAAATGCCATCAAGTTTACCGAGCGAGGAGAAGTGGTTGTCGACGTTGAGTTGCAATCACGGTCGGAACAAGAAATGGAGTTGTTGGTCGGAGTCCGCGACACGGGAATCGGGATTCCTCCCGATAAGTGTAAGACGATCTTCAATGAATTCGAACAGGCCGATTCGTCAACGACGCGACGGTTTGGCGGGACGGGCCTGGGGCTGGCGATTTCGTCACGGTTGGTGCAGATGATGGGGGGAACCATTTGGGTTGAAAGCACAGTCGGTATTGGAAGCCGTTTCAAATTCACGATTGAATTGGAACAGGCACCCGACAACGTCGAAACGAACAACCTTCGCGGCGCGGTTGTGGTTGGCGGAACGCGTGTCTTGGTGGTGGATGACAATGAAACGAATCGGTTGATCCTTCACGAAATGCTAAGCAATTGGGGAATGAAACCGACGTTAGCAAGCGGTACCGAGGAAGCGATCGCAAAACTTGAAGCTGCCAGCCAGGATCAGACGCCATTCGGATTGACGATCGCCGACGTGAACATGCCCGATCTTGATGGTTTCGACTTTGCCGAGAAAGTCCGCGAGCGCAAGACAGCCTCCGAGATGCCCATCATTATGCTCACCTCGGGAGGCCGTCCTGGCGACAAACAACGTCGCGACGAACTCAAAATCGCAGATCGCTTGATGAAACCCGTCAAGCAATCAGAGTTGTTCGATTCGGTCGTGCGCGCTTTGGGTGTAACGGTTTGCGAAGACGATCCGACTCACCATTCCCATGACCACTATGGCTTGGACGAATTGGAGGTGCTACTTGCCGAAGATAACGTCGTCAACCAGAAATTGGCCGTTGGGGTTCTGCGCAAACATGGGCATCAGGTGACCATTGCAAACAATGGAAAAGAGGCGATCGAGTGGTTGGCCAAGAAGGAATTTGATCTGGTGTTGATGGACGTACAAATGCCCGAAATGGACGGCCTCGAGGCGACCAAGGCCATTCGAAACGCAGAAAAAGAGACGGGAAAGCATATGCCGATCATCGCGATGACCGCACATGCCATGAAAGGTGACCGCGAAGGGTGTATCGACGCGGGAATGGACGAGTATGTCCCAAAGCCCATTCGGATGGCGATGCTGTTTGAGAAAATCGCCGGCGTGTTGTCCAAAACACCCCAAAAGCGACAACCTGTCGCAGCGGAAGAGCAAGGGGATTGCCATGCCGAGTCAGCGGAAGAGCCAGAGGATTGCCAGCCCGAGTCAATGGCTCCCCCCAACGCCAAGGCGATCGAGACAGACCCGAACCGGGAAACGTCACGCGAGCCGGAGTCGGCCGAATCGGCAAAGATGATCGACTGGCAACGATTAAATCAGACGGTAGGGGAAGACCGGGAATTGACCGTTGAACTGTTTCAGGCTTTTTCGGAAGAAAGCAAGACGCTTCGGAAAAACGTTGCAGACGCGATCAATCATCGGGATCCGGCCGCTTTGAAGTCGAATGCTCACACGCTCAAAGGAGCGGCACTCGCGATTGGGGCGACCCAAGTCGCTGAAACGACTGCGAAATTGGAACAATACAATCTTGACGAAGATATCGACGCAGCAGAAGAGGATTTGGCCTATTTGGCCGATGCCATTGATCAAACCCTCTTCGAGACGGACCAATTTATTCAGCAATCATCGAGCTGATGGCGATTGCGCACGCTTTCTTCTCGGACACGATACCTTTATTATAGAGTGGGGAAGCAAACGTATTGGAACTGAGCGGCGGTTTCGCGTTTGCGATTGCCGTCCTACGAAAGCTGGAACGAGGTTGCGTCATGGCGCGGGTATTGTTGGCAGAAGATAGTCCGACGCAAGTCGTGATGCTCAAGGCACTGCTTGAAGAAGACTCACACGAAGTGGAAGTTGCAGCCGACGGCGCGATCGCGCTGGATATGATTGAAAAAGACATCCCAGACATCGTCGTGACCGACATGCAAATGCCAAATCTCGATGGACTCGGGTTGGTTCAGCAATTGCAGAGGCGACAGTCGCCGGTTCCTGTGATTCTGATTGCCGCTGAGGGGAGTGAGAAATTGGCCTATCAGGCACTGAAGGTCGGTGCGGCATGCTATTTGCCAAAATCTGCGGTGGATGATTCGCTGCTTGATTCGATCGATCGGGTTCTCAGCCTGATGGAAACCGAAATGAGCTACAAGAATCTGATTGAACACCTCGATTACAACGAATACCAGTTTACGCTCGACAGCAAGCCAGCCTTGATCGACCCGCTCGTCAATCTGATGCAACAAGTCGCAGGCGGTCTGCATCTGTGCGACGATGTCGAACGGGCCCGTATTGGGATGGCGGTGCAACAAGCGCTTTTGAACGCAATGTTTCATGGCAACTTGGAATTGTCACGCCAGCAAATGCTTGACGACGAGGAAATCGCTGTTGAAGGTGAGGCCTCGCTCGTCGAAAGTCGCCTGAACGAATCGCCTTACGCCGACCGGAAGATTCACTTCCGTGCCAACCTTGGCTTGCACCGGCTTGAGTTCATCATTCGTGACGAAGGCAATGGATTTGATACGTCCGAGTTGCCTTCGGCCGAAGAAGCAGAAGACTTGGACATTGAGGGCGGTCGAGGCTTGGTCATGATCCGCTCGTTTATGGATGAAGTCTCGTTCAATGAAAAAGGGAACGAGATTACGATGGTGAAACGGACAAACGATTCGGCTGAGTGAGTCCAGTTTCCGTGGGGCCATCGCTTCGCCAACCTATCGATTTCCAGCGACAAACTTCTGCATGGCCGAGGGAAGTGGCGATTCAAAGGTGACGGTTTCGCCGCTGGCCGGATGAACGAACGCTAGCGATTTGGCGTGCAGGGCAATTCGCTTGCGAATCCACTTTGGGTGCTGGGCCTTGCGTGATTGGTAGCGCGGATCGCCCAAGACCGGATGCCCCACGTCCGCCAGCTGAACACGAATTTGATTTCGTTTGCCTGTTTCCAGTTGCAGTTCCACCAAGGTGGTATCGCGAAGTCGCCTCAACACGCGAAAGTGGGTGATCGCTTCCTCGGTATCGGCCGAAGGACGCGTAATGTAACGGTCGAGGTTATTGCCGGTTGCCAGATGGGCCCGAAATTGCCCTTCGTCGCGATCCATCACGCCAGCGACGATCGCCACATACAGCCGTTCGGGTTTTCGCTGCTTGAACTGCTCGATCAAGGCATCGGCGATATCCTTTCGCTTTCCAAACACCAACAATCCGCTGACCTCTCGATCTAATCGATGGACGACCCACGCTTCTCGCTCACCCCGCGAATGGCTCAGGTAGACCGACACACGCTCGACCAGTGTGTTTTTTTCGTTGTTATCGGTGGGGACCGTTAACGAACCCGCTGATTTGTCAACGACGATCAAGGTTTCGTCTTCGTACAGAACGCTAAAGGTTCGGTCTTCCCACGTTTTCTTTTTTTCGTGGTAACGTTGATGCGGGTCAAAGCGGACCGAAACGACATCACCGGCGTCGACCGTGGCTCCAATGTTCTTGCAAAGGACTCCGTTCACGGTGACACATCCATGATCCACCAAACCGCGGACCTGGCTGCGAGAGAGTTCGACCAGATCGCGAACCGCCAAGTCGACACGGCCAGCGGAATCGGCTGCGATGGTGGTAGAAAGTGTTTTGACTGCCATGAAAGTGACTACGATGCGCCAGCGTTGATGTATTCCTCAGCCGTTAACTTACCATTCCCGTCACGATCGAACAGGGGAAAGCGTTTCGGAGCCTGCGAGGGATCGGGTTGGTTTATGAGAAACTCGTCCATCGTCAAGAATCCGTCGCCATCCGAATCACGTTTTTTGAATGCTTTGGCACGAACCGCTTGCTTAGCCTTTGCTTCTGAGGAGTCCTTCACACTTTTCCATTGCGGCTTTGCTTCGGGTTGACGAGCAAGCTGTTTTCGCATCGACGCGACGACATCGGGAAACTGCTCCGCAAGATTCTTGGTTTCCAGCGGATCACTTTGGTAGTCGTAGAGTTCGATGTCAGCCGAATCGGGTGCATCGCCCGGTCGCTTCCATTCGACCATTCGGTAGCGTTGATTGCGAATCGCTCGGCCAAGTCGATCCCGTCGAGGATAGACGTGTGTCACGAACTCACGACCCTCAGCCTTTGGGTCGCGCACGACCGCTGCCAGGGTGATTCCATCCAATCCAATGGGCATCTCGATGCCGGCTAAGTCCGCAACGGTGGGATACAGGTCGACGGTTTCAATCAAGGCGTTGGTGGCGGCTCCCTGTGGGCATCCCGGTACAGAGACGATGACGGGGATCCGCGCTGCTTGTTCGTAATTCGTGTGCTTGCACCACATCGCATGGTCACCGAGGTGCCAACCATGATCCCCCCACAGCACGACGAGGGTCTTGTCGGTAAGTTGTTGCTGATCCAGAGCGTCGAGCACTTTACCGATTTGCGCATCGGTGTAGCTGGTCGCAGCGTAGTAACCGTGAATCAGATGCCGGGTCGTAGCGGAGTCGATTTCTGTCTTGTCCGCCATGTCCGAGTAGCTAAACAACTCACCGCTGCCGGTCCGCGCATAGTCGGGGGCTCCCTCCGGCGCAGAAAGGATTTTCGGCATCGGTAACGTTTCCGCGTTGTAGAGATCCCAGTATTTTTGTGGAGCGACGAACGGCAGATGCGGCTTCAAGAAACCGACGGCTAAGAAGAAGGGTTGATCCGGTTGCCGAGCGATTTCCTCGATGCGTTGGATGGCTTCCAATGCGATCTGTCCATCACCATAGACCGCATCCTCCACGTCTGCCGCCTCCGTCGCGGGGCCTCGTTTTTTGCCCTGTTTGTCAACGCGTATCTGATCGAGACTCTCTGCGGTGACATAGCTGGGAGCTTTCGGCCTCCACGAATTGCGACTCCATGAATTGCGGTCATCCTTATTGCCATGGCCGGTGTGATAGATTTTCCCTAAACCCTGCGCGTGATAACCTTGATTGACAAAGTGCTGACTGAACGTGACGACATCGGGAGCCGCCAATCGAAAGTGAGTTGGCAGGTCATAAACCCCAATGCTTTGAGGTCTCCGTCCGGTCATCAACGAGTTTCGGCTTGGCGAGCATACCGCTTGGTTGCAATAGGCCGCATCAAAGCGCACGCCACGGTCGGCCAACCGGTCGATATTCGGGGTCACCGCGACGGGATCACCGAAGCAGCCGAGGTTGGGTTTCAGGTCATCGATGCAAATGAGCAGGACGTTGAGGCGGTCTGCGCCAACGGCCGGCGTCATTGCAGCAAACGGAAGCAGGCTGAGAAGGGCCCAGCAGGTAGTGCGGCGTGGCATCGTCACTCCGAATTTGGTGGCGGGAGAGTGGGAGGGAAGCAAAAGCCGATTGTAACGAAAGGACGACGCCCCGTGTTGACACGTCCCTGGCTGGAAACGAACGTGCTAGACTAGTGCAGCTAGGGTGCCCGTTTTCCCCTTTTACAAAGCATGGCAGACCGCTGAACCAGAATCCCCGTCTCGCCCCTGTTGCTCCGTCGATCTTGGACGAACGCACTTCGCGGCAAACGAAACTAAGCCATAAGCCACGAAAGGGGCATGGGATCGCTCTTGCCTTAGTACTTGGTGGCGTCTGCGGCATTTTATTTGGCGAAGGCTGCGAGATTCTGAAGCCGATTGGCGACGCCTACATTGGCTTGCTGCAAATGACGGTGTTGCCCTACCTGGTACTTTCGCTGATTTCGAAGACGGCACGACTCGATGCCGTTCGGGCGAGCAAGTTGGCAGTCGCAGCAATTGGCGTTTTGTTAGGCTTTTGGCTCATCGCGATGGTTCTGATCGTGCTGGTCTCAGCGATGCTACCACCGGTGGAGGGCGCTTCGTTCTACAGCCCCGAACAAGATGCAGCGCAGCAATCGTTCGATTTCAACACCACGTTCATTCCGACCAACGTCTTTCGAGCGATCAGCAACGAATACGTTCCGGCCATCGTTGTCTTTTGTTTGTTCCTGGGGATCGCCCTAATGCGGGTACCTGGAAAGGAGAAATTGGTCGATTTGATGGAAATACTTAACGCGGGGATTGGCCGAATCAACTCGTTTCTTGTCCGTCTCGCTCCGTTAGGACTGTTTGCACTCTCTGCGGCCGCATCGGGAACGATCCGCTTGGATGAGTTTTCTCGGCTTCAAGCCTACCTGATTCTGTTCACCTTGGCCTGCGTGATCGCCGCGTTCGCTGCGTTGCCTCTGCTGCTCAGCGGGATCTCGGACATCCCCTATCGAAAGGTACTGCGAGCGGCCGAGGAGCCGATGCTAACCGCGATCGCCGTAGGAAAACTGTTCGTCGTCTTGCCTCAGATTGCCGAGAAATGTGAACAGTTGCTGGCTGAACAAATGAAGACGTCCGAGATGGATGCGAGCGAAGATGGATCGACCGCCAGTGTCATGGTTCCGCTGGCCTACCCGTTTCCTCACATCGGCAAAATACTATCGTGCATCTTCGTTTCCTTCGCTGCCTGGTATGTTGGCCGCGATCTGTCCCTGGGCCAAACTGCTATGATGGCCGCGGCAGGAACCGTTTCGGGTTTTGCGAGTCCGCTTGTGACGATTCCGGCGCTGTTGCAAATGTTTGAATTACCGCAAGACCTGATGGCGTTGTTCATTCTGCCCGGTTTCATCACCACGCGATTGGCTGATGTTGTGGGTGTGATGCACTTGATGACCTTAACGATCATTGTAACGCTGATTGTCAGTCGTCGCATTCACGTGCGTTGGGGAAGGCTTGGGGCATCAGCGCTCGCGATCATGCTCTGCTTGGGAATGGCGGGATTCGCCAGCCGATTGTACCTGAAGACCACTGCCGTGGAGTACGATTTAGATAAGCGACTTCTCGCATTAGAAATTTCAAGTGATTTTGAAGACTTCACCGTCTATCGAATGGGGGACACGATTCCTTCGCGACCCGGCGGTCATCAGTCGACGCTCGAGCGAATCAGGTCCGAAAAGGTGTTACGTGTCGGTTACCACCCCGAACACATGCCCTACTCGTTTTTCAATAGTGACGGCGAGTTAGTTGGTATGGATATCGAATTGGTTTACCAGCTCGCGGAGTGGTTGAAGGTTCGCTTAGAATTTGTGCCCTGCAACCGCCAATCGGTGATCGAGCGGTTGGAAGCGGGCGACGTGGATTTAGTGGTCGGTGGTTTGATGATGACTCCCGAACGCCTGCTTCGCGTTGGATTCACTAAGCCCTATCAATCCGTGACACTCTCGATTGTCCTGCCCGACCACCAGAGCCATGGGTTTCAGGATTGGAATGCCCCGCATCGTGAAAAGACGTTACGACTTGGCGCGATTCATGTGAACATTGCGGAGGAAGCAAGACTTCGCCTCGATCATGTTCAGACGACGGTACTTGATTCGATCGCGTCTTATTTCCGCGGCGAGCACCCTGACTTGGATGGCTTGATTCTTGGAGTCGACGAAGCGATCGCCTGGAATGTGCTGTACCCCGATCATGCCGTGGTCGTTCCGAAGCCTGTGATTCGTCGACCGGTCGGGATGGCGGTGCGATCGTCGGACACCGAGTGGCTCCGTTTGCTCGATCGCTGGCTCGATTTCGAAACCCACGACGGAGCCGTCGAGCGTCTCAATACCTACTGGGTCAAAGGTGGCGGAACCGAAACGCGGCCACCCAGGTGGTGCGTGATGCGTGATTTGCTCGGTTGGATCGAGTGACGAAAGCGGGGTGTTGTTGAACGCCAAGGTAAAGTTTGCGGGTCTTTTCGAAGAATCCGAGTCAAACGAACGTAGCTTAACCTTATCTTCTTATTCGATGGAATTGACTGTTTGGCGGCTTGATCACCTCAAGAGCAGGACGATGAACTGCCTAGATGGCAATCCCAACCTTTGTGCGTGATCGCTGCCAGACAAAATCACCTTAGGTTAAGCAGGATTTCTTTGAAAATAGCGGATGCGTGGTACTTCTGCTCGAGGATTTCGAGCCGGAATCCCGCGGCAGCAGGATGCTGTCTATTTTTGCCACCACGCTGCTTTTTGCAGTTGCGAAAGTCCACTGACGAACAACAAAAACCAAGGATGGTTCCCGATCATGAATCTTCAATCCCCTCGGGCGCGGCACGCCCTGATGGTTGCATTTGGCATTGTCACTGCAACGTTTCTCTACGGCGAGGCAGCCGTCACTGCGACAGCAAATGAGCCTCTCGTCGCTACCCAAGGCTTGCTCACAAGCGATGGGAGTCCAACTGGCATCGAGCCGGTAGCCTATACCTTGCTTGAGTCAGACGACGACAAGGATTCCAAAGAAGCGGAGAGCGACAACGAAGCGGAGACGTCCGAAACCGTTCCCTTGGCCGACTATGAAAAGCTACTGAGTCGCGTTGATGACATCGAAGAATCCTGGGAAGGCTACCAGGAAAAATTGGCTGATGAAGCAGCGGAAAAAAAGAAAAAGTCGACGTATAAACTTGGCGGTCGGGTCCACCTGGACAGCTGGAACTTCCTCGAAAGCGATCCCGGAATTAACTTCCTTGAAACGGGCGACTACGACGACGACCCTGAGAACCGCTGGGATTTCCGACGCATCCGACTGGAACTAGAGGGAACCGTTCCCAATAACATGCTGTACCGGATTCAAATTGACTTCAACAATCCCAGTGCTGCTGAGATGAAGGACGTGTACGTAGGATGGAACAACCTGCCCTACAATCAAACCCTTCTGCTCGGAAACCAGAAACGTCCGATTGGTCTGGACCACCTCAACAGTAGCCGGCACAACGTCTTTGCCGAACGGCCCTTGGCAGTCGAAACCTTCAATGAAGATGCCCGCCGTCCTGGGATTGGCATGTATGGATACACCGATGACGAGTTGCTCCATTGGCGATACGGTGCCTTTCTGTTGGAAAACATCAGCACCGATGGACGAGTCCGTGGCGACTACACCGAGGGAGGACTGTATGGCCGCTTGTCATCGAGCCCTTGGTACGACGACATCAGCGGCGGACGTGGCTACCTGCACCTGGCGCTCGCCGGATCCTTGAACCAAACGGATGGCGATGGCAATTTGGATCTTGACGACAACAACAACGAAGCGCGTTTCCGCACTCGACCGGAAGCAAGGAGCGACTCTCGGTGGTGGAATACAAACCGAATCCTCGGTGCGAATCACTACCAACAGCTCGCTTACGAGTTCATGCTTAACGTCGGCGCGTTCCAACTCACCAGTGAGTACTTTGGCAACTGGGTCCAACGTGATCCGCTTGGTGGCTTCAACGGAGACGACTTGTTCTTCCATGGTGGTTACGTCTTTGCCTCCTACTTCCTGACCGGAGAGCACATTCCGTACGACCGAAAAACCGGCACGATCGGGCGAGTCAAACCGTTCGAGAACTTTTTCTTGGTCGATCGTTGCTGTGGTGGCACCGGGACGGGCCTGGGAGCGTTTGCCGTCGCATTGCGGTACGACTATTTGACCCTCAGCGATTCCGATATTCGCGGGGGCACGGGGCACTCGATCACCGCAGGATTGAACTGGTACTGGACCGCCTACTCCAAGGTGCAAACCAACTTGATCTGGGGGACCATCGAAAACGCCGGTCAGGGCCAATCCAATAGCGGCCCAGACGATACCACGGTACCCCTTGCCAGTGGTGTGGGTGGTGACTACGCGATCCTCGGTATGCGATTCATGATCGATTTCTAACCCAGCCGGGTGGTGATGGGGATTGCCATTGGGATTCCCCAATCACCCAAGTGCTGAGTCTTTAAACCATCCATTATCCACGTCACCGCCATTGGAAGCGGTGAACCGATTCATCAACGAGGAAACCCATGAATATCCGATCATTCGTTCGTCTCACGCAACTTGCAATGTTTGCCACTGCCCTCTGCGTTCTTACACCCCAAACCGCGTCCGCTGGAAAACTCGGACAGGGTTGTCTCGACCAAACCGGCTGCTGCCAACGCTGCCCGTCATGCGACCACGTCTGCAAGCTCGACGCCAAAGAAGTGGAGGTCGAGAAGGAATGCTTTGAAACCGAAACCAAAGTCATCTGCATCCCGCGCGTCGTTTTTCCCTGGCAGAAAAAGAAAGCGATGCGGTCGTGCGCTGGATGCGACTCGTGCGATGGGGGTGGCTGCACTCACTGTGTTCACAACGGAGCACGGACGCGAACCATTTGTGTCTTGAAAACTAAGAAATACAAGTGCCCCGCTTGCGAGTACACCTGGTCAGCTGAAAAGAAACCATGCGGCTGTATCGGCGCTTGTGACGAGGCCTGTGACAGCATGATGTTGACGGTGCCGATGCCGGTCGCCGGTCCGTCCCAAAGCTGGGAAGGTGTCTCCGCACCGGTGTATCAAGAACCTTTGCTTCCTCCGACGCCAAGCGTCTATCAAAATGCCTACTCCGATGGGCTTGAAACCGTCGAAGTTCAATAGTCGGTGGGGCGGACAAAAAACGCCATCACCGCATGAACGTGTAGCGATCCTTTCGAGTCTCCGCCGGCGCAATGCCTCGGAGGCTCGTAGCATTTTCGGAGGCCATTCGACTTCCGACCCGATTCTAACTGAACTCCCCACGGATGTACTGCTTGGTTGCCTCTTCTTGCGGCGATTCAAACAGGCCGTCCGTCTCGCCGAATTCGACGAGATAACCCGTTCGTCCTCCTTCCGAAGTGTCGACATACATGAACGCGGTACGGTCCGCGACCCGTTTTGCCTGCTGCAAGTTATGGGTCACGATGGCAATGGTGTACTTTTCCTTTAACTCCTGCATCAAATCCTCGATCCGCCGCGTTGCGATCGGGTCGAGCGCCGAGCAAGGTTCATCCATCAGCAACACCTCCGGCTCCGTTGCGATCGCTCTCGCGATACACAGCCGTTGTTGCTGCCCACCAGAGAGCGACAAGCCGCTGTTCTTCAGCTTGTCCTTGACCTCGTCCCAGAGCGCCGCGCCGCGTAGTGCAGCTTCCACTTTCTCTGCAATGTCACCTCGGTAGCGATTCAGTCGCAGCCCAAAAGCGACATTGTTGTAAATGCTCATTGCAAAGGGATTGGGTTGTTGGAACACCATCCCGATGTAGCGGCGAACGGCAACCGGATCGACCTTGGCGTGGTAAATGTCCTTGCCGCGGAAATGAACGTGGCCTTCAAACCGAAATCCGCGCACAAGATCATTCATGCGATTCAGACACCTCAATGCACTACTTTTTCCGCAGCCAGAGGGTCCAATAAACGCGGTGATCGAACTCCGATGGATCGGCACATGGCTATCGCGAACCGCACGAAAGTTACCGTAATAAAGATTGTCGATTTTGCAGTCGAGCAACAGGTGATTTTTTGCGTTGGGACCCGGTGATTGAGTGGGTTCGTTCGTGGTTGCAATCATGGTGACGTTTCCTAAACGGATTTTGAACGGTGAGAAATGAATTGCCCTGAGACGTTGATCGTCAAGACCATCAGCACCAAGACCAAAGAAGCTGCCCAGGCCATTTCGATTTGATTCTCGAAGGGCATGCCGGAAAAGTTGTAAATAAAGACTGCGAGCGAAGCCGTGGGCTCCATGATCTGCGATTGCCCCTCTTCGAAGATCCAGTAGTTGCTAAACAGAGCGGTAAACAGCAGCGGCGCGGTTTCACCCGCTGCACGCGCGATCGCCAACATGACGCCAGTCAGAATGCCCGGGAACGCCGTCGGTATAACGATCTTCCAAGCCACCTGTGTCTTGGTGCAACCCATTCCAATCGCTGCCTCTTTCATCCGCAGCGGCACCATCCGCATCGCTTCCTCGGCCGTCAAGATGACCGTCGGCAGCATCAACAGCGACAGCGCGACGCCACCGGCCGGAGCCGAGTAGGATCCCGTCGCCAACACCACGGCTGCATAGGCAAAAACGCCAGCGAGAATCGATGGCAGCCCGGTAAGCGTCTTGGCACAAAACCTCGCCACAGACGCCGTTCTGCTATCCGGACCAAACTCCGCCAAAAAAACGGCCGTCAAAACACCCACCGGAATCGAAATCAAGGCCGCAATGGCGACAATGACAAGTGTCCCCACAATCGCGTTGCCAAAACCACCGCCCTGTTCAAACGCGGTGGGTGGCAATGCCGTAAAGAGTTCCAGTGATAGTTTTTTTCCTCCCCGCCAAATCAGCATGACCAAAACGCTGAACAGCGGAATGCAAGCGACGACCGTCGCGATTCCCGTTCCGCAACTCAACGCAGCACTGAGAAACGTTCGTGGATGTCTCAGCGACCGTTCCAGCTGCGAGAAGTCGACGTCTTTGAATTCTTCCGCGATTTCCGCCGAGTTCATTTTGGCCCTCCGCGAGCACCGAGTCGACTCGATGCCTGTTTTAAAAGCAATGCACCAAAAACATTGACGAGCAACGTGATCGATAACAACACCAGCGCCGCGTACATCAAAACCGGCTCTTCCTTTTCTCCCGCTTCGGGGAAGTGGTTTGCCAGCAGAGCAGCAAGTGTGTTGCCCGGTGAGAAAAGCGAAATGCTCATCTGGTTCGAATTGCCCACCAACATCGCAAGCGCCATGGTTTCGCCAAGAGCCCGGCCAAAACCAAGGACCAACGCGCCAAAGATCCCCGTCGATGCCGTCGGAAGGATCACTCCAAAGATCGCTTCCCAGCGAGTCGCGCCGAGTCCGTAGGCCGCTTCCTTTAACTTGCCTGGCACGTTACTCAGCGAATCACGTGAAATCGCTGACACGGTCGGCAGAATCATAATCGACAAGACCAATGCGGCTGGCAACATTCCTGGCCCCGACAAGGAGGTTCCGAACAAAGGAATCCAGCCAAGATGCTCGTGCACCCAGCCTGCTGCAGGCCGGATCATGGGAATCACAACGAAGATCCCCCACAATCCGTAAACGACGCTGGGGATCGCAGCCAACATCTCAACAATATTCTTGAACACCCACTCCATCTTCGGAGGCAGGAAGTCCTGGGTGAGAAAGATCGCAATGGCGATTCCAAAGAATCCGCCAATCAACAGTGCCAGCAGCGAGCTGTAGAGCGTCCCCCAGATCTCAGGGAGAACTCCGAATTGCTCTTTCTGCAAATCCCAGGTTGTTGTCGTCAGAAAACGGAGTCCGTGCTCTTGAATCGCCGGCATCGCTTTGCCGCCAACTTCGTAAACAATGTAGAACACCAATCCCACGGTCAACCATGCGAACCCTTGCGTCAACCCGCGAAAAACTCGGTCTTTCACAAGTTCGGATCCCGAGGGCGGCGATGAGATCGACGAGGTCGACAGCGCATCGCTGAATTCGGCTTTGGACGTCTTAGCAGCCATCAGAATCCTCAGGGTGATCGTGACTACTGAATCGAATCAAGCTTTCGTGTCACGGCTTCAACAACGATCTCAGGCAGCGGGACGTAGCCCATCTCGGCACTCGATTTTTGTCCTTCGGTCAGACACCAGCGCACGAGATCACTCAATGCTTGCGCCTGCTGCGGATCGTCATACTTTTCATAGCACAACAACCAGGTATAGCTGACAATTGGATAAGCTTGATCACCCTTCGGGTCGGGGAGCCATGCTCGCATGTCGGCCGGCATCTTCACACCTGCCAAAGCCGCTTTCGCATTGTCCAACGTCGGCGAGACAAAATTGCCCGACGCATTCTCCAAATCCGCCATGGCCAACTTGGCTTGCTGTGCGAACCCATACTCGATGTAACCAATTGCACCGGGGGTTTGCATGATCGTCGCAGTCACGCCGTCGTTCTTGGGTGCCGCGATGAACTTGTCGCTTTCAGGCCAATTGACGGATTTTCCTGTTCCAGGTCCGTCCGCAAATTCCTGGTTGATTTCACTCAAATGATTGGTAAACACAAAGGTTGTCCCGCTGCTGTCTGCCCGGCGCACGACGGTAATCGGTAAATCGGGAAGCTTCACGCCCTCATTCGTTTTGGCAATCTCAGGATCATTCCAGTTCGAGATTTGCCCAAGGAAAATTTTAGAGTAGGCGACTCGCGATAGCTTCAACGGCTTGGAAAGCTCGGGAAGATTGTAGGACAAAACAATGCTGCCCGCTGTCATGGGAAGCAGCACAACCCCTTGATCGACCTGAGAGATCTCGTCGTCATTCATCGCTGCGTCACTGGCTGCAAAGTCGACGGTGTGTTCAATGAAGTCTTTAATGCCCCCACCGCTTCCCTTCGCTTGGTAGTCCACTTTTACACCCGCGGTCGCGGCGCTGTATTCTTTAAACCAACGTCCGTAAAGGGGAGCGGGGAAACTCGCTCCTGAACCTTGCAGCTTGATGGTCTCGCCGGAACCACCCGCGGAAGCCCCCGAGGAGTTGGGTGACCTTGCAGGACCACATCCTGTGGCCACCACGATCGCGATGCAGGTGAGACATAAGGGTAAGTGCTTGGACACGGTGTACCTCAGACAGGCGAAAGAGCCCTGGTTAGGAGAGTTCAAGAGTCGACCCCACCTTTTTAGTTGAGCGAATTGCCTGGGGAAACCTTCCTTAACGTATTATTAACCAACCTGCGAAGCTGTAACCGTTACGGGAAACATTTCGGCCAACCCGAGCCAGAGAACGGCTCACCCGTTGCGATACCGACGGGCAACGGCCTCAAGTCCGTCACTGCTCGATGTGAAGCGAGGGAAGGTGGACCGAAGTACTAATAGTATTCCGGCACGATCAAATCGCGAGGCACGGGCGTACGGGCATAGTCGTCATGGCGTTCTCGCTTCGGTAAGTCGAGTGGTTCCCGTTCGACTTCCCGATAGGGAATTTGCGACAACAGATGTCGAATACAGTTCAGTCTCGCCCGTTTTTTATCGACCGCGTTGAGCACGAACCAGGGAGCTTCCGAAAGCGTCGTGCGTTCAAGCATGATCTCTTTGGCGATCGTGTACTGTTCCCAGCGTTTGCGTGATTCTAAGTCCATGGGACTGAGCTTCCACTGTTTCAGCGTGTCGTGAATTCGGCACTGAAAACGAAACTGCTGTTCTTCATCGCTAATCGACAACCAGTATTTAAACAAATGCATTCCTGATCCAACCAGCATCCGTTCAAAGTCAGGGACCGTTTTCAAGAACTCTTCGTATTCCTCATCGCTGCAAAAGCCCATCACACGCTCGACTCCTGCTCGGTTGTACCAGCTTCGGTCAAACAAGACGATCTCGCCAGCGGCGGGCAGATGGGCGACATAGCGTTGGAAATACCATTGAGTCTTTTCCCGTTCCGTGGGGACCGGCAAGGCCGCCACGCGACAGACGCGAGGATTGAGTCGTTGAACGATGCGTTTGATGACACCCCCCTTTCCGGCTGCATCACGCCCCTCGAAGAGAATGCAAACCTTTGCACCCGATTCAACAACCCACTCTTGAAGCTTGACAAGCTCACGCTGAAGTTTTACGAGTTCGACAAAGTACTTCCGTCGAAACCCCTTGGGCCGCTGTTGCCCCGGGTGGTCAGGACGTTCGACAATCGCATCATCAAGTTCCGCCTCAAGTTCTTCATCAATGGAATCGAGAATTTCCTCTCGAATCCGACGGTAGCTTTCATCGTTCGTCTGCAAACTAGGCACTCCCATGCATGATTCTTACCTGACGCGAGATTCATGGAACGATTCTTGTTAATTCAAGAATCCCGTCAAGGTTACCGAGCAATCGGCCCAGCCGATTCGCAAGAACCTGCGTAACGACACTCCGTTTCTTAACAAGAATCTAATAAACAGAGCCGCAAAACCAGTTCGAAAACGAGGGGCGTGTTAGCCCACCGAATCGAGCCTCGGCTCGTTGGCCGTGGCGGTCCAGCGATAGTAAATCGCTCGACAAATCAGATAGACGGCGATGGCGGCAAACAACCCAGCCGCGTCTGCCAAAAAATCCATCACGTCGGTGGTCCGCCCTTTGACAAATCCTTGTGACCATTCGTCGGCTGCGGCATAGCACAATCCGATCGCCGCGATCATACTGAACCGACGGACGAGCCGGTCCGACGTCGTGATGTAGCACAACAGCAAACCCAGGCCGGCGAAGGCACTAAAGTGCATCAGCTTGTCGCTAATGGCAGGGCCGTGGATGACGTGATTCGGCAGGTGCGTTCCGACAAAGATCGCGACCCAATACGCAACCAGCGTGGCAACGGCCAAGCGGACTCCCAAGATGGTTTTTTTTGTGACGGACTGCATGGTTGTGTCGCATGTGGGATAAGCTGGAATAGTTGACATACTGACTCCGTTTCGTTTGAAGGCAAGTCTTCGGATCGAAAAACTGCCCTATTGAGCTAAGTGATACCCCCACCATGAGGAATCGTGCTGTGCTTTGTTTTTGTTACCGGATGATTGAATCTCGACCACGTTTTTCAGCTTTCGCCTTATCGCTGCTGATTAGTTTCGGGTGCCAGCCCAGTTTTTCGGTCGCGCAAACGGTGTCGGAGGACACGACCGCCACCGATTCGGCCACCCAGCCGGACAAACCTGCTGCGAAGAAGCCAGAACCGGCGGAAACAGCCAATAAAATAAAGATGAAGCCGCTACAGGACTCTTGGGTTCCTTGCGACTTTGGGGGAGATGGCGAAGTCGTGCTGAAAGGCAATTCGGTGACCCTAGCCTCGGGTGATCCGCTGACGGGAATTCGTTGGGAGGGCCCCGTCCTTCGCGAAAACTACGAGATCTCCTTGGAAGCTCGTCGAACCGATGGTTACGATTTTTTCTGTGCCTTGACGTTTCCCGTCGGCAAATCGCCCATCAGCTTGGTGCTTGGCGGGTGGGGAGGCGGCGTCATCGGGCTGAGCAGCGTTGATGGGTACGATGCGAGCGAGAACTCGACGACCCGGTTCCGCAGTTTTGACAACGAAAAGTGGTATCGCGTCCGAGTACGAGTGACGGACGCGGCGATCCAATGCTGGCTTGATGACAAGAAAGTCATCGAGCAAGTCCGCGAGGGCCACGAATTTGACATCCGATCCGAGATGTTTTTGTGCGTACCGATGGGCATCGCGGCGTACGAGTGCGCCTCGGAAATCCGCAATATTCGGATCGGAAAATTGCCCGTGACGAAGCCAGGTGACAAAACGGTGCCGGACGCGGGTGCCAAAGAAAGCGACGCGAAGAAGAGTGACGTGAAAAAGGATGTGACCGCCGAGTGAGCGACCAGGAAATCTCCCAACCCTTAACGCTGGACGTCGATGCTCACTTTATGGGGCGCGCGTTGGAGTTGGCGTATCAGGCGACTTTGGAGGACGAGGTTCCGGTGGGTGCGATCATTGTCCGGCGGAACAGCGTGATTGCTGCGGCGTCGAACCAGCGAGAATCCTTGAAGGATCCCACGGCTCACGCAGAAATGATAGCGATCACGCAAGCCGCCGCTTCCATCGAAGATTGGCGGTTGGAAGATGCCACCCTCTACGTCACGCTTGAGCCGTGCATCATGTGTGCGGGGGCGATTCTGCAATCTCGAATTCCTCGCGTGGTGTTTGGTGCGGCCGATCCGAAGGCCGGCGCGGTGAGCAGCTTGTACCACCTGCTTGAGGATCCGAGGCTGAACCATCGTTGCGACATCACGTCCGGCGTGCTGGCGGACCGATGCGGTCAAGTCTTGACCGAATTTTTTGCAAGCAAACGAGCGATGGGCAAAAAATAGCGTTCCCGGCAATGGCAATTTGTACCGATTCTGCAGATTCTCGGTTTTTTGCCGCTTCCACAGCCAAACAGACTAAGCCTTCGTGATCAAACCAGCCGATACTACCGGCACAACCTGAATTAGAATCTGTTTGTGTCGATGCTTCGTGCGTCGATATGATCGCTGCATAGCCGGCGGGATTCTACTCAATCTCAACTTCATGAAGACGGTGGAACACGCGATGTCGGTACGGAAGCTGACGGCAAGCCTGCTCACAAGCCTAGCAATGCTGGGTGCAATCGCCATAGGAAACGCACAGGAACATGTTCCGCCAGCGGATCCCTTTGCTTTTGAACCTGACTTTCAATGGTTTCGTCCGGTTACGGACATGGACCTTGCCGACATGAAGCCCAAGAAACGGGCGAACACAGGGTGGTTTGCCACCTACGATCGGCTGGCTCTTTACGCATCGCGTCCAGAACTAGACGATTTGACATCCGCTGAGACCAAGCTCGATCTTGGCTGGGGGAACCGCTACGAAATCGGCTACATGTTGCCGGACGTCGAGCACGGTTGGATGTTCACCTACACAAATCTTCATGGTCCCAGCGCCTATGACACGGTCATCCGTGAACGACTCAACCGCACCAATGAAGGAGACTTGTTGCCCTACGGTTCCAAGGACGGTGTTGTTGGACCTCCATTTGGAGCGATCGTTCCTGCGGGTGACGGAAACGTTCTTCAATACAATGTGCGTCAGTATTGGGTTCAAGACGCACTGAACGTCCTGGAATACGACAGCTTCGAGCTCAACAAGCATTGGCGAATGGAACCGTATCACTATGGCGGCATCTTGGAACCGTTTGTCGGATTCCGATGGAGCCGATTGAACGATTACAACGTCCGCCAAGATTACCGCACGACGCTTGATGGCAGTTTGTTGTCCGACCTCATTCTTGGCGATGATTACGAACGATTGCTGACCGATTCCACGATCACCGAAAACGATGTCCTTGCCGGTCAGGTTGGCTTCCGGTACATCAAGTTCCGCGATCGGTTTACTTTCTCTGCGGACTTCCGAGCCTTCACCGGTGGAAGCCTGCAGTGTGCAAAGACCCAGCAAACGGTCGACACGACGGTTTACGATGGCAACGGAATTGGTTCGGAGGTTTCTTTCGAGCTCGTAGACAAGACAACCCCCGTCTACACTCGCAACGAGGAGTTCGTGATCGGGTTTGATATACGTGGAGAGATGGCCTACCAATTGACCAAGTCGATCAAACTTCGCGGTGGCTTCCAAGTGATCGATTTCGCAACCGGGATTTGGAGAGGTGGCCCGCCACAAGGCCCATCAAACCTACTGATCGGTGGCGACTCGGACCAAGACGTCGTCATGGTGGGTGGCACATTCGGCATCGAGCTAAATCGATAACCCACCACGTCACAACGCAAATCGCATCCAGGACAGGCTTACCACCTGTCCTGTTTTCGTATGCTCTGTTCGTGTGCCCCCTCACGATCGAAAAGCACTTGTTCGAACGGACATGCCATCCGAAAACGGTGTCACGGACCCAAACGCTTTAGGGTGAAACGTGAACTTTGACGCCCAAGGACCGGAGCTGGTTGCTTTGATCGCCGAGGGAATCACCCGTCCGAGAATCTTCGCTGAGGTAGACTCGCAGAAACGGAGCAAAGTGGCGGCCACCCTCGAAATCCTTTCGACACATTTCGATCAGGGGACCAAGGTCACGAAGCGGCGTGCCACGAAGGATCAACCTTTTTAGTTCTTGCAGCGATGCCAAGGGGGCTAACGTTTGCACCGGATTGGCGTCGAGGTTCAAGGTTCGCAGCCACTTCAGATGCTTGAGCGCCGACAAATCGGAAACATGGTTGTCTGCGAGATCAAGGGACCAGAGTTTTCGCAACTCCGTAAGCGCGTCGATCGACTCGATCTGATTGTCGGCAAGGTAAAGCGTTCGCAAATTCGCCATCTTTTTCAAAGCGGACAGATCTCGGACGTCGTTGCCTGAGAGATCCAACCATTGCATTGCCGCAAGTCCGTCGAGCGCCGCGATGTCATGAATTTGGTTACTCGATAAGTTCAGCGATTGCAATCGCGGCAATCTCGCAAGGGGCGATAAATCCGAAATCTCGTTCTCCGAAGCATCCAGCAGCATCAAGGATCCGCAATGCTGAATACCTTCCAAGCTCTTAATGGTCCTGCTGGATGCATGGATTTGCGAGACGTTGACGACATCGTCAGGGGTCAGCGGGACGACGGTGTCGCGTTTGTTGTAGACCTGGGCACGAACCGCCGCATCGAGACCGGCATCGGGGAACAGCGAGGAAGGAGTTTTGCCATCCTGATCCGAAAACACCGTGATCGGCATCAGCAGCAGAACCAACGGCGCGAGGGCAAGCTTCAGGGGAGGCATTTGACAACTCAAGCAGGATAGACGTCCGAGACCGATACTCAACATGGCGGTCTTTCTATCGTAACTCGACGGGGCCTCTCATCGAAGGGGATTCCTATCCAAACAATCGCTCATGGGGATCGGTCAAACCATCCGCCAATCGTCGCAGCGCCTCGGTCTCGATCTGGCGGACGCGCTCGCGCGTCAGCCCCAATTCGGCACCGATTTCCTTGAGCGTCTTGGGTTCGCAACCGCCCAGGCCAAATCGAAGTTTCAAGACGGTCGCTTCCCGGTCTTCTAAGTCACCGAGCAATTCCATCGCATGACGAAGGATATCGTGATCAAGCATCTCCTCATCCGGGGCTTTGAGACGCTCGTCCATCACCATGTCACCCAACGACCAGCCCGCTTCGGTTTGGTCGCTTTGTGGCGTGCTGTTACTGATGCGAATCGCCTTTCGAATGATCGGCAGCTTCTTTTTCGGCAAACCTAACACGCGAGCGATCTCTTCGTTGGATGGCGTTCGCCCCAATTCTTCACTCAGCCGCGCCGTCGCTCGACGCCACTTGCTCAGCAACTCGACCATGTAGGCAGGAATCCGAATCGTTTTGGCGCTGTTGATCAAAGCACGTTTGATGGACTGCTTGATCCAATAACTTGCGTAAGTGCTGAAACGAGTCCCGACCGTCGGGTCAAAGCCCTCGACCGCTCGCAACAACCCGAGATTGCCCTCTTCGATCAGATCCTGCAAGCCAAGACCTTTGCCGGTGTAGCCGCGAGCGATGTTGACCACCAGTCGCAAATTCGCTCGCACCATGCGGTCACGAGCCAAGGCGTCTCCTTGTGCGATGCGTTCGGCAAGCTCCGACTCGTCGTCCGCTGACAACAGTGCGGTCTCATTGATTTCACGCAAATACGTCTCAAGTGGCGATTGTGCCGCGGCGGAGCGGGGAGCCCGTTTCTTGGTACGGACTCGTGACTCTTCGAGTTCAAAATCGGATGCGGTATCAAATTCAAGCGAAAGAACTTCAGATTGCGACATGGATAGCTCGGCAGTCGAGGTGTCAAGTCGTTCGCGCTCATCTTACGTTCTGGACACCATCCACTTTCCTGTCCCGCGGCGTCTGGAGGTGACGCGGTGCGGGGAGAAGGTGATGCTGCTGGGAGGGTAGAACGTAAGTGAGCCGAGCGTCTCGACAGGGATTGGGGTCAGGGGAACAATGCTAGCATCGGCAATTGCAGCAATCCCGCTTCAAGACCGGTCAAAAGGGAGCGATCATTCCGAACGTTCCGATTAAGTGGCCGCGTTGGATTGGAGAAAGAAGAGGGTGTTCGGCCACAACGCTTCCTGGGTCGCAGGCCACCCGGTTGGCAGGCTTCCCGATGGATTGCGAAAACGGCACAAACGGGATAAGTTCCTTGCCGGCGAAAGACGGTCACTTCAAGCGAAAGACGGCTCATTTGGATATGCGAATCGATAGCCACCACCATGTTTGGAAGTACTCTGCTGAGCAGTACACATGGATCTCGGAGGAGATGGCGGTGTTGCGGCACGATTTTTGGGGACCCCAACTTCGCGAAATCGCTTTGGCCGCCAATCTGGACGGGTTTGTATCGGTTCAAGCTCGGCAAACGCTCGAAGAAACCGACACCCTGCTGCGATTGGCGGATACGGAGCCCCTGATTCGTGGTGTCGTCGGCTGGGTTCCGCTGGTGTCACCTGAGCTGCCTGAGGTGTTGGCCCGATATGCCGATTGTTCAGCCTTGAAGGGGGTTCGACATGTGGTCCAGGACGAACCGGACGATCAATTCCTGTTGCGAGCGGATTTCAATCGAGGCATCCGGTTGTTGAAACCGTTCGGCTTGGTGTACGACCTGCTGATCTTTGCACGTCAATTGCCCGCTGCGATCGAGTTTGTCGACTTGCACCCCGAACAACCGTTTGTGCTCGACCATATCGCTAAACCCACGATCCAAAACGACCAGTTCGACCAGGATTGGGAGGTCCACTTTCGCGAGCTGGCTAAACGAGACAATGTGGTCTGCAAGTTCTCGGGTGTGGTGACCGAAGTGAGAGATGCGTGTTGGGATTTGGATTCGATCCGGAGGTATTTTGACATTGCGCTCGAAGTGTTCACTCCCAAGCGATTGATGTTCGGCAGCGACTGGCCCGTCTGTTTGCTGAAAACCGAATACTTGCGTTGGCTGCAAACCACCGAGCAGCTTGCGAGTCACCTTTCGACCACGGAACAGGCCGAGTTTTTTGCCAATGCGGCAATCAATGCCTACACCCTTTAGGAACACATCATGCGTGCGATCCAGATCAGTGAACCCAAGCAACTGAAACGAATCGAGATCGACGAGCCCTCGGCACCGGGGGTCGGGCAGGCGCTTGTCCGCACGCACCGCATGGGCGTTTGCGGCACGGACATCAGCTGCTACTTGGGGAAGTTCCCGTTCTTTGATTTTCCGCGAATTCCTGGCCACGAGTTGGGAGTGGAAGTGATCGCAGTGGGCGAAGGTGTTACAAATGTGAAGGCTGGCGACCGATGCAGCGTGGAACCGTACATGGACTGTGGCGAGTGTTATGCGTGTCGGCGCGGGGCATTGAATTGTTGCCAGCGGCTCAAAGTCATCGGCGTCATGATGGATGGAGGGTTGTGTGACTCGTTCCTGTTGCGGGCGGATAAGTTGCACCGATCCGCCCAGCTCTCTTACGAGCAACTTGCGCTGGTGGAAACGCTGGCGATCGGATGCCACGCGAATGATCGTGGCGCACCTGGGTCGGGAAAGTTCGGTGCGGCGGACCATGCGTTAATCATTGGAATGGGGCCGATTGGACTCGCAACCCTTGAGTTTGCTCGGCTGACCGATGCGACCATCAGTGTGATGGATATGAACGAAGCGCGTCTCGATTTTGTTCGACAGCACTACGGCATCGAGAACACGGTGTTGTTCAAAGGTGATGGATCGGAAATCGATCGAATGCAACAAGTCACCGGAGGTGATCTTTACCAGGTGATCACCGATGCGACGGGAAACAAGCACTCGATGTCGGCAGCGCTGACCTATTTGGCACCGACTGGTCGTTTGGTGTACGTGGGCATCACCACAGACGAACTGTCCTTCAAGCACCCCACGATGCATCGTCCGGAAGCGACCTTGTTGGCGTCGCGCAATGCGATGCCGACCGATTTCTCTCGAATCATCGGGCTGATTGAAGATGGCACCATCAACACCGATCCCTGGGTCACACACCGAACCGGATTTGATGCCGTCCTCGACGATTTCGACGCATTCACTCGCCCAGAATCGGGCGTGATCAAGGCGATCATCGAAGTCACTTAGCATCGCGAGATCAATAACCAACGTAGTGGACGAGGCCACGAGTCCTGCAACACGGGACTCGTAGCCTCGTCCACGACCCAAGTCGTCACTTGTTGTTCACGCGATGCTTAGGGCTGCCTTTTGGCGATCAATTGATCAAGTTCGTGCTTGAGCTTGGGCAAAATTTCGTCATAGCCGAAGGCACCAAGCGCTTCGGTACCTCGCTTCAGATTGACTTTTGCGGGACCGCACCACAACCCGAGGTCGGCATCATCCGTTTCGCCAGGACCGTTGACGCGACATCCCATCACAGCGATGGTGATCGCATACGCTTGGGCATAGGCGGTCATCTCTTTGACGCTCGCCGCCAATTCGATGAACGCCTCGTTCTCGACTCGCGAACAGCTTGGACAACTGATGATGTTCAATTGGGTATCGTCAAAGACGACCACCGAGCGGACTCGCCCATCGTAAATATCGCGAACGATCGATAGCCCCGCATCGATTTCTTCGGGTTTGCGATCGTTCGGCAGCGTCAACGAAACCCGCACGGTATCCCCGATCCCTTTACCAATCAGTTGTTCAAAGGCGATGCGAGTCTTGACGATGCCGTCCGGCGGCATGCCAGCTTCGGTCACCCCCAGGTGCAGCGGCACGTCGGGACGCATCTCGGCAAACCGTCGATTCACCTCAATCACCTGTCGCGGGTCACTATCCTTTAGCGACACGACATAGCGGTCGAATCCCATCGAGTCAATAAACTCACAGTGCTCGATCGCGCTGCGGATCATGGGGGTGATGGAATCCGTTGGGTCCCCGGCCTCTTTTTTTGCAGGATCGACACTGCCACAATTCACACCAATTCGAATCGCACAATCGTGCTCGATCGCTTGCTCGACCAGGAAGCGAACTTTGTCTTGCCACGGCTTTTCTCGCTGATGATGGTAAAGGTGGCCAGGGTTGTATCGAATTTTATCGACGAACGGCGCGACCTTTTCCGCCAAGCGAAAATTCTCTTGCAAATCCACCGCCAAGTTTGCGGTGGTTTGTTTGCGGATCTCGGCAAGGGCCTCCGCATCCTTGTCACTATCGACCGCGATCCGCACGACGCCAGCGCCTCGTTCACGCAGGGCTTCTGCTTGTGCGACCGTGGCGTCAATGTTTTGCGTCTTGGTCGCGGTCATGCTCTGTACGGCGATCGGATGCCCAGCGCCGATGCAGATCGAACCGATCGGGACGGCGCGCGTAGGATTGCGTTGAATGGTCATGAAGCGGAATCGAATTCAGTGTGAGACTCAGTGTCAGGATCAACTCGTTTGGGCCGCCAAAGATAGCGTTGAAACGTCACGCTGTCAGGATGACCTGTGGGGGGCTACGTCAGAATCTGGCGGACGATCCGACTTTCCTCGACGCCCGTTAACTTTTGGTCGAGTCCCTGGAACGGATACGTGAACCGTTGGTGATCGATTCCCATCAAATGCAAGATGGTCGCGTTCAAATCCCGAATGTGAACCGGATCCTTGACAATATTGTAACTGAATTCATCCGTTTCTCCGTGAACGACGCCTCCCTTGACTCCGCCGCCCGCCAGCCAAACCGTGAAGCACTTGGGATGATGGTCGCGTCCATAGTCCGTTTTCGTCAATTTGCCCTGACAATAGACCGTTCGACCGAACTCACCTCCCCAAACCACCAGCGTATCATCAAGCATGCCTCGTTGTCGCAAATCGCTCAGCAAAGCGGACGATGGCTGATCCACATCACGACATTGGTTCGGCAAGTCCTTTGGCAGCGTTCCGTGCTGGTCCCATCCACGATGGAAGATTTGAGTGAATCGCACACCACGTTCCGCCATCCTCCGCGCCATCAAACAACAATTGGCAAACGTCCCTGGAACCGTCACGTCGGGACCATACATCTCGAGAATGTGTTTGGGTTCATCGCTGATATTCGTAAGTTCAGGGACACTCGTTTGCATTCGGAACGCCATCTCATATTGGGCAATACGAGCGTTGGTTTCGGGGTCGCCGAGACGTTCCGCTGTGGCTAGGTTCAACTCAGCCAAACTATCGAGCATCCGACGGCGGACCGAACGATCGATCCCGTCTGGATTTGACAGGTACAACACGGGATCGCCGGCGCTGCGAAGTGCGACGCCTTGATATTTGCTCGGCAAGAACCCGCTGCCCCACAATCGGTTGTAGAGCGCCTGTGCCTCTTTACGTCCCGTCCAGGAGGCGGTCATCACGATAAATGCGGGTAAGTTCTCGTTCTCGCTACCGAGCCCATAGTTCAACCATGCCCCCAAACTCGCCTTTCCCGGAAGCTGGTTCCCTGTGCAAATGTACGTGATCGCTGGATCATGATTGATCGCTTCGGTGTACATCGATTTGACCAAGGCGATCTCATCGACCTTCTTCGCCATGAACGGAACCAATTCACTGGCCATCGTTCCTGCTTCACCATGAGGCGAGAAGGAATAGATACTTGGCGCGATGGGAAACCGCGACTGTCCACTCGTCATGGTCGTCAATCGCTGGCCCATACGAATCGATTCGGGCAAATCCTTGTCGAACCAATCTTCCATGGCCGGTTTGTGGTCCCACATGTCCATCTGGCTGGGCGCCCCCGACATGAACAGATAGATCGCACGGTTTGCCTTGGGGGGGTGATGCGGCAATCCAGGCAATCCACGCACCGCAGATGCACCAACCGATTGATCCAACGATGCGAGCGCGGCGGCCCCCATGCCGGCCGACGTCCGCGAAAAAAAGGCACGGCGAGTCAATTGTTGACGAAGGGTTTGCAGAGAGTCAAATGGGAGAGTCATTGTATTCTTCGAATCAAGTTACTTGTTCACGACTTCGTCGAGGTTCAAGAGGGTGCTGCATAGAAGGGTCCATGCTGCGGAATCGGCTGAAGAGTCGCCGGTCAATTTCGCGGCCTGTTCGGGATGCTGTGTATAGTGAACGGTCAAATCATGAAGGAGCCCCACGAGCTCTTCAAGTTCCTTTGACTGTGGCGGGCGAACCGTAACGGTTTCGAATACCCAAGCCACTTGGTCCTGGGGTGTCTTCAAGTGCTCTTGCTCGAACACACGACCCGCCAGGGCTCGTGCCGCTTCAAGGTATTGCGTTTCGTTCATCAACAGCAGTGCTTGCAGCGGCGTGTTGGTTCGTTCACGCCGAGCAGCACACGACTCACGACTCGGAGCATCAAACGTGGTCATCTGGGGGGGCGGACTCGTGCGTTTCCAAAAAATGTAGACGCTACGTCGGTACACCTTGTCACCGCTGTCGGCCGAGAACGTTGCGGTATCGCTGCGTGTGTAACCCACCGCTTGCCAGAGCCCCGACGGTTGGGGTGGCTTGACACTCGGGCCACCGATGTCGTCGACAAGCAATCCCGAAATCGCCAACGCTTGATCTCGTAGCATCTCGGCATCGAGTCGAAAGCGAGGACCTCGCGCGAGAAAGCGGTTTTCCGGGTCGAGTTCCTGCGCCCGCGGATGAATCCTTGCCGACCTGCGGTAGGGCGCACTCATCACAATCGCTTTGGTCAGGCGTTTCAGATCCCAACCGTTTTCGCGAAAATCAACGGCCAACCAATCCAGCAATTCGGGATGGCTTGGCGGTTGGCCTTGGCTTCCAAAGTCTTCACTCGTCTTGACCAATCCGATACCAAAAAATTGTTGCCAGACTCGATTCGCTGCCACTCGCGATGTGAGCGGATGGGAATCGGACGTCAACCATTTGGCTAAGCCCAGTCGATTGTTTGGCAACGCGTCGTCCATGGGGGGAAGGAAACCGGGAGTCCGTCGCTCGACCGCTTCGCCAGGAGAATCGTATTGACCGCGAAGCAAGAGGTGTGCTTGTCGTGGTTTTTTGAGTTCCTTCCAAATCAACGTGGTCGCAATCGAACTGCGAATCTGCTCGATTCGTTTCAGTAATCCCGATTCGAGCTTTCCGAGCAACAACCAATCGGGATGTGTGCAAACAACGCTTCGGAAATACTTGCGAAGTGAGATCGTTTCTGCGTCGCTTCGGTCGGACGGGGGGATCCCCGCGAGTTGAGCGAGTTGTGGTCCTGTGTCGATTGCCGGAGAGCGGAAAGCAAAACAAAACATCGAAGGTTCCGCATGATTGACGACTTTGACGTACAAACGATTCTCACCTTTTTTGAGATTCAATTCGTATTCCTCCGACAGCGGTCGGATCGTTTTGGGACCTTGACGTCTTGCGACCTCTTTGTCGTTCAGATAAACGACGTGACCGTCGCTGGTGTCGATCAACAGAGTTACGTTTTGATCGGATGGGGCTGTTAACGGTTGATGGAGTACCATCACGCTCGCTCGGTCACTTACGGTGCCAAGCCGATGAACCGCCACGGTCGGTAAATCCTCACGGTGCTGCCACCCATAGTCCTGATCTTCAAATCGAAAGCTCTCGCTCGGATCGAACTTGGACTGCTCGGATGCGAAGGATTGGTCATACGCGAGATCGGTGTTGGCAACGGGAAAAGGTCCGACGCTGTGCATCGATCCCAAGACAATCCGTTGCGACTCGGGGACCGACGGCATGGTCGTTGCCAACGATAAACGGATCTTGCGAAATTGGTGTTTGGCATAAACCGACTGATACTTGAGTCGGATACGCAGTCTGGCATCCGGCGACTCCGTCAGCAGGGGGGCAAGGACAAACCAAGCGTTGCGCGGCCCGCTCGGCCCATGCCCGTGGACGGCCCAACCCTCTTGAGCCTTCACTTTTCCATCAATCGCATACTTCACGGCAAAGGAACCGTCCGATTGCTCAACATCCGCAACGGCATGTACGACCGGGACTTCCATCCAGCCCTCTTCCGCGTCGCTCTCATTCCACTCGACCACGATTTCCGAAAGGACGACGTTGCCATTGGATGACAGCCCCACTCGATCGTTTGGTTCCTCGACCAAGGCTTCAAGATGGAGGGTTTTCCAAGCCGAGTTTGCTGGTAGCTGCGCGATCAGGGTCGTCGTGTCTTTCGCAGCAGCCTCTCCGACCACCTCAACGGTTCCATCCTCGTGCGTCTTCATTTCCACACCGGCTTCGGACACCACGCTTGTCGGATGCAGGACAACCGAATTCTCCGCAGTTTGATCCGACAGCGAACGCTCCCAATCTCGCTGGGAAGCATCAACGGTTTCGATGGGACCTGCCATTTCGGTTCGCAAGGCGACGAGTTCCTTCTCGCACTCCGCAATCTCATCCAATTGCTGCTGCGTTGGAACCGGCATTGACGGCGGATGATCCTTGATATTCGCATCCATCGCTTTGCCGTCGAGGCTATTGAAATAGGCGGATAAGGAGTAGTAGTCTCGCATGGTCAACGGATCAAACTTATGGTCATGACAAACACTGCAACCCGTCGTCATCCCTAGAAAGATGGTTCCAAACGCGTCGGTTCGGTCGATCACGTTGCGTGCAAACACTTCGTCATAGATGGAGCCGCCTTCATTGGTGGTAACATTCAGCCGATTGAAACCGCTGGCGATCCGCTGAGCCTCGCTCGCATCGGGAAACAGATCCCCAGCCAATTGTTCGGTGAAAAACTGGTCGATGGGCATGTTCGCGTTCATCGCGTCAATGACCCAATCGCGATAAGGCCACATCTCGCGATAGTTGTCCAAATGCAACCCGTGCGTGTCACCATAGCGAACCAAGTCCAACCAGTACCTCCCCATGTGCTGGCCATAGTGCCGCGAGGCAAGTAGCGAATCAACCAGCCGCTCATACGCATCGTGGGACGCATCCGAAAGAAACGTATCCACTTGTTCGCGATTCGGCGGCAAGCCGGTAAGATCCAAACAGACTCGGCGGAGAAGCGACCGGTCGTCCGCAGCAGGATTGGCGACAAGTCCCATCTCCTCAATCGCTTGCTGGACAAAATGGTTGATCGCATCGGTTGGCGAATCGATCGGTACCGACGCAGGTGTTTGCTTCGTCGGCGCGACAAAGGCCCAGTGTTCCTGGTAAGCAGCACCGGCTGCGATCCACTGTCGAATCGCTTCGATTTGGTCAGCCGTTAACGGTTTGCCAAAATCGGCGGGTGGCATCAGCACGTCTTCGTCATCGCTGGTGATCCGAGCAAACATTTCGCTCGAATCGGCATCGCCGGAAACGACCATTGCCGCAACGTCGTCGGGCGAATCAAGCCGCAAGTCGGCCATCCGCTCTTCTTCGTCGGGACCGTGACACGCGAAGCAGTGGGCCGACAGGATCGGCCGAATATCGTGACTGAAACTGGGCGTTGCAGACATCGCCTCGCTCGAGATTGCCGAAACGAGCAGCAAACAGGTGATCCATCGGAAAACAGTCATGGCAGGACACAGGATGGCGGGTGAGGGGAAGGAGGCCCGTATTTGGGGGGATCCCGTATTTTGGGGGATAAGGTCCGTTTGTGAAATCCATTATAGCGTGGCGGCACAGCACGCTTGGACGGCAATGAGCGGTATTCGCACAGTTGACTGTACTCGATGCAATCCTTCGCGAACCCAGCAGAATCGCTGCCCAGCCCAAAAAGGGGAAAACGGGCGATGTTTTGAGGAAATTCCTGATAATCAACGCCCCGATTGATCTTGGCACGACCATTGCAGGTACTGTGCGGTGGCATGGCAATCCTTGCAAAACGGAGGGTAGGAGATGTTGGTTCTTAGTCGCAAGCAGGGCGAGTCGATCCATATTGGCGACGAGGTCGTGATTGTCGTCACCAAGATCGGTCGGAACCGCGTTCAAATCGGCATCGATGCTCCGCGAGAGACGGAGATTCGGCGGTCGGAGTTAGAGGGGGCAGCGAAGCAACCGGCTGGCCACTCGACGCTTCGAGCGGAATCCGCCTCGCGCCCGGCGTCGCCGGGGTGCCGGACACGCGCGGTTCGGAGGGAGTCGCCGGTCGCTCAGGACGGCCCAAGGGCGACGGTTGCTATGTCAAGATGTTCCACCACTTTTCAATCCGGGTAGCCCAAATCATGTTAGCCGAGTCCACAATCGCTGCGATCTCGTCGGTATCGTCGCAGCGACAGGCTTTGGTGCGTGCCGCGTTGTCGCGAACTTCGCACCAGGAGCTGTCGCAGATTGATGCCTCGATCGTCGGTGACGACGTTCTATTGCGGGGGCAGCTGTCAAGTTTCTATCTGAAGCAGGTCGCCCAAGAAGTTGTCCGCCAAACGGGTGTGGCAAAGAGGGTCCGTAATCAAATCGTGGTGCATCCGCGTTGAGGATGCACACAATTGGTTGTCACGAAATTCGATCGAGGTAAACTGGTGGCGAACTAACCGGTAAGCTCTGGCGTGAGTCGTTGCGCCAGCGTGCCGCGTTTCCCTCCTGCACTCGCGACATCGTTGTGAGCAGCAAGCCCTCCCACCTGTCGTGAGATCGTCACGGCTTCAAACCCTGCCAACATCATGACCGTGTCTTTCCTCTGCCGCTGCGCGGCTGTCTGTCTCTGCGTTGCTTTGAACTTCCCGTTGGTGACCTCGTGCCTCGCCGACCGCCCCCTACTGCGGATCGACTCTGCGTTGGATCCTTCCGTGCTGAAACCGCATGCGGTTGAGTTATCGGTCGAGCACCAACCCGACGGTTCGGTACTTCGGATGAGCGCAGGCCATGACTACCGGTGGCCTGGCATCACGATCACGTTGGAGGGAGACAACCGTAACTTGTCCAAGTACGGATTCGTGGCCGTCGATGTCCATAATGTTGGCCCCAAGAGTGTCGGTTTCGCGGTCAGAGTGGACAGTCTTGATGCCGACTTGGAATCCGATTCGCTGACGGAAAACCAAACGCTTGCCGCCGGAGAGACGCGAACGGTTCGTGCGGCGTTGAGACGCAAGATGCCCGATCATCTCAAGGGTCGGCTGATGGGGATGCGATCCAACCCCGAGGGGTTCAGTGAGGATCAAGGACTGGACACCGACGCGATCGACAAGATCTTGTTGTTTGTCACCAAGAAGGATCATGAGCAAACGGTTGAGATCTCAAGCGTTCGTGCCGAGGGTGATTCCAAGGTTGCCACGATTTGGCTGGATTCCAACGCAGATCCCTTTCCGATGATTGATCTTTTTGGCCAGTATGCTCACGCCGATTGGCCTGGCAAAACGCATTCGCTTGCAGAGCTCAAGCAGAACCTGATTCTTGAAGAGCAAGACATCGATGCAAACCCGTCTCCTGAACATTGGGACCTTTATGGCGGCTATGTCGCGGGTCCGGAGCTCAAGGCAACGGGGCATTTCCGCGTGCAGAAGTACGAGGGGAAGTGGTGGTTGGTTGATCCCGAGGGTCGCTTGTTCTGGTCCAATGGCATCGATTGCGTCGACACCAATTCCGCCCAAACGCCGATTACCGATCGAGAGTTCTACTTCTCGGATCTACCTCAGAGGGACTCACCCATGGGGGGGCTTTACGGTCGTGGAAACTGGGCACCGCATGGGTACTACAAAGACCGTGGCCGTTACGAGACATTTAACTTCACCGCAGCGAATTTGGTTCGCAAATACGGTGAAGACTGGCGAACCCTTTCGCGCGACTTGGCTCACCGTCGGCTTCGAAGTTGGGGACTCAACACCATTGCAAACTGGTCCGACGAGAACGTCTATCGAATGGAACGGACGCCTTACGTCGTGACATGCAATTCGGCGGGCCGGCGCATCGAAGGCAGCAGCGGGTACTGGGGAAAGTTCCCCGATCCCTTTGACTCCGAATTTGCAGAGTCGGTTCGGCGCAGCATGGAGTATTACCGCAACGCAGCAAACTCACCTTGGTGTATCGGCGTGTTTGTCGACAATGAATTGGCGTGGGGCGACGAATTGTCGCTTGCGAAAGCGGCCCTGCAATCTCCGTCGGACCAACCGGCCAAGCAAGCGTTTGTTGACGCATTGAAGTTAAAGTACGCTCGCATCGAAAACCTCAACGAAACCTGGGGAACCCCGTTTGCATCGTGGGCCGCGTTGTTGGAAGAACCGCTGAACGAACAGACGATGCCCGACGACGCGAAGGCGGGCGACGACTTGCGAGCGTTCTATTCGCAGATTGGAGAACAGTATTTTCGTGTTTGTCGACAAGCGGTCAAATCTGCTGCGCCGAACACCCTCTACCTTGGCTGTCGGTTCGCATGGGTCAACGATTTGGCGGTTCGGGCATCCGCCAAACATTGCGATGTGATCGGGTTCAATCGCTACGAGTATTCGGTTGCCGACTACCAATTGCCGGAGGGCGTGGATCGGCCAGCCATCATTGGTGAATTTCACTTTGGAGCACTCGACCGAGGGCTCTTTCACACGGGGCTGAAGCCGACGAAGAACCAACAAGCCAGAGCCGACGCTTACCGTGACTACCTTCGCGGTGCACTTCAGAACCCCATTTGGGTCGGAGCCCATTGGTTTCAGTATGGTGACCAAGCCGCTACGGGGCGCGGAGATGGTGAGAACTATCAGATTGGTTTTGTCGATGTTTGCGATACACCCTACCCGGAAACCATTCAAGCAGCGCGACAGATTGGCGACTCGATGTACCAACTACGCCTTGAGCCCGTTAAGATGAGTTCCCCGATCCCGGCGCCCTGACGCGAGTCTGTCCGGCGATCGACCCAAACGCTTGCGGTCTACTTTCCCTAACCATCCTTTTTCCCTCCCAGGCTGTTTTCAATGCAACGCACAATCACTGCGACACTGGTCGCGCTGACCCTTTCCTTACTCACCCACTCAGCTGAGGCTGAAACATTCGCTCCGACATGGGACTCGCTTTCGAAACATCAAGCGGCGCCCGAGTGGTTTCAGGACGCGAAGGTGGGAATCTACTTTCACTGGGGGGTCTACACCGTTCCGGCCTACCAATCGGAATGGTATCCCTTTTTTATGCACCGACCCGGCGATGTTTTCGACCATCACGTGAAGACCTACGGGCACCCGAGCAAGTTTGGCTATCACGATTTCGTCCCCCTGTTCACGGCCGAACATTTTGACCCCGAGGATTGGGCCGAATTGTTCCGACGAGCGGGGGCCAAATTTGCCGGCCCCGTTGCCGAGCATCATGATGGCTTTGCAATGTGGGACAGCGAAGCGACACCTTGGAATGCCAAAGATCGAGGCCCCAAGCGGGACGTCACCGGCGAATTGTTTCGTTCGCTTCGTACTCGCGACATGAAGACCATTGCAACGTTTCATCATGCTCGAAATTTGCAGCGTTACCCCGTTATGCCAGAACCCAAAGAGGGCGTAGATCGGCACTTTGGTTCGAAGAGCCATTATTTGAATGTGGAGGGCTACCCAACGTCATCCGAGGATCCTGAACTGCGGCGTTTGTATGGCAACATGCCAGAGGCCGAATGGCTTGACGAGATTTGGTTCGCAAAACTGAAAGAGGTGATCGACCAATACAATCCAGACATCATTTGGTTTGATAGCTGGTTGAACGAGATTCCGGAGCCCTATCGCCAAAAATTCGCGGCTTATTATTTGAACCATGCGGAGAAAGAAGGTCGCGAAGTCGTGATCGTTCGCAAACAGGATGACTTACCGCTCAGCTTCACGGTGAACGATCATGAAAAATCGCGCGAACCCAAAGCACTTCCTGAAACATGGATGACCGATGACACCATCAGCAAAGGGAGTTGGTGCTACACCAACAACCTCACCATCAAGGGAGCGCCGCAAGTGGTCCATTCGATGATCGATACGGTTTCGAAGAATGGGATCATGCTGCTGAACGTTTCCCCCAAATCGGACGGCTCGATTCCAGACGACCAACGAGCGGTCTTGGCGGAACTCGGAGACTGGCTCCGCGCCAATGGCGAGGCGATCTATGCGACGCGAATCTGGCAAACCTATGGCGAGGGACCAACGCAAGAACCGGAGGGTGGTTTTAAGAGTCACGCCAAGTTCACGAACCTGCAATACAGCGAAAAGGATGTACGCTACACCCAATCAAAGGATGGCAAAAACGTCTACGCAATGATCCTGGGGTGGCCTGGTGCGGGGAAAACCGTCACGCTGAAATCATTTGGCAAGTTGAATCCAGGTGCCAGCACAGAGGTCGACGTGGTTTCCCTCGTTGAGGGTGGCGACTCGCTGCAGTGGTCACGCGATGACGACGGTTTGCACGTGGTGATGCCGGCCGCCGCTCCCAACGAAATCGCGATTGCGATCAAAATCCAATAACCTTTTTACACGAAGCACTCCGGCAATGCCTCTTTCGCACGCGTTGCCTTGCCGCTTGGCCAAGCGGCAAGGTTCATCGATTGCGTAAAAAACAGACTGCGCACGTTGGAGTCGTAGGCTTTAGCCGATTCAGCAAGGATCCAGCACGCAATCGGCTAAAGCCTACCACTCCAACGAATCATCCGGGCTAGTGGGTCGTCGGCCCGAACCCAGCCATGGGTTACTGGCCTCGTGAAGACGAAATACGTTCGTGCCTTACGGTTGTGTCAACGAACACCTGTTGGCCTTCGTTGACCAGAAAGTATCGCTTCACAATCGTTCCGGTGGTCATCTCCCATTCGATGATCGCCTGTCCCCGTCGCTGTCGCACAAACAACTGGCGGTCATCACGACCCAGCCAAACGGAATCGGCGTTTGGGTTGATATCCTTCGGCATCGTTCCGACGACCGAAATTTGCTCGCCGGAGACCAAATCCCAGAGGATCGCGTCGTGCCCAGGAGTGACCGTCAACAGCGTATTTGGCTGCGTCCCGAAGATCGCCAGGGTCGTCGGCAACAGGGGGCCGTTGGCCGTGGACGCCAGCATCCAATGCAGGGGTTGCCCACTCTTCAAATCCCATAGGATCGCGCCATCATCGTGTACCGTTACGAATCGTTTTGGACCGTCCCAGTAGAGAGGCATTGGGTCGTTTGGGCCAAACTTGGCCGGCAGAGATGCGTTGACATAAGAACCAACGATTGATGCCGAATCAAAATCCCAGACGGCCAAACCGTTTCGGTACGTGGCGATAAAGCGACCGTCGTCGGGAACCATCCAAAGATCAATCGGCGGCTCACCCTCGGGCGAGAGAAGTTCGCAAAGTGTTTCGCCCGATTCCAAATCAAACAGCACTGCCGTTTTCAGATCGCCCGCGTGAGCGACGAAGCGGGAACCCGATAATGAGAAATCGAGCAAAACACGCTCGTCACCGAAGCGACGTTGCAGACGTCCGTTGGTGGTGCTGATCACCACGATGCCGTCGGGGCCTTTTGAATTGTAGCTGACTCGGCACACCAAAAATCGTCCATTGGCACTAAACAGCGCCTCCTGGGAGCCATTGTAAGCCCCCAGGTCAGCCAAGAGTTCCCCGCGTTCGGTGTTCCACAACGTTCGCCGATAGCCATACACGAACAGACTCTGACTGTCGGGACTGAATACCACGGTTGGCTGATGGATCCCTGCGTGGTTGAGCTCGCCAATTGGAACCGTTCTCTCCGTTTTCAAGTCAAGCAAAAATACGTGGTAGGGATACCCGATCACGAGGTAGCGATCATTCGGGCTGAGCGTCAGGAATTCAATGTCCCAATTGCCACGCTCCTCGGGACTGATTTCGACGGTTTTCATACGAGTTTGTGTCTTGGTATTCCAAACGACGATCATTTCATCCGCAGTGTTTTGCAGGTCACTGGCCGCGTACGCAACGATCCGTTTGGATCCGTCGTGGGTGACCGTGGATGCTGTGGCGCCGGGTAGATTTGCATACGCCAAGTCGCCCACCAAATCGGCCTTAACCGATTGAATGATTCGTTCCCTTGTTTTGGGCCACCGTTGGCGACCCAAACCATTGCGACGCCGGTTTCGAATATTCGAAACGGGGACCGGATAGTCTGCAATTCGAATTTCACCACTGCCGCTGGGACTGGGGATGAGATGCTTGTCGGTAGGGATGCCAATCGTCTTAATCTTCTTCCGCGTGTCTGCATCCCATAAAGTGGCATAACCCTCGAGATACCGCGATTGAATGTTGGAGCGAGCCAGGATCCGCTTGCCATCGGGCGAATACTCGACCGTGGTTTGGCCCACCTTTCGATCCCCCCTTTTTACATCAAGTTCCCAGTAAGCGAGGTCACCTTGAACGTTTGCCATGACAAAGCCACTGTCACCTCCGAACAGAACCCGACTGCCATCCGGATTCTTCGTGGGTGATGAACCGCTGGCCGTCTGGAGTAAAGAATCCTTCGGTCCCGTTGTAGAGGCCTACCGGATGAGCGAGTACGAGAGGGTTTCCGTCGGAACGCACGCTGCGCAGGAAAAGAAGGCTTTTCGCGTTGGTTTTGATGGTAAAATCATAGCGTTGTCTGCTGGCGTTGATCGTTTCGAGGACTTGGTTCAACGGCCTATCGCTGTAAGGCATTGGCATGCTGGAATCCCAAACGGTTGCACCCGATACAGCATCCCAAACGGAGAACTGGTCTTCGTGCTGCTCGTGCCGAATCACACAGACGAGCCGACCGTCACGGCTAAACTCGGCGTCGACGCGAGGTGTCCCTTTTAAGAACTGCAATCGGTGCAGCACTTTTCCAGTCGACGGTTCTTGCAACATGAGTTCCACACCGTTACGACCCGGAAGCCGTTGACCGATGAGAAGTTATGAACCATCGGGGCTCAGCTTAAGAACGTCATTCCTGTGCGATCCCCAGGGCCTGAGGTCACTCAACCTTCGTCTTTTGGATCCATCCCGCGCGTCCCACAAAAAAGCCTCGCCATCGACGGATTGCGTCAACACAAACCGCCCACTGAATCCGGTTATACTGGCGTTCCCGCATCGTCCTCGATTCAGAGAGGGATGCAACGACAACCGAACCACCCGCCGACACCACACCGTATCGCCGAACCGATAGAACCGAGGGGAATTGATGTACATACCAGGCAAGCTCATGTTGGCAATGCCGCGAGCATCCGTTTTTTTTCATTGGGCACTGTGGAGGGCACTGCGGAAATCGATGCCATGGGGGATCGTGGCAGGTTGTCTTTTGGGTGGTTTCGTGGTGACGGGAGTTGCGGCAGAGAAACCCAACATCGTCTTCATCCTTGCCGATGATCTCGGCTACGGCGAACTGGGCTGCTACGGACAACAGAAGATCAAGACCCCAAACGTCGATCGACTTGCCGCCGAGGGAATACGGTTTACACAGCACTACACGGGCGCCCCTGTCTGCGCACCGGCACGCTGTACGCTGATGACGGGGCAAAATCTTGCCCACGCTGAAATCCGCGGAAACAAGGATTCAGGCAATGGTCGTATGTTCCCAGGACAATGGCCGATCACGGATGAGATTGTCACGATCGCCGAATCGCTGCAGCAGGCCGATTACGCGACGGGCGCTTTTGGCAAATGGGGGCTCGGCCCCTCGAACACATCGGGTTCCCCGATCAAACAAGGTTTCGATCGCTATTTTGGTTACAATTGCCAACGCAATGCCCACAGCTATTTCCCCCTGTTTCTCGACTCCAATGAACGTGAGCAGCAAATCAATCGTGGAATCGTTTACGGACACCAACAGAAAACGGACGGAGAGGTCGTTGCCGACGACTATCGGCTCGAAAGCTACGCGCCCGATGTAATCCTCGCTGAGGCTTTAACGTTTATCGACAAGAATCGGCAGAAGCCCTTTTTTCTGTACCTTCCCTTTGTCGAACCCCATGTTTCGATGCAGCCGCCGCAGGAATGGATTGATCGCTATCCGAGTGAATGGGATGACGAAAAGGGGCCCTATCGTGGGCAGAACGGCTACCTACCTCACCCGCGACCCCGCGCGGCCTACGCCGCGATGATCTCCGATCTGGATCAGCACGTCGGGTCGGTTCTCGAGAAGCTTGAGGAACACGGATTGACCGACAACACCCTCGTCGTTTTCACTTCCGACAACGGGACGACCCATGGAAGTCGGGATCCTCGGTTTCATGTCGGTGGCGTCGACGCAGAGTTTTTCAACTCCACCGCTGGACTTCGAGGTTGGAAAGGGAGCGTCTATGAAGGTGGGATCCGCGTGCCCTGCGTCGTGAAGTGGCCGAACCATGTCACTCCGGGCTCCGTCACCGACGTTGCGTCGTACTTCCCCGACTGGTTTCCAACATTGTGCAACCTTGCCGGTGCTCCGCTGCCCCGTCAGCAACATTTAGACGGTATGGATCTTGCTCCCGTCCTTGTCGGTAAGGAGCCGCCAAAGCGTGAGGAACTGATGATCTGGGACTTCCACAACTACGGTGGACTTGTCGCGATCCGCGATGGCAAGTGGAAGGCCGTCCGTCGCAACCTGCTTAAGGACCCCACGCCTTGGGAACTCTACGATATCGGACAGGATCGGGAGGAGTCCCGTGACCTCGCAGCCGACCATCCGGAGGTCATCAAGCGACTTGAAACGGCATACGTCAAGACAAGAACCGTTGAGCCCGATTTCTCGGTCCCGTTCTACGACAAGCTAACGACACCGTCGAATGCAACGGATTGATCGAGTATTCCGTCGCACCTTGTTTTTCGGGTAGGTAGTAGTGGATCCCGATTCGAGCATCGACAGACAAACACGAAAATCGACAATCGGCGCGTTGACGGCGGGCTGCGAATCGCGGAGCTCATGGAAAGCGTGTTACCGGACTCAGCGTAGAACTCGGACCCAGCGCACAACCCGAAAAATCTTGCCTAGCAGCTTCGCACGCTCCGTACGTCGTTGTGACTCCTGAACGGCCTGGAACTTTTTTGAATCGAGGTCCTCGTTGTTGAAGCCACACGAAAGGCAATAGCCACTTCCTCGGGATAATGCTTGCCCACATCGATTGCATTTTGCATTTGAATCTTGGCTCATGGTCACCTTTCTCTACCGTGTCGTCCGCCTAGGTCGGTTTCCGACGGGTTGGGGTTTGGGTTGCAAACGAATGAAGCGTTCGCAGGGTCAGGTCCATTTCCTGCAATCAGGGGGCGCCATTTCTGCGGCAACCCGTTGCCCTTTTGTCGATGCAAGGATCTTAGACGGTCAGCCTCCGCATTTCCGCAGGTTTGTCGTGACTCGCGCCTCGGTTTTGCCTATCATAGGGCCCCGCCATCCATTCTCAAGAAAAGAGGCACGATGTTTCACCTCCGATTCGATTCTTTGCTGGTAGTAACCCTCCTCGTTTTAGCGCACGCTTTTACGGGTGCCACAGGTTCACGCGCCGCGGAGCCTGCCGTGCCGGTGTTTAAAGATGGAGAAGCTCAGGTTGTCAAAGCATTTGAAGACGCCGATTATTGGATTCGCCATGATTTGTGGGTGGAAACGGAGTTCGATTCCGATGGGGATGGCAAGCGGGATCGCATGCATGTCAGCGTGACCCGTCCTCGTCAAACCGAGAGTGAAGGGCTGAAGCTACCGGTGGTTTATGTTTCGAGCCCCTACTTTGCCGGGACGGGTTCGAAGGGGCTGCAGTATTTCTGGAATCCGAGGCACGAACTTGGGGCGACGCCACCAGAACGTGAGCACTTTCCGGCGATCGAACGAACCGGTCTGCGACCGATCATCTCGAAGTCACACGAGAAGGACTGGGTGCCACGCGGATACATCGTTGTGCACTCCTCCTCCCCCGGGACAGGGCTCTCGCAAGGCTGTCCGACCGTGGGTGGGGACAACGAATCGCTTGCCCCCAAAGCGGTCATCGATTGGCTCTGTGGTCGAGCCCACGGGTTCACGACGCCCGATGGAGATCAGGAAGTCGTCGCTGATTGGTGCACCGGAAAGGTCGGCATGACGGGGACCTCCTACAATGGAACGATCCCCTTGGCTGCAGCAACGACTGGAGTCGAAGGTTTGGAAGCAATCATTCCAGTCGCTCCCAATACATCGTACTATCACTACTATCGGTCGAACGGTTTGATCCGACATCCGTTTGGCTTCCTGGGCGAAGACATCGATTACCTTTACGACTATATCCATAGCGGCAATCCAGATCGCTGTGACTACTGCGATGACACCGTTCGCGACAAGGAGATGGCCGAGGGGTTCGATCGAGAGCATGGGGATTACAACGACTTTTGGGCGGGGCGTGATTATCTCAACGATTTGGAGCCCCTGACCGCAGCGGTCTTGATGGCTCACGCGTTCAACGACTGGAATGTCGTTCCCGAGCACAGCGTCCGCATCTATCAAGCTCTCAAGGCCAAGGGCGTTCCCACACAAGTCTTCTTTCACCAGGGCGGACACGGGGGACCGCCACCGATGAAGATGATGAATCGTTGGTTTACGCGCTATTTGCACGGCATCGAGAACGACGTCGAGAAGGATCCGAAAGCTTGGATTGTTCGCGAGGATGCGGAACAGACCAAGCCCACGCCCTACGACGACTACCCAAATCCCGCTGCGGAACCGGTACAGTTTTACCTGACTGCGGGCGCTCCCGAGCAAGGGCGTCTGACGACCGCCGCGACGGCCAACCAGGGAACCGAATCGCTGGTCGATAACTTTTCGTTCAGTGGCGCGTCACTGGCTCAGGCGGAATGGACCGACCATCGATTGATCTACGTGACGCCACCGTTGACCAAGCCGGTTCACCTGTCAGGGACGCCTTCGATCTCGATCAAGCTCGCCAGCAACAAGGCGGCCGCTAACTTGTCGGTTTGGCTCGTCTCGTTGCCGTGGACCGACACCAAGAAAACGAAGATCACCGACAATGTGATCACGCGAGGTTGGGCTGACCCGCAGAACTATCGTTCACTCACGGAAAGTGAACCACTTGTGCCTGGACAGTTCTATGAGATGGCCTTTGACCTTCAACCCGACGATCAAGTCCTCCCCGCAGGACAACAAATTGGCCTCATGATTTTTTCGAGTGATCGAGACTTCACGCTACGGCCAACACCGGGAACGGAACTTACCGTCGACCTCGACGCAACCTCCCTCTCGCTGCCAATCGTGGGTGGCCAGCAGGCGTTCGCATCCGCGCTGTTAAAAGAAGAGTAGTGGTTGGTTTTTCCGATCAGGCAAAGGTGCGTGCGTGCATCCCAAAGAATAGGCTCCCTATGTACCGACCCGCAACGCGATTTGAGGAATTCTTGGTCACTCGAGGATTCACAAGAAGCAATTGCGAGTGATAATTGTGCGGGGGAGTCGCGGAAGGCTTCCGAGTTTCGACGGTTCGCTTTTTTCCATTGTTCGCGTTTTCCTATGCAGACCAAATCCAAGCCAGCAATACGGGTCGGTTCGCGGCTTGGTAAGTATCGAATCGAAAAACGACTGGGGGTCGGGGGTTTCGCAACCGTTTACTCCGCGTTTGATACGTTGCTGGGGATCAAGGTGGCCTTGAAGGTACCTTCGCCCGAATTGGTTTCCGAACAATTGCTTGAGGAGTTTCGCCGAGAGGCGAAGTTGACGATCCAGCTAGACCATCCCAACATCCTGGCGATCCGTGACGCGACGTTCGTCGATGATCATTTCGTGATCATCTCACCGTTGGCCGAACGGACGTTGCACGATCGGCTGCAGAAACGGATGGGCTTTGAGTTGGCGTTCGACATCCTGGCCCAATTACTCGACGGCGTGGCCTACGCCCACGACCAAGGCGTGATCCACTGTGACATCAAGCCCGAGAACGTTTTGATGTTTGATGACAACCAGATCCGATTGGCGGATTTCGGGATCGCCAAGGCGAGTCAAAGGACGATCAATGGGTCGGGCACCGGAACGATCGGCTACATGGCCCCGGAACAGGCAATGGGCAAGCCATCGGCTCGAAGCGACGTTTTTTCGATCGGTTTGCTCGCTTACCGGCTGTTTTCTGGGAAATGGCCCGAATATCCGTTTGAATGGCCCTTAGCCGGTGCAATCCAACTGCGCCGCCGGGCGCATAGCGACCTAATCGCTGTGATCCGAAAATCCCTCAACATCAACCCTCGAGGACGCTACCGCAATGCCGGACAAATGTATGCGGCCGTCGAACAAACTCGGCTGAAAGCGACCCGGTATGCTCGCCGACACCGGACAACAGGCTAGAATTAACTACCGACCCGGTGCGGTATTGTGACGCACTTACGGATTGCCCATTTGACGCTTCGACGGACGGGAACTTTACCCGTAATTCCTAACATGTTGACCACGATTTCCGGAACCGCGACCCCCGCAGCTGGACAGGACTTTTTCGTCGAAAGCGATATGCATGAGCCGAAATCGTTGTCGTTAACATCCGGCCAGGTTGTCGCGTTTGCGCGTCGCTGTCCCGGTAAAGTGGAACCGAATGACGATAGTGCGGTCGTCCTCCAAACCGCCTCCGGTGCGTTGGTGATGGCGGTTGCGGACGGCGTGGGTGGATGTCCCTTGGGCTACAAGGCGTCGGCAATTGCGGTTCACAGTATTGCCGAGTTTGTTTTGGCAGCCGACCCCGAATGCGATTTGCGGCCTGCGATTTTGGATGGCATCGAACGGGCCAATCGAGACATTTTGGATCTCGGTGTGGGGGCAGCGACCACTTTGTCCGTTGTCGAAATTGCGGATTCCAAAGCTCGGGCTTACACCGTGGGCGACTCGATGGCAATGATCATCGGCCAGCGGGGGACGTTGAAATGGAAATCGACTTCGCATTCGCCCGTTGGCTATGCGGTGGAATCAGGGATGCTCGACGAAGAAGCGGCGATGACGCATGACGAACGCCATGTCGTGTCCAACTTAGTCGGATCCAATACGATGCACATTGGAGTGGGCCCGACGCGTCCGTTGGCGGCCCGCGATCGCGTGATCTTGGCCAGCGATGGGCTGTTCGACAACTTGCACGTCGGCGAAGTGATCGGTTTGATCAAGAATGGCAAGCCGATGGATCGGATGAAGACGCTCGCGCAGTTGACCGACGAACGGATGGCAGGTCAGTACGCGGAACTACCAGGCAAGCCCGACGATTTGACGGTGCTGCTCTATAGCAGGTGAGTTGTCTTAGCGGGACAGCACCGCTTTGAACTCCACCCACCGGACCGCGAGAGCGGTCGAAGACGGTAGCCGGGGGTGAGAGCGAAGCGAACACCCCCGGAAACGAGATCATGGCCACGCGATTTCGACCGCGGAGCGGTCGCAGATTCCCGCATCTGCGATCCTTCCAGGATCGGTGTGTCGTGTTGAACCGCTGTCCGTGGGTGCGCGATCGCGACCCACGGCTACCCTCTTTGATCCCATGCGGGATCACCCCCGGATGCCATTTGGACCGAACCGGACCACGCGAGAGTGGTCACAGAAGGTAGCCCGCCGTTTGAACTCCACCCACCGGACCGCGAGAGCGGTCGAAGACAGTAGCCGGGGGTGAGAGCGAAGCGAACACCCCCGGAAACGAGATCATGGCCACGCGTTTTCGACCGCGGAGCGGTCGCAGATTCCCGCATCTGCGATCCTTCCAGGATCGGTGTGTCGTGTTGAACCGCTGTCCGTGGGTGCGCGATCGCGACCCACGGCTACCTTCTTTGATCCCATGCGGGATCACCCCCGGATGCGATATGGACCACGCCAAAGTGGTTCAGGCTTTAAAAAAGCGTGACGATGTGCCGCCGGGGCCGATGGGGACGGAGATGCGTTTGGCACATTTGGGGCAATTGCCGACGTAGGCAGTCAATTCTGCGTTGCGGTAGATCCGACCATAGGTCTTGCAGCAGAGGAATTGGATCCCCAAGAAGGGGCGACACCGATAGCTTGTCTTGGCCGAGGATAAATCCGCTTGATCACGCGGATCGCTGAAGGCATCGAACTGAGACGTCGACATCGGCAAATCTGGCTTCTGACGCAAAATGACTAAGAGGGAGACTCCTCGGACCGCTGGATCGCTTCGAGAGCGAGCTTCAATTGAGCTCGTGCTCGACTGATCCGGCTGCGAACCGTTCCGATCGAAATATCGAGAATTTCGGAGATCGTTTCATACGACCGTTCTTCCATTTCTCGCAAGACCAAGATGGAGCGGTGTTCGTCCGTCAGTTTTCCCATTGCGGAGCGAACCATCGCGATTCGTTCCTGTTGCAGCATCGGTTCATCCACTGCATCGGCGGACTCATCCGAGATTTCTATTCCGCTTTGCTCGCGAAATTGGTCGAGCGAAACCCGAGCCCGCTTCCGTCGCCGGCGCGTGAGTGCACTGTTGAACGCGATCCGGTAGAGCCAAGTAAAGAATTGACTATTTTGATGAAAGGTGTCCAGCTTGATGAACGCCCGTATAAATGCCTCCTGGACGACCTCCTCGGCTTCATCTGGCGAACCGGTGACCTGGACCATCGAGGCATACAAGCGGTCTTGGTTGATTTCCACCAACCGCGTAAACGCCGCCCGATCCCCATGGAGAGCTCGGTCAATCAGTTCAGGCTCTTCGCCCACGCCGCCCACTTTCGTGTTGTAGTGCCTTGGTTTGCAGTTTGGATCGAAAACGTCCCTCGGTCTACCGTTTGCGGTTGGACCCGCAGCTGGACGATCCGAAACGACCCAGCGACCGAAAACCTAGTCTAGCATCCTTTGCCGACCGAAAACGGCCTCTCCACCGGATGCTACGACACGAAAACTAGTTCAGTTCGCCGTCGCCCAATTCACCGTGTAGGTGCCGCTGCAGGTAGGACGCCCTTTGGACGTTCCGGTCGGAGGACCCTAAGACGCGTCCATGCAACTTCTGCAAGTGCGCGGGTTGAGTATGAATAAACAACTTATTGATGGTGGCAACTTGCACATCATCGATCAGCCCCAGATTGACCCCCATTCTTACCTTGGACAGGTAGTGCATCGTCTCTTCGCTGCTGATCTTCTTGGCCGTGTGCAAAATCCCCAAGGCTCGGCTTACGTCATCGTGCAGATCCTGTTGGTTCTGCTCGACCAAGAACGCTCGCGCCTTGCGTTCGTACTGGATGATCTGCGGCACCACTTCATCCCCGACCAGCGACAACAATGCCTGTTCGCTATGGCCGAGCGTGACCTGGTTGCTAACCTGATAGAAGTCACCCGAATACTGCGATCCCTCGCCGTAGAGCCCTCGCACGGTGACGTTGATCCGCTGCATGCTTCGAAAAACCTTGTCGATTTGCCGAGTGATCACCAAGGCTGGAAGGTGTAACATCACGCTGACCCTTAATCCCGTACCGACGTTGGTTGGACAAGCGGTCAGGTAGCCATACTTCTCATGAAACGCGTAGAGAATCGCGCCTTCAAGCCGGTCGTCAAGGGAATCGATCGTGGCCCATGCGGCTTGCAGATCCAATCCGCTTTGCATCACCTGGATCCTCAAGTGATCCTCTTCGTTGACCATCACGCTGTACTGCTCGCCTGGATCGACCGCGACCGCTCGCGATCCGTCTGCATCCGCGATCTCGCGCGAGATCAGTTGGCGCTCGACCAAGAATTGCCGGTCGACCTCTGACAGCTCTTCGATATCGATGTAGCGAATGTCCTTCCAATCCTCCATCGCTTCCATCCGTGCACGAACCGTACGTTCGATGCTGTCCCGGTCTTCGTCGCTGCATCGCCGGATGAAGGGGAAATCGGCCAAGTTGCGGGCCAAGCGAATTCGGCTGCTGATGACAATGTCCGATTCGGGGCCCGTTCCGCGCAACCACTCACCCGAGCTTTTGGCTAACGAGCTAAAATCCGTTTGTTGCTTCACGACCGATCCTCACCTTCTGGCCGATCGGCCTGTTTGCTGCGATTGTGTTGATCGGATGTGTCTTCGCTTTTCGCTTCCGGTTGACTCAGTTCCTTTTCCATCCGCTTCAATTCGTCACGGATCTCACTGGCACGCTCATAATCCTCAAGCTCGACGGCTTCTTCCATTTCACGACGCAGTTGGATCATCCTTGCCTGCGAGTCGGCCGAGGCTGCCAAACGCCGGGGGCGCTTTCCGACATGCTCAGTGGCGTCGTGAATGTTCGTCAGCAGAGGCACCAGATCCTCCTCAAAGAAGCTGTAATCGTAGGGGCAGCCAAGACGTCCGGTGTTGCGAAACTCGAAGAAGCTGATGCCACACACGGGGCACTCTTTTTGATCCAGCTCCGCTAATTCTTGCTTGGTTTGGCCAAGCTGTAATTGTTTCGCCAGCGCACCAGCGACCGAAGCGACCGGGCTGCTCGCTTCTTTTTGCAGGAAATTCCTCGCATGTTCTTCACACAGGTGCATGACCTTGGGCCCTGCGGGCTCGGTCAGCTCGGTGATATGAAAGGTCGCGGGTTTTTCACAATACTGGCATTTCATCGTGTCATTCCTAGCTGCCGCGACTGCCGCTAAAGTGTTGTTTTCGCAAATGTTTGACGCCAAGTGGATTCTATCGCCGCCCCAAGCGGTGTCAACGTAACGTGACGGCACTCAGCAGCGGCCGTGTGGTGCTTTTCTCATTCAAACCTGACGATTCCCTGCGATGATTACCCCCAGTCCGACGGAATTCAACGCTCTTGCGCTCGCTCACGACTTCGTTCCGGTCTATCGACGGTTGCTCAGCGATTCGTTGACGCCGGTGACCGCTTTTCGGTTGCTCGACGACGGCGGACCAGCCTGCTTGTTCGAAAGTGTGATTGGCGGTGAAAAGGTCGGTCGCTACAGCTTCCTGGCCGTCCAGCCAATCAAACGCTTCGCTGCGCGCGGCAACGCGGTGACCGTTTCCAGCACGAATCCCAAGGACGCGGATACGTTTCTCGCCGACGATCCACTCGAATCGTTTCGCAGTCATGTGCACTACCGCGTCGCACAGATCCCAGGCTTGCCACCTTTCGTTGGCGGTGCGATTGGCTACGCCGGCTACGACGTGGTTCGCTATGTGGAGAACCTACCCAACAGCCCCCTGGACGATCGGCAATTGCCCGACCTCGATTTCTCATTTTACCATACCTTGTGTGTTTTCGACCATGTCGAAAAAACGATCACGGTGGTGTCGCTTGCCGATTGTCGCGGTGTGGAAAGCATCGCGCATTCGGAGCAGGCTTTCCAAACGGCGGCCGAAACGATCGATTCGACCATCGCTCGGCTGTCACGCCCGGTTTCGCACCGTACCGACGAATTGACTTCTACGGCTGCCGCGGAACCACTGGTGGTCGAATCGAATTTCACCCGAGCGTCATTTGGCGAAGCGGTTTTGCAATGTGTCGAGTACATCCGTGCTGGCGATATCTTTCAAGTCGTCCCGAGTCAAAGGATGAGCGTCAAGACCGACGTTGATCCGTTTGAGATTTACCGTTCGCTCAGGGTGGTGAATCCGAGTCCGTTCATGTTCTTCGTCCGCACGCCCGATTGTGTGCTTGTGGGGTGCTCGCCGGAAATCATGTGCCGCGTCGCGGATCGAGTCGTGACCGTCCGTCCGCTGGCGGGAACGCGTCGTCGTGGCAAAACGGAAAAGGAAGACAAATTGCTCGAGAAAGAACTGTTGGCCGACCCCAAGGAACGAGCCGAGCATGTGATGCTTGTCGATTTGGGCCGAAATGACGTGGGTCGTGTGGCGAAGTTCGGCACCGTGGAATTGACTGAGGTCATGATCGTCGAACGCTACAGCCACGTGATGCACATTAGCAGCGAAGTTCAAGGGACCCTGCGTGAAGGACTCGATGCCTTCGATGCGTTGAAGGCATGTTTGCCGGCCGGGACCGTCTCGGGGGCACCCAAAGTTCGAGCGATGGAAATTATCGATGCGATCGAGCCCCACCGCCGTGGTCCCTACGGTGGGGCCGTCGGCTACGTGGACTATCGCGGCAACATGGACACCTGCATTGCGCTGCGGACCATGGTGGTCAAAGAGGGGGTTGTTTATGTCCAAGCCGGCTGTGGCGTGGTGGCCGACAGCGATCCTGACGCGGAATTTGACGAAACGATCAACAAGGCCAAGGCACTCATCTCGGCGATTGAAATGACGGTCGAGCGGGTGGCCAAGTAGCGGGTGGCCAAGTGAAGTCGGGTTACCGAGTCTTGCCCGGAGCAGACAGGCATTCTTTCGACTTTCTCGTTGGCGGTGCGACTCTCGAACCTTGTCGTTTTGCCTGCTGTCGATCATGCTCGATGGGTGTCGTGAGTGGGCAAGACGATCGCTGGCGGCGTTCCTTTCCAAGGGGCGACCGCTGGAGGAAAGTCCGGGCTCCGCAGGATAGGATGGTCGATAACGTCGACCGGCCGCGAGGCTAGGGAAAGTGCAACAGAAAGCAGACCGCCGAACGGTTCGACCGCGATCGGTCTTTTCGATCGATCGCAGCGAATGCGTGGTAAGGGTGAAACGGTGCGGTAAGAGCGCACCAGCGGTCGAGGTGACTCGATCGGCTCGGTAAACCCCATCCGGAGCTAGACCAAACAGAGTGCAGCGGAGGACGGGGCCTTTGGCCGCGAACCTCCGCGCCGTGCGATCCGTACGGCCATCGACATTCGGGTAGGTCGCGATGGAGGCGGCGAGCAATCGCCGTGCACAGACAAATGGTCGTCGGCCGGAGCGTCACGTTCCGGTTACAGAACCCGGCTTACTACCCCACTCACGGCACTTTTCTAATTGGGGGGCATAGAATCACCGTTGACCCCTCCGCTTCGTTTGCGGACAATCCGCCGTGCCAAGAAATTCACCAAGACGAAATCTGCCCCCAATCTCCGCAAACTATGCCTGTTACCGAAGCTTCTGCTGAAATCGCACGCTATTGCCGCCAAACCGCGGAAGCGGCCAAGCTTGCGTCGTATCGCTTGTCGTCGCTTGATGCCGAGGTCAAGAACCGCTGGCTGCGGCAATCTGCCACCGAATTGGTCGCGTCGCTGGACACGATCATTGCCGCGAACCAGCAGGATCTGGACGCAGCACCCGGGTATGGGCTCAGCGATGCCGCGATCGATCGGCTGAAATTGGATGCGGGTCGGGTTCAGTCCATTGCGACGGCACTCGAAGAAATTGCCATGCTTCCCGATCCGGTCGGCGAGGTCATCGACGGTCACACGCGGCCGGGTGGGCTGCAGATCCTAAAGCGTCGTGTGCCTCTCGGCGTCGTCTTTTTTATCTATGAGAGCCGGCCCAACGTGACCGCTGACGCAGCCGGGATCTGCGTAAAGAGTGGTAATGCGGTCATTCTACGGGGCGGCAAAGAAGCCATTCATAGCAGCCAAGCGATTGTGGACGTGCTCTCACGCTGTGCCGCGGATTGTGGGTTGCCGGAAAATGCGGTCCAGCTGGTTTCCACCACCGATCGAGTCGCAGTTGGTGAATTCTTGAAGTTGGGGGAACTGATCGATGTGACGATCCCACGCGGTGGAGAAGGTTTGATTCGTCGCGTTGCGGCCGAAGCCACGATGCCCGTGATCAAGCACTACGACGGGAATTGTCATGTTTATGTCGATGAACATGCCGACATCGAAATGGCGGTCGACATTATCGAGAATGCTAAATGCCAGCGGATGGGAGTCTGCAACGCTTGCGAATCCTTGTTGATTCATCAAGCGATTGCAAAAAACGCACTTCCGAAGATCGCGAAACGGCTGACCGAGCGAGGGATTGAGATTCGAGCGGACGAGCGAGCTCGGAAATGGATCGAGGGTGCCGTCGCGGCGACCGACGAGGACTGGTCGACCGAGTATTTGGGACCGAAGATCAGTGTCGCCGTGGTCGATTCACTCGACCAGGCAGCAGAGCACATCAACCGCTACGGTTCGCATCATACCGATGCGATTGTGACCGAGCAGTTGAAGGCATCGGAGACGTTCACGAGCTTAGTCGACAGCTCCGCTGTGATGGTGAACGCCAGCACTCGATTCAACGACGGGGGCGTCTTTGGACTCGGTGCCGAGATCGGTATTTCGACCGACAAATTTCACGCTCGTGGCCCGTGCGGTCTTCGCGAGTTGACCACCTACAAGTACATCGTCCGTGGAAACGGGCACTGCAGGAGCTAGTCAAGGATGCATAACCAAGGACGACGGACATGTCGGATGAATCGCTAAGTCAAAACCAAGTCGAAAGTCTGCTCAAGGCCATGGAATCGGTCGATGCGCCCGGGACGGCACCCGCTGGCGCTCGCACGGTCAATTCGCCCCGTAGCAAGGCCACGGCGGGGCAGAGCAAACCGTCGTACAACAAGATGTCGGGGGTGTTGCCGGCTGGGGTGCGTGTGACGGCGTATGATTTCAAACGTCCCGAACGCGTTGGCAAAGACCAAATGCGAGCGATGCATTCGCTGCACGAGACGCTGGCGCGAAACTTTGGCGCGGCGATGTCAGGATTGCTGCGAACGATGATTGAGGTCAAATTGCTCAGTGTCGATCAATTGACCTACAGCGAATTTGTGTTCAGCCTCGATAACCCGAGCTGTTTCAGTGTCTTGAAGCCGCAACCCCTCGAAGGCCATTGGATCCTCGACGTGGCGCCGACGTTGTCGTATGCGGTGATTGACCGCATGCTCGGCGGTGACCCCAAACCGGGCGATACGATTCGACGTCCGTTGACGGAGATCGAAACGCGCTTGGTTCGAAGAATCGTCGATTTATTTTTGACTCAACTCTCTCATTCCTGGGAAAACATCGTTGCCTTGGACTTGGAAGTCGACCGGATGGAGAGCAACCCACAATTGGTTCAAATCGTTCCGCCCAACGAGGTCGTTATTTTGGTCGGTTTCGAAGTGCTGCTGGGTAAGAATCGCGGCATGATGAATCTCTGTATTCCGTTCAATACCATCGAAGGGTTCAATTCCCAATTATCACGCAACGGATGGGTGGGGTACGGTAAAGGCAAGCCAACGGAGAAAACTCGCAGACGAATCTCCAACAACATCGATGCGGCGCCGGTCGATGTGGTGGTCACGTTGGCACGGTCAAGGATACGAACCGGAGACTTGTTAGAGTTGTCGGTCGGGGATGTCATTACGACCGAAAAGGAGGTCAATGCTCCGTTGGAGTTGTCGATCCAAAACATTCCGAAATTCAACGCCAAAGCGGGTGCTTTCAAAGGAAAGAAAGCCGTTCGCATCGAATCCATGCTGCAGCCGAAACATCCGGTCACCGACGACGATGAGAGCAACCCGAATCGAGTGGATGGCGTTGCGGATGCAGGAGAGTAACCTGAAGAAAGCGAACCACGACCATGCTGCTCAGTCCTGAAGTCCGCACGGCATTGCTTTGCGTGTTTGCGGCATTGTCGCTTTTCAGCTTGGCTGCGTTCGTGGTGCAGCGGATGAAACCGGAGCACGATCTCTCGGAGCTTCAAAGCCGAATCAGGACTTGGTGGGCGATCGTTGGGTTTTTCTCGCTCATGTTGTACTGGTCGGCGACGGCGACGATTGTGTTTTTTGCCTTCGTCAGCTTCTTGGCTTTGAAAGAGTTCTTGTCCATGACGCCGACACGACGGGCGGATCGACGTGTATTGTTCTATGCGTATCTGGCGATCCTTGGCCAGTACTATTTTGCTGCGGTCGAATGGTATGGCATGTTTATCATGTTCATTCCCGTGTTGATGTTCGTCTGGTTACCCACACGGATGCTATGGCTCGGGCAGACCGACGGGTTCCTGAAAGCCGCGGGAACCTTGCATTGGGCATTAATGATCACGGTGTTCAGCCTCTCACATGCAGCCTTTCTGTTGGTTCTGCATCCCGGTTCGTCACCCCGAGTGATCCCGCAGTTTCCGTCGTCAGCGGGGGAGGCCTATCCTGGTGCTGGGCTGCTCGTTTTTCTGGTGTTGGTGACGGAGCTCAATGATCTTTGCCAAGGCTGGTGGGGAAGGTCCTTTGGCAAACGCAAGATCGCACCGACGATCAGCTCCGGCAAGACCGACGCTGGGCTGATCGGTGGTGTTGCATCGACGTTTTTGATCGCTTGGTTGTTGGGACCGCGATTGACGATGATGGACGGCCCGCGTTCCGTGATGGCGGGATTGATTATCGCGGTGGCGGGAATTGCCGGTCATCTTTGTTTGTCTGCACTGAAACGCGACTTGAAGATCAAAGATTTTGGTGCCACGTTACCCGGTCACGGTGGCGTGCTCGATCGGGTCGATTCCTTGGTCTTTACCGCGCCGCTGTTTTTTCACTTTGTCTACTACACCTATGGCTGATCCCATCCACGAATGAACCACTTCTTGCGCCCGTTGTTTTTCGCCGTCGTCGTGCGACCGCTGATGATGATCGTGTTGGGGACGAATATCCGGCGACAAGAAGGATTGCCTCGCACAGGACCCGCGTTGATTGTGGCAAATCACAACAGCCACTTGGATGTGTTTGCCTTGATGAATATCTTGGGGCTGAAACAGCTCGCGTCGGTGCGGCCGGTTGCAGCAGCCGACTACTTCATGACGCGGCCCCTTCGTCGCTGGTTTGCGACGCGAATTGTCGGCATCATCCCGATCGATCGCACCAACACCAAACGGGATCCCAGTGGCAGACACCCGCTGGAGCCGATCTCGGAAGTGCTACGAGACGAAGGCATCGTGCTGCTGTTCCCCGAGGGGACCCGAGGAGAGCCGGAGCAACTCGAAGCGTTCCAATCGGGTGTCGCTCACTTGGCTCGCCGGCACCCAGATGTCCCGATCGTTCCGGTGTTCATGCACGGGCTTGGCAAGGCGCTGCCCAAGGGCGAAGCGATCTTGGTACCCTTTTTCTGTGATGTCTTCGTTGGCGAGCCGCTTGACGCTGGATTGCCAAAAAAGGAATTCATGCAGCAGCTTGGTGAGCGATTCGCCGAATTATCGGCCGAGTCACGGCCCGGCTACGAGCCGGAGAACCCTCGGACCGGTCCGGTTCCGCTGAAATGACTTTTTCAGTCGCAGGCTGGGTCCAGTTCTGGAACAACGATCCGGCTTCGTACGGATTCAATCTCTTGTAACGCAGCTTGGCATGGATCGGCCCCTTCGTTGCGGGCCGCTTCGACGAGCGAGGCAGCAGGTGAGGTGAACTCGCGGTAACCCACCGTTCCTCCTGCTCCTTTTAGCCAATGAGCGACTTCAGCAAGATCAGCGAAAGCATGCTCTTGCAGCAGTGATCGCATTTCAATGATCCGTGTGTCGAGTTTGATCACGAAATCGATGATGATCTCTCGGAAATCCCGATCTTCAACGGGTAGGGTTGAGTGAATCGCCCCCAACCCACGCGGGGCTGCATCAACGACTTGGTTCTCGAGAGCCTGCGTCACAGTGGGTTTGGGCTGCCCCGACGTGTCGGTTGCGGGGATGACAACCCTTGCATGCAGTTCACGGATCTGGGCAAGTAAACGGTCGGCTTGCTCACATTCCGACCGCTTTGCTGCCTGTTCGAGGGCACTGGCCGGCTCCGTGAACACGCCCAGCCCAACGGTTCCTCCAGCGCCTTTGAGCCAATGGGCTTCGCAACGAACCGTTTCGAAATCCTTGGATCCGATGGCCTGTTCGATCGCAGCAAGTCGGCTGTCAAGTCGCCCGACGAAGTCTGATGTGATCGCTCGAAAATCGGCGTCGTCCATGGGCAAGGTAGGGTGAATGGGGGTGGTTCCCCCATCCATTCGCGTAGCCGGTGGTGCAATTAGGGCAGGCGACAACTTTGCGTTCGATGGATGTTCCTCGAGATGGACCGAGTCGATGCAAGGATCGGCTTCACCAAGATGCGACGTCACGCAGACCAACAATTTGTCGATGTCGACCGGTTTGGTAAGGAAATCATCACAACCGGCAGCCAAGCATTTTTCGCGATCGCCTTTCATCGCATTGCCCGTCAAGGCGATGATGGGAGTCGTTAAACCCGCTTCACGCAATCGACGGGTCGCCGAGTAACCGTCCAACACCGGCATTTGCATGTCCATGAAAATCAGCGAATAGTCGCTTTCGCTGATCTTCTCGATCGCTTCCAGTCCGTTTCCGGCTGTTGAAACAATCGCTCCCGCGCGGGACAGGACCAGTTCGATGAGCCGCCGGTTGGCTTCGCCATCGTCGACGACCAAAATCGGCTGATGGGGTACCTGCGTCAGCCCCGAGTGATTCTCGGTCGCTTTTTGTTTTGCTTTTCGCTCGATCTCAACGGGAGAGATCATCTCGGTGGATGCATCGACCGAGAGGGGGATCCAAATGGAGAACGTACTTCCGATGCCCTCCTCGCTGGTGACCGTCAATTCCCCGCCCATTGCTTCGGTCAACCGACGGCTGATGGACAACCCCAATCCCGTGCCGCCGAATTTCCGCGTCGTGGTGCTGTCCGCTTGGACGAAGGACTCAAAAATTTTGCTCTGCTGTTCTTCGGTCATCCCAATTCCGGAGTCGATGACATCAATCTTGATTGCGTTTTGTCCTTCGGTGGTGTGAACCATCTCCGTGACGATCTTGACTTCGCCCGTATCCGTGAACTTGATCGCATTTCCTACCAGGTTGGTGATGACTTGTCGAAGTCGGGTTGGGTCTGTTTTCAAGGACCGTGGGAGGTCCGTCAGGAATTGCGTGTTGAGTTCGATCTGTTTTTCCTTGGCTCTTTCTCGAAGGACATCCGCAACACCCGTGATGATCGGATCCAAGGGGGCGTCGATCGATTCCACCTGCAATCGGCCTGCTTCGATTTTGGAGATGTCCAAGATGTCGTTGATCAGCTCCAACAAATGGGCTCCGCTGGTGTGAATCATATTCAAATGACTAATCGCTTCATCGCTGTTGGTCACCAATCCGCGGCGCAACACATCGGTAAAACCGAGTACCGCATTGAGTGGCGTGCGGATTTCATGGCTCATATTTGCCAAGAACGAGCTTTTGGCCTCATTGGCGCTTTTGGCTTCATCACGGGCCTTGGCCAATTCAAACTTGTTTTCTTCGATCAAGGTGATGTCGTCGAAGGTCACGAACGATCCCTGTTTCCCGATGGTGGTGCAGTTCATGCTGAACGTCAAACGCCGTCCGGTTTGGTCGTATTGGATGTTTCGATCTAATACCGTGTCGCCCGTTCGTCGTGATTCGTTCCAGGGCCGTTCCTCGGGCGCGTCCGCGGGAAAAATCCAATCAAAACTGTCAATGGACTTGCCCAGGATATCGGACTCCTGCATTTCCAGGTATTGAGCGAGTCTTCGGTTTGCAAAGATGACTCGCCCTCGGGCATCGAGCAAGAACAGTCCTACGGAGAAGGTGTTCAGCGTCTCGGCAACATGCGTTGGAACCGCTCCCGTAGGATCCAGACTGTCGAGCGACTTGCGGAGGAAGAATGAGAACTGAAGCAAGCATGCGGGAATCAAGACGATCAACAACCACGCAGGCGCCCAGTAATTGAGTCCTAGCGTACCACCGGTCGATTCGAACACGACTTGCATTTCACCCCATTGTTTGCCGAAGCGGAAGACAGGCACTTGCATGTGAGTCATGCGATCATCGGAGGAAACGTTCCATAGGACGCGGTGCGGTCCCGCGGATACCAACAATTGGCCATCCACCGACACCAGCCCGATGGATTGCACTTGGTCGTCGCGGTGCAGGATCGACTCGAGCGTCACCTTCAAGCTTTCCACTTGGCCAGTGGATGCCATCGCGGTACCGCTGATGGCCAATGACTCGCAGAGCTTGTTCCGCCCCCGCAAGATTTCCTCTTGCTCGTTTGGAAAGAAGCCCAAGCCACTCGCCATCAGCAGCGTGCCGGTCATGATACCAACGAGTCCGAATGACAATCGAACTCGGATCGGGATACGTTTGAAAATGTTCATGCTTGGGCGGGATGCTGGAGTGGCGGGATGCTGGAGGATTGGAATTCACGCTTTGGCGTGCGAACCGTTTGTTTTGCTGCTCGCTAGGATGGGTCATTCACTGGTTGCGAATCCATTTCGGTGATTTGCTCATTGACTTCCTTAGCCCGGCGATCCATCAATTCTTCGAGTGTTTCGTCGTCGCCGGCTTGTGATCGACCTTGCATGATCAGCAGCGGGTCGACCGCTCGCCATGCCGGCATGTGTGCGATCAACCCGGAGACGCAGAATAATCCGTTACGAATCGCCAAAGCGACGAATCCGACCGTGACACCGGATGCGGCTGCACCGGCTGTGCGGATGACGATCAAGTCACCTTGGACCATCGATTCAAGTTGCTGTTGTCGACCGTCAAGTTGATCCCACATTGCACCGGGTCGCGTTAGCAGTGCGTAGTCAACGGTCGACACGGGGACGTACACGCCGTTACTGATTTGCATGAGCAGGGCATCGGCGCCATCCGCCCGGTCCGATTGGCGGTAGGTTTGGTCGCTGATGGATCGGCTCGCATCAATGCTGAGCTCCATCTCTCCTTCCGTCATCAGAACGGCGACTTTGTCGTCGTCATCGTCGGTGGCAGTACCCAGGAACTCAGCAAGTGTTTGCTGGTTGGATTGGCTCGCGCTCGCTCCGCCTGTGCTCGATGATGTGGGTGTCGGCCGGGCGGTCACCGAACGGTCGTTGCCATCATTGTCCGCGGCTGAGTCGTTCGTTGTGTTTTCCGAAGACGCTTCGGAGGTGTCCTTCGATTCGGTAGCGTCGTCATTTTGAGCTGAATCGCCCTCCGATTCCGATGTCGCGTCCTGCGTTTGAGATGTCGAGGTGGGAGGCAGGGCAGGAATCGGCAGCACCGTGATCGTAACGATGCCAATGTTGCTATTCGATTCACCGTCAAAGGCATTCCACAAGAAAATGACTTCACCAACAAATCCATTGACTGCGGTGTAGGTGAAGGAACCGTCCGGAGACAAGGAAAGCGTGCCGTCTGAGGGCGCCGCGACCAGCATTGCTGTCAGAGTGTCTCCGTCAATGTCGTTCGCGATCTGCGAGAACGGACTTGCCGCAAACGTCAAGACTTGGCCAGCGATCACACTGGTTTGCAAGTTTGCTAAAGTTGGGGCATGGTTCTCCGAAATGACCTCGATCAAAACCGTTTCGGTCGCGGCGGTGTTCGTGCCGTCGCTGACGGATAAGGTCAGTGTGAATGAGGTGTCGTTTTCATAATCAATCGCGGCGGCATTGGCGACGGTGATCTGTCCGCTGCCAGAATCGATGGCGAAGGCACCGCCGGTGTTTCCGGCGGTAATCGTCCAGGCCGAGAATGTTGTCGCGGCGTCATCATCCGACGCCGTCACGGTTCCGACCACCGTGGTGTTGCCAGCGGTTTCACTAACCAAAAACGTCTGTGACGGATCGATCACGGGGGTGTTGTCGTTCTCGGCTTGGACGTTAACCAGGACGGTTTCGGTCGCCGCGGTGTTCGTGCCGTCGCTGACGGTGAGGGTCAGCGTGAACGTGGTGTCGTTTTCATAATCGATCGCCGCGGCATTGGCGACCGTGATCTGTCCGCTGCTGGAATCGATGGCGAAGGCACCGCCGGTGTTGCCAGCGGTAATCGTCCAGGCCGAGAACGTTGTCCCCGTGTCATCATCGGACGCCGTTACCGTTCCGACGACCGTGGTGTTGCCTGCCGTTTCGCTAACCGAAAACGTTTGCGACGGATCGATCACGGGGGTGTTGTCGTTCTCGGCTTGGACGTTAACCAGGACGGTTTCGGTCGCCGCGGTGTTCGTGCCGTCGCTGACGGTGAGGGTCAGCGTGAACGTGGTGTCGTTTTCATAATCGATCGCCGCGGCATTGGCGACCGTGATCTGCCCGCTGCTGGAATCGATGGCGAAGGCACCGCCGGTGTTTCCAGCGGTAATTGCCCAGGCCGAGAATGTTGTCGCCGCGTCATCATCCGACGCCGTCACGGTTCCGACGACCGTGGTGTTGCCTGCCGTTTCGCTAACCGAAAACGTTTGCGACGGATCGATCACAGGGGTGTTGTCGTTCTCGGCTTGGACGTTAACCAAGACGGTTTCGGTCGCGGAGGTATTCGCGCCGTCGCTGACGGTGAGGGTCAGCGTGAACGTGGTGTCGTTTTCATAATCGATCGCCGCGGCATTGGCGACCGTGATCTGTCCGCTGCTGGAATCGATGGCGAAGGCACCGCCAGTGTTTCCAGCGGTAATCGCCCAGGCCGAGAACGTTGTCCCCGCGTCATCATCGGACGCCGTCACGGTTCCGACGACCGTGGTGTTGCCTGCCGTTTCGCTAACCGAAAACGTTTGCGACGGATCGATCACAGGGGTGTTGTCGTTCTCGGCTTGGACGTTAACCAGGACGGTTTCGGTCGCCGAGGTGTTCCCGCCATCGCTGACGGTGAGCGTCAATGTGAACGTGGTGTCGTTTTCATAATCAATCGCGGCGGCGTTGGCGACCGTGATCTGTCCGCTGCTGGAATCGATGGCGAAGGCACCGCCGGTGTTTCCAGCGGTAATCGTCCAGGCCGAGAATGTTGTCGCGGCGTCATCATCGGACGCCGTTACCGTTCCGACGACCGTGGTGTTGCCGGCGTTTTCGCTAACCGAAAACGTTTGCGACGGATCGATCACGGGGGTGTTGTCATTCTCGGCTTGGACGTTGACCAAGACGGTTTCGGTCGCCGCGATATTCGCACCGTCGGTGACGGTCAAGGTCAGCGTGAACGTGGTGTCGTTTTCATAATCGATCGCCGCGGCGTTGGCGACCGTGATCTGTCCGCTGCCGGAATCGATGGCGAAGGCGCCGCCGGTGTTGCCAGCGGTAATCGTCCAGGCCGAGAATGTTGTCAAGGCGTCATCATCGGACGCCGTCACCGTTCCGACGACCGTGGTGTTGCCGGCGGTTTCGCTAACTGAGAACGTCTGCGACGGATCGATCACGGGGGTGTTGTCGTTCAGATCGTTGACGTTGATCGTCAACGCTTCGTCAAAAGCATTGCCAGCGGAGTCGGTCACGCGGACGGTGACGGAATAGGAACTCTTGGATTCGTAGTCCAAGAAACCATCCATCAGCACGAGTTGATCGCCTGACCCACCGATCGAAAACTTGGTCTGGTCTGCACCACTGACGATGGACCAAGTGAAGGTGTCGCCAGCGTCCGCGTCCGTTGCCAACAGCGTTCCTACACTCACGCCAAGTGTCGTGTCGGTATTTTCGTCTGGCGTCGTAGCCGCGAGCGCAATGTCGGTTGGAGTTGCATTCACTACTGTATAGAAGAGCTGCAATTCGGGCGGAGCCACTCCTTCGCGGCTGGAGTACGTGTAGCTTTCCGTACCGGTCTCGGAGCAGCCAACGATCAAGCCGTTGTTTGTCGTCGTGCCATCGTACCAATCCTGAACCAAGGCTGTGATATCCCAGCCATGTTGTCCGGTGCCGGTGGCGTTGAAGGTCGCGACGGCGGTTGAGTTATAGGTTCCCCCATTCCACGCCACACCGCTGGCACGGTCATTCCAACTCGGGAACCCGCTGGTACCGTTCTGGCCGCCTTCCACCCAAGACTCCGTGACCTCGTAAACGCTGACGTCAAAGGCGGATGCGCCTGCAGTGGCCTGCATCGTCAAGGTCGCACCGGTGATCGTTGCACCGACGGGAATGCTGCTCAAATCAAACCGAAGCAGCGCACGGCTGTCACCAATGTCGCCACCCGATTTGTCAACAATTAGCGTCGTCGAGGTACCGTAATTGAATCCGCTGTTGTCTTTATTAAGGTAAGTGTCAGCGACTGGATTGAGGGTGATGGACGGGGCCTCGAATATGTCATTGATGTCAATCGTGTAGGACTCGAAGTCCTCCGGATCACCAGGGATAGTCGCGTCATCGATATTGACCGTGACGTCCAAGTAGGGATTGGTTTCAAAATCGAGACTCACGCCCGATTGAAGTCGCAGCTCATTGCCGACGATCTCGAACATCCCTACGTCGACCCCCGTCAATGACAGCGTTCCGGTTCCCAACGCGTCGTCGGTGACTGAGATCGTTGCGACGGTTGTGTAAGAACTCGTGTCAGCGTCCTCATCCAATTGCGTCACCACCGGCGTGATGGCGACGGTTGGCGCCTCATTCACATCGCTCACGTCAACCGTGATCGTTTCGTTGTACGAGTTGTTGGCTGAGTCGGCGACTTGTACGCTGACGGTGTACGTGGACTTGGTTTCAAAGTCCAAAACGCCATCATCAAGCGTCAATTCGCCCGTCGCTGCGTTCAGCGTGAACAACGCACCGTCGCCACCAGCCAGCTTTGACCAAGTAAACGTCTCGCCTGAATCGGGATCGGTCGCCGACAGATTGCCGAATGAATGTCCGCCGGAAGTATCGGTGTTTTCATCAACCGACAACGAGTTGGGCGTGACATCGGTCGGCGCTGAGTTCGTTGGGAGTGAATAACTGATTACGAGTTGTGGCCCATTCGCTCCGCCTTCGGCGCTGGTAAATCGAAGTTCCGGGACAGGTGTTCCACCAAGTCCAGCACCCAAGTGTCCATCCAGAGCAATGCCGTAGTTCTGCGAGGGTGTATCAACCCACGTCTGAACGAGCGATTCTAAATCGGTGATTTCACGCCAGTCGTTGACCACTTCCGTTCCTGAACCAGAAAAGCCGTCTGGGTCGGCTTCGTCCCAGCCAGTACCAACCTCTGAGCTGAGCTGGCCGCCGGGTGTCGTCCAGCTGTTGGTTCCGTCGCGTGAGACCCATGTTGCCTGACCGACCGTCCAGTCTTCCAGCACCTGATGCGCCCTGACTTCGACACCGGAGGAAAACGTCGCTTTGTGATCCCAGTCCTCGAGATAGACTCGCAACGTTGCCGAGTCGATGGTCGCTCCAACTGGAATGCTGGAGAGATCGAATTGCATGATGGGAAGGTGATCATAACCGTTAGGCCCGGTGCTTGGATCGCTGCCCAGCACCAGGGTGGCTTGGCTGTCGTGGTTTGTACTCTGATTGACGTTGTCTAGCCAGGTATCGGCGGTTGCCGTTAGGGTGACGAGACCAGCTTCATACGCTCCGATATCGGGAGAATCGAAACGGGCGACGCCTCGTTGGTCCGTCGATGGCGCACCACTGGATGTCCCCGCGTTGTACGCTGGGCTCGTCGTGGTAATGGCATGCGTTTTGGCGAAGCCACCATTATTGGCCAGCGGGGCGAGCATCGCATCGATCGGTGAACCCAGCGTGCCGACTTGGTTCCCATTGACTCCATCAACCATATCGGATTGGCCGGTTCCGTCACCGATCAAGTTGTTGCCGCTGTCGATGAATTGGCCGTCCGCATCGTTGTTGGCGGAAGTGGCCGTGTTCTGGGCGATGATGGTGTTCTTTAGGTCGACTTGGTTCCCCGGTCCGAATGTGCGGATTCCCCCACCGGTATCGGCTTCATTGTCGGTGACGGTACCGTTGATGATTGCAACGTCGTCTCGGGTATAGAGTCCGCCACCGGAGGACTGAGCTGTATTGCCGCTGATCGTGACGTTGGTCATCGTCAGGAAACCAGCAGCAACATAGTTGTTGTAAATTCCGCCGCCGGAATCCGCGCCATTGTCGCTGATCGTGACACGTTCAATCGTAGCCTTGTTGGCGTTGTACAACCCGCCGCCGTTAATCGTTGATCCAACCCCACCGTTTTGCTCGATGACGACATCGGTTAGCGTGATCGTACCATCATTGTAGATACCGGCCCCGTTGGAGCCACCGTTATCGGTCACGATGACGTTTTGTAAAGTCAATTCAGCATCGCTGGTGGCAACACGAATGCCACCACCGTCTCCGCTGATTACACCGGCGGTCACCGTCAGATTCGTCATCGTCAAATGCGCACTGTGAACATCGAAGACCCGGTCATTGTACTGACCATCGATCGTTGTCAAATCGGCTCCGGCACCCTGGATCGTCACGTCGACACTGATATCCAAGTCACCAAGATTGCCACCATCTTCGCTTGCGCCCGTGCGCGTCAGTTCGTACGCACCTGCCGAAAGCACGATCGTGTCGCCCGCGGTGGCACTCAAGATCGCTTCTCTTAGCGACGTCAGCCCATCGCCTGCGTTGACAAGATCGGAAACGGTATCCACCGTGATGGTGCTTAGCTTGCCACGCCAATTTGCTTGGGCGGTTTCGCTGATCGCTGCCTGGGACTCAATCGCTCCCGTCGAGAATTCGAGTTCCCAGTCCCCGCCAAACGCGGCATGCCCGGTGTCATCGTCGCTCGCTGCTACATCGGCTCCCGACAGCGTCGCGAGGGACTCGATTAGCATCCGGCCATCCTCGGTCGCGGCCAAATCGCAACCATAAAGCAAGAGGTCGCTTTCGCTCTGCAGCGATGTTTGCCATGACGCGATCTGCCCGGCGTATCCATCGAGGTTCGATGCGCTAATCCATGTGCTCCCCAGTTTGATTGCACCGTCCTCGGCATGAGAAACCAGGTGCAACGATGAGATTCCCGTTCGGCTTTCGAGGATCTCGGTGATCTGGTCAATGCCGTCGCGTTGCTGATCCAGCACAAAAACGTCAAGGTCCCGGTCGGAGTCTCGGAAATCATCGAGCAGTTTTTGAAGATCGGAGATCGCTGAATCGACGATCACCAGTTCGCTGGCTTGGTGAATGGTTGCCTGCGCCGCCGACTCTGGGGCTGCTGCCGAGGGGTCCTGCGTCGCGACCGGTTGCAGTTCAGCGACCATCACGGCCGAATCGTCGGCATTCGTGGCCGCAACCACATCGATGGGAGCAGCGCTGAACAAAATCCGCGGCTCCAGTTCCGTTAACGCGGCGGAGCGTTCCCATTGCCCCGGTCCATGGCGGCGTTGGGCAGCACGACCGATCTTGGTCGCCGTTTCGTCGAGCGCCAACAGCGTGTGCTGCCAGAAATCGCTGATCAGGTTGCCGAAAGCCATAGACCGTGACATAGAAATGGTATTGGGAAAGAAGGCGCAGAATCATCCATGTGAACCCTAGCCGATGAATCGTCACCGAGCCGAAAGGGAAGGATGCGCAAGCTAGGTATTTTAGGTCGCGTGTTTTTTTTGGGGGGCACTGCGCAGGTTGTATCGAGTAAATGTTCACGTGTGATCAAGGATTTCCAAGAATGATTCTGTACATCCTGTCTCGGTTATGCCGATTGTCACTGTTAGGCGTGTCCCCGTTGCGGAACCGCGTAACCACGGATGCATGATTCAGGAACAAGTGCAACACTCTGGCAGGATCACGACCGAGACCCCCACACCGAGGCGTACCCGCGGTACGCGAGGCAGTGCTGCGCGGTCCTTGCGAAGACGCTTTGCAATTGCCGGAATCCTCTGTGGCGTCAGCGTCTTTTCGTTGTCCGCCACAAGCTCGACGGCTTTGGCTCAAGATGGATTGATCGAATCCGTCAGCGATTCACGCTTGAATGCGATCCATGCGAACACCCACAACCATTTTTGGACGTCACTTGACCAATACCGAGCTCGTGCTTGGCAGCTTCCCGACGACCGATTGAGGGATTCGGCGGAAGTGACCCTCGCTGTACCGCTCGAGCCGATGTGGTGGGAAATGCCACTTGCCGGGTCGCTGGGACTCGCCGATCAAACGCAGCCGGTCGACATTGATTGGCTCATTTCCTTAGCCATTTCGAACTCACCCCATGTTCAGGCGGTGCTGACCGAGCCTGAGATTCGGCGGACGGAAATCGTCATCGCCGATGCCGAGTTCGATCCCTTAGCCTTTGTTGAATCCAAGTTCGCCGACACGAATGACCCGGTGGGCAGTGCGTTGACCACCGGTGACAACTCAACGCGGTACGTTGATGAGACGCTCAGCGGCGTGGGGGGCATTCACAGCAAGATGCGTGCGGGGGGGCAGTTTGAATTGTCGCAACGGGCAGGATACCAAGCGAACAACTCGACCTTCTTGATCCCCAATCCTCAGGGGACCACGCGGTTAGAATTCAGTTTTACGCAGCCGTTGATGAAAGATCGCGGAAAGGCATTCAACCAAACACGGATGATGTTGGCACGGCTCGATGTGCAACAAGCCTCGAGCGAAGTGCGTCAGAGCTTGGAACGACACCTCGTTGACGTTGCCGATGCCTATTGGAGCTTGTACCAAGCACGCGCCGAATGGCTGCAACGGAACCAGCTGCTTTCGTCCGCACAGCAGCTCCATGATGTGCTGCGTTCACGCCAGGGGATCGATTCGCACCAACGTCAGGTGTTGAGGGCGAATGTGGCGGTTGCCAGTCGACGGTCTGATTTGGTGCGTGCCGAAACGCGGATCCGCAATGCTCAGTCGCGGTTGAGGATGTTGACAGCCAGCCCAATGCTGATGCATGCCCATCTGCAGGAACTCGCTCCCCAGGACCACCCGTTCGTGTTGCCGTTAGAATTATCGGTTCGACAATCGGTGATCACGGCGCTAGAACAACGCGCGGACATCAACGAAGCGATTCGCCGTGTTCAAGCGATGTCGCTCCGCGTGGGTGCCGCGAAGAACCAGGTCCTGCCGAGGCTCGACTTGATCCTCAGCAGCTATGTCGCCGGACTCGATGGAAACCGCAGTTCCCTGCAGGCGTTTGAAAACCAGTTCAATGGCGGGCAACCAAGCTATGCGGCGGGTTTCTTGTTTGAGTTGCCGATTGCCAATCGGGCCAGCCGAGCCAGGTTGACTCGCAACCGTCTCGAAATGACCCGCGCGATGTACGAATTCCAGCAGGCGACCGAGGTCGCGTTTACGGAAGTCGAAATTGCAGCACGAGAGACCAGTACGGCCTATCAGGAGATGTTGGTCAAGAAACAATCGATTGACGTTCAAACGCAAGAAGTGGAGTACCTGCAACAACGATGGGAGTTATTGCCGGACCCCGAGGAATCCAGTGTGGTCTTGATTGACGATCTGTTGGATGCCCAGCAGCGGCTTGCGGATGAAGAGAGATCCTACGTGGATGCGCAAGTTGCCTATGCCATGTCGTGGGTACAGCTTCGCAGGGCCATGGGGATCCTGCTGCGGGTCGACGAATTGCCGACGCACGAAATCGACATTCCTTGTGGCATCTGGCAACCATCCGAAGAGTCGGACGTCGTGATCGAGGCAGCGGAGATGGCGTTACCATGAGTTCTCGAGTCTTTCCTCGCGGCGAACGTGCCAAGCAGGCTCGGTGCATCAGCGGTCGGCTCCATCGCCCAGATTGGATTCCGTCGCAGTTGCAAAGGACGAGGCAGCTTTCCGAAGCGCTTCGAGATTCGAGCGATGCGGAACTTGCCGAACAAACCGATCGCTTGAGACGAAGCGTCACAGCGACAAGCGAGGATGAACTGATTCCCCTCGCAGCTGCCTCCGTCGTCGAGGCGGTCCGTCGTGTCATGAACCTCGACCTTTTTGATGTTCAACTGCACGCAGGGCTCATCGTCGCCTGCGATGCCGTAGCCGAAATGCAGACGGGCGAAGGAAAGACGCTCTCGGGCATCTTTCCCACCTACTACAAGGCCATTCGGGGACGAGGCGTCCATGTGGTCATGCCGAACGAGTATCTCGCCAGCCGTGACTATGAATATTTGACTCCTGTTTTCCACCGACTGGCGACCACCACGGGGTTAATCGGCGACGATCGGTCACGCTCCGAGAACCGACAAGCCTATCGGGCGGATGTGACCTACGGTCCGGCACATACATTCGGCTTCGATTTCCTTCGTGACCAGGTTCTTGCCGATCGCTCGTCTCGCCGGCTTGGCGATCGCGTCTTTGAGATGCTTGAGCGTCCCTCGGAAAGCGAATTGCCTGTGCAGCGGGGACTCTATGCTGCGATCATCGATGAAGTGGATCATGTGTTGATTGACGACGCGGTTTCGCCTTTGCTGCTTAGTGCGCATCAGGGCGATCGTGCAGTCGATGCATCGATTCATCTTCGCGCGATCGACGTGGCGAAGGCCATGAATCCAATAGCGGACTTTTACGTCGATCGGACAACGCGTCAGGTCCATCTTTCCGATGCCGGCTACCATTCCGCCTACCGACATACGGAGATGGCCATCCATCCGAGGCTGGTACGTCCGTGGCATGAGTATGTCGTGCTGGCATTGCGCACAGCGCATCTGTACCACCGTGACGTCGAATACGTGGTTCATCAGGGAAAAGTGAAGATTGTCGATTCAGCAACCGGGCGTATTTTCGAAGACCGGTCATGGTCCGATGGGTTGCATCAAGCCGTCGAAGCGGCTGAGGGGCTTCCCATCACACCCGAGCGATACGCGGTGGCCCGGATCACGCGGCAACGCTTTTTTCGAGAATACGAGTGTCTCGCGGGGATGACGGGAACCGTGGATGGCTGTCAACATGAGTTTGCGACGGTTTACGGAGTACCGGTGATGACAGTACCGCTGCGAGTGAGTAGCCAGCGTCAACGGTTGGCGGACGCCGTTACCCCAACGTCCGATGCGAAGTGGCAGCAGATCGCCGAGGAAACCGAGCGTCTGTCCAAAGCGGGGCGACCGGTGTTGATTGGGACCTCGACCATTAGCGAGAGCCATGAAATTGCGGAGCATCTGAGTCAGCGTGGTTTGTCGTTTCATTTACTCAATGGCGTCCAAGATGCAGATGAGGCGTCGATCGTAGCACTCGCGGGTCGCTCAGGTGCGATAACGGTTGCGACCAACTTAGCTGGCCGAGGTACCGACATTACCCTGGACTCCGAAGCGGAACAGGCGGGAGGGTTGCATGTCATTGTCAGCCAACGCAACCCCTTGTCGCGAGTGGAACGGCAACTGATCGGTCGCTGCGCGCGATGCGGGGATCCAGGATCCGCGCGGGTCTACCTTTCGGCTGAAGATCAACTGATCTGCGACCACGCGCCGTGGATCCGTCGGGCGATTGTTCGCGCCACCCGATTGTGTCGCACACCGTCCCCAAAAATCGAACGCTACCTCCGTCGCATTCAGGCGGATCGCCAGCGACACTTCGAAAACCAACGCTGGAAACTGCTTCAGTCGGACCAAGACCGTGAATTGATGCTTCGGCGTGGACAAGCCGCAATCGCTTGCGACCAACTCTAACTGATGAAGATGGTTTCATTGAAACAGAGCCTTACCATGATTTGTTCGAATCACCGCCTGACGGGCGCCGTCTTCGCATTGGTTACGATGGCCTCACTGGCTGGTCCCTTGATGGCCCAGCAACAGCTTGAAGGTTTTACGGAGCCGTATCGACGCATTGCCGTTCCTGCCAGCGAGATTGGGGTGATTTCTGAGATCGCCGTGGTCGAAGGCGACGAGGTGCTTCAGTCGCAACTGCTCGCTCGTCTCAATGACACGGTCCTGGTGGCTTCCTTGGAAGTCGCTCGTGCCTCAAAAGATGCGATGGGGACTCGACGCGGTGCGGAAGCGGAAGTCCGAGTTCGCGAAAAGCAACTTGCAAGCTACAGGGAGCTTCAAGAAAACGGAAACGCTTCGAGAAGGGAACTCGATCGCAGTGAGACGGAATACCAACAGGCGATCGCCCGTTTGCAAGCGATCGACGAAGAGTTGGAAGTGCGCCGGCTCGAGTATGAACGAGTGAAGGCACAGGTCCAGCGTCGTCGGATCGAATCGCCGATCAGTGGGGTCGTCGTGGAAGTCGCTAAAGAAGCGGGCGAGTTTGTTTCACCAACCGATCCCATTGTGTTACAAGTCGTTCAGCTGGATCAGTTGAAGGCAATTTTCTCGGTCCCTCTTTCGTTGATCCGCTACGTTCGCGAGGGAGCTGAGGTCACGCTACAGACAGGACGCGAGAACCGAGACACGCAAGGGATTGTGGAGTTTGTTTCCCCTGTTGCGGATGCCGAGAGTGGTTCGGTTCGAGTGAAGATTCGAATTCCAAACTTGCAGCGATCGATCCAAAGCGGTATTGCGGTCCGCTGGTTCCTCGACGCGCCCACCGTACGCATCAGCCAACGAACGGACTAAGCAACACGATGCGAAAACCACAAGGGTTTGATGAGGAGCGTCCGTCCCGGCTTGCGGCTGCGCCTCGTCGGACCGACACCGTGGATCTGGCTGCATCGATGGATGCAAAGCTGCGCGTGCTTTCGATCGTGATCGAGCTTCAATCGCATCTCGACGGCGCGTCGACGCTCGCCGACGCAGGACAACAGACCGCATTGGCCATCCGCGAGGCGGTCTCGGCATCCAACGTTTTGATTGCTTGGCGCCGCTTCGATGCCGTGGGCGTTCCCGCTCCGCTGCAATTGATCGGCCAATCCTCACCGCCTGGGGATCAAGATGCTGCGTTGGGTTTGCAAACTGTCTTGTCGGCGCTCGAGGAGGTTGCCTTGCGCGGCGACCCGCTTTGTTGGCCCTCGACCGATCCGGCGGCAAGGCATTGCTTGTTGGCCGTCAACCAATACGCCAAATCCATTGGGCTTTCGCAACTGGTCGGCGTTTGCTTGCGCCAGGGCGACAACCAAGTCCGCGGCGTCGTGTTGGTCGTCGATCCCAATGCTACCGAGTTAGCGTTCGCACAGACGTTGTTGCAAATCGTGCAAATTCCGCTCGCAAGTAAATTGGTTGCGATCCAACGCTCGACGCCGAAACCGTGGGAACGCTGGTTCCGCGGCTTGATGCGCTGGACGGAATCGTCGCGACGCAACGTGATCGCGGTGGTGGTCGTCGCCGTCGCCTTCTTGATGTGTGTTCCCGTTTCCTATCATGTGCGTTGTGATTGCGAGCTGCAGCCGACGCACCGCCGATACATCGCCTCTCCGTTCGATGCGCCTTTGGAAAAAGCACATGTCCGCCCCGGTGACCTCGTTGACCAGGGACAGTTGTTGGCGTCCATCGATTCACGCGAACTTGACCTTCAAATCGCGAGTGTCGAGGCGAAATGGAACCAATCCGAGCAGTTACGACACCAGAAGGTTGTGGCTCACGATTTTGCAGAGAGTCGAATCGCTGAACTGGAATCCAAACGGTTGAAGTTGGAAGCGGAACTGCTGCAATATCACCACGACCATTTGCGAGTGGTCAGCCCGATTGCAGGGGTGGTCGTGAGCGGCGACCATCAGCGATCCGAAGGCGTACCCTTGAAAAAGGGCGATGTGCTTTTTGAGATTGCACCACTCGGCGAAATGATTGCCGAGGTTTCGGTGGACGAGCAGGAGTTCAAAAATGTCACGGAATCGATGAGCGTCCGTATCGTCTTGTTTGCGATGCCCAATCGAACCCTCCAAGGCGACGTGGATCGAGTCCATCCGCAAGCGGAATTGAAAGGGCACCAAAATGTTTTCGTCGCCGAAACCGAGCTGATGGATCCTGATAATCTGCTTCGTCCAGGAATGCGTGGCTACGCCTGGGTCGATAGTGGTCGTCGCGCGTTGGGATGGATTTTGTTTCATCGCGCTTATGCTTCGGCTCGTGCGGCATTGGGGTGGTAACCGTGATCGACCGCGACCCCAGCACCCTTGATTTTTCGAACGCTACCCTACGGCTGGCGGATGACATCCGCGTCTGGCCCGTCCATGAACGCGGCAACCTCGTCTACCGAATCGAGATTCCCTCGCTTCATCGCTTCTTTCGAGTGGGATACAGCGAGTACGTCTTGATCTCGCTGCTTGACGGCAATACCACACTGCCTCAAGCATTGGGGCTGACGGCAGCGAAGCTTGGCCGTCAGACGCCGACCACCGCACAGTCGCAAGCAATTGTGCAATGGTTATTGCAGAATGAGCTTGCGGTGCTGGCGGATCAACCGAATCCATCTCGTCATGCAGCAAAAGCAAGCCCCAATGCGACCGCCTCCCGCTTTGGGTTCGGATCGCTGAACCCGTTTTGGATGAAGGTTCCCCTCTGTCGATCCGATCGATGGGTTCGAATCCTCGCTCCGTGGACGCAAGGCCTGTTTTCATTCCCATCGGTCATCCTATGGTTGTGCTTGGTGGTGGCGGGGTCATTCACGCTGCTTGTGAATTGGGATCGATTCACGCAGGATGCGGTGGAGATCTTCTCGCCGCTCAACGGATTGGCGTTGTTGCTGATAGGGATTGGGTTGAAGCTGATCCATGAATTGGCCCATGCACTGGCTTGCCATCGACAAGGTGCGGCGACGAGCGAATTTGGCGTTGTGTTCGTCCTATTTGCGCCACTCGCCTATGTCGATGTCACGACGTGCTGGCGAATCAATTCACGAGGTTCACGAATCATCGTGGCGTCGGCTGGCATGTATGTCGAGATTGCGATCGGGGCGCTCGCTGCCGTTATGTGGGGCCTTACCCACTCGGACCTGGCGGCATTCTTGCTGCATCGGTTGGTGCTCGCGGCAACAGTGTCGACGGTGTTGTTCAATGCAAACCCATTGATGCGTTTCGATGGCTACTACATTCTTTGCGATCTTGTCGATATCCCCAATCTTTATGCGGAATCGTCGTTGGCCGTCCGCCGCTTGCTCAGCCGACTTGCCTATGGCCACGCGTCGGATGGGTCCGGATTGACGGGATGGCGACGTCCGCTGGTTCTGCTTTACGGTTTAGCTGCTTTGGGGTGGCGGCTGCTGATCTGCGTTTCGCTGATGATTGCTGCTTCGGCGATGTTTGCAGGGGCGGGGGTCGCCCTGGCGGCGGTGGGCGTCTATCTCTGGTTTGCACAACCTGCCAAGCGTTTTCTAACCGCTGCGATTACGTTGCATCAAACGGACAAACCCATGTTTTGGCGAGCCAGCATCGTCGGGTCAACACTGCTCGCCATTGGTATTGCGACCGTCGGTTTCGTTCCCATTCCCACTGCGACCCGCGCACACGCGGTGGCCCAATACTTGCCCGAAACGGTCGTGCGAAGTCGAGCGGATGGTTTCATTGCAAACGTTCATGTTTCCAACCTCCAATCGGTCCGAGCCGGAGATCTGATGCTTGAACTGGTCAACCCAGAGATTCGGACTGAGCTTCTGCAATTGGAGCTTGAACGACAGCAGGTCGAGATCCGGTTGTCTCAAGCGACGGACCGGAAAGAGGAGAACACGAGAAGAGCCTTGCTTGAAGATCGTCGCGTGATTTCGCAACGGTTGGAGCAGATGCAAGAAAAATACGATGGCCTGCGTCTCGTCGCGGCGCGAAGTGGCAGGATCCTTTCGCGAGATTTGCGAGAAAGCGTGGGGACCTATGTTCGCGAAGGCGACGAATTGCTCGTCTTGGCTCGTGCCGACGAAAAGGAAGTGGTTGCGATGGTCGGACAAACGCAAATGGAACAGGCTCGGCCGACGATCGGCAGCACCTTAAGTGTTCATCTGGCCGACCGCAGCAAGCAGCCCGGGTTCCTGGACCAAGTCGATCCACGAGCGACGGACCGATTGATCTATCCATCGCTATCCGCTACCGAATCAGGCCCCTTGGCGGTCCGCGGGCAATCCGAAGATGCATCCGAAAACGATCTGCCCGTTCGGCTGTTGGAACCGCACTTCACCGCCAGAGTCACGCTACCGAAACGTTCCGCAGAGAGCATCCCGGCGGGAATGCGAGTTCAAGTCGACTTAGAGTATTGTACCGATACCCTCGCCATGCGACTCGCCAACCAAGTGCGTCGTCTGTGGTATCGCGTCCACGAAACACGCTAAAGCATTTTGCTTTTTGATGTGGCTGGGGCTTCCAGCCCCAGTAGGGATCTCACTGCGGCTGGAAGCCGCAGCCACGAAACGTACCGTCCACGGCATTCGGCAAAAAGGCTCTAGCTGAAACGATACTTACCAGGCATTGCGACCGGAGGAATTTGTAACTTGCCGAGGGTGTATTGCACTGGCCCTAAGTGCGTTTCCGATTTCATTGCCGTGTCCCAGTCAACAGCTTGACCGCTATAGCACGCTTCGCGACCGATGATGCCGGTCATCGTCGACTCGGCGACCGCTTGTGCTTCGTTGATGGGATTGCCTTCGCGGATGCTTTGGATCAGGTCCGCATGTTCCAACTGATAGGCATTCGGGCTTCGCTCGCTGCGGTTCCAATCGTCGCCGGTGTTTGGACCAATCCAATTCTTGCAATTGCTTTTTCCCTTGCTGCCAACGACCTGTTCTTCAACCATGTTCTTGCAGCCATTGATTTGTCGGCTTTGGCTGAACATCGAGACGCCATTGGGATACTCAAACTCGACCGCAAAGTGATCAAAAATGTGCCCATGCTCGTCTCCGGTTCGAACCTGCCGTCCCCCCAACCCCGACACCGCTCGGATCGGATGCGAACCAAGGACCCAGTTCATGATATCCAGATTGTGAACGTGTTGTTCGACAATGTGGTCACCCGACAGCCATGTGAAATAGTTCCAGTTACGAAGCTGCCATTCCATGTCGCTCCAACCCTGCTGGCGATTGATGACCCAGATTTGGCCACCGTTCCAATAGCACTTCCCGTAAACGATGTCGCCGATCGCACCTTCGTGAATCCTGGCGATCGTGTCACGGTAACTGCGGTCATGCCGACGCTGCGTTCCCGCGGCGATACCGAGTCCCTTTTCCTTTGCCAATTCGCCGGCTGCCATCACCATGCGGACACCGGGGGCATCGACTGCCGCTGGCTTTTCCATAAACACATGCTTGCCCGCTTCGATTGCTGCTTGCAAATGGAGGGGACGGAAATGGGGGGGCGTTGCCAGAATGACGTAATTGACATCTGCAACGGCAAGAAGTTGCTTGTACGCATCGAAGCCCGTGAAGCAGTGATCGGGTGCGATCTCAAAGCCAAGCTTGCCCATTTGAGTTTGGCATCGCTCGAGCCGGTCGCCAAACATATCTGCCAGGGCAACCACACGGATTCGTTTGTTCGCGGCTTTCGCGCCGTCGGCGACGTCTTCGGTGTGATACCCCTTATCGGGATAGATCACCTTCGCAGCGGCACCCACCGCGTCAATCACCGCACCGGTGCCGCGGCCACCGCAACCGATCAACCCAATCTTGATTTCGTCGTCGCCACCTGCGGCATGGACCTGTGGCACATCCGACAGCGCTGCGGCTGTCGCGAGACCCAGCGACGTGTTTCGAATAAAGGTTCGGCGGGAGGATGCCGATGGCATGCGATTGGGGTCGTTCATCGTTCGACGTGCTCTGGGGATGGAGGCGAGGGGCAGGATTTCCGGGTGAGATCGTAGCAGAGGGGCCAGAACTCACCCGCAACAACCCTCCGATCATAGTGCCTTTGTGCCGCATGTCTATCCGGGAATCCCCCGCCTCGTTCGGAATGCGACATTCGCAACCGTCTGCTAGATTGATGCGTTCTCAAGCTGCCGTTCGTAGCGTTCAAACCCAAAAGCGGGGTTGCAGCTAGGAGTTGGCTTGACTTCGAGAAGAAGATCCTCAAGCTCGTCGATCGATTTGGGTTTGCTATACAGATACCCCTGACCACAATCGCAATCTAACTCGCGAAGTTGTTGCAGTTGACGCGGGGTTTCGATGCCCTCGGCAATCACTTTGGTGTCCAGGTTATGGGCCAGCGTGATGATGGCATGAACGATCGATTCGTAGTCATCACCGGGTTGCATCGTCGCGACAAAGGATCGATCAATCTTGAGAACATCGATAGGAAAGCGGTGCAGACAACTGAGCGACGAGTGCCCGGTACCAAAATCGTCCATATGGATTTGGACACCAAGATTACTGATCCGGGTCAATCGCTCGGTAATGTCCTCGGGTGTCTCCATGATAAGCGATTCCGTGATCTCGAGGTTCAGCAGTTCGGCGGGAACCTCGTAGGTCTGAAGCACGTCGCCAAGCAGTTCGACAAAATCGTGATCTGCAATTTGGCGTTTGGAAACATTCACGCTCACCGAGATGGGCTTGACGCCTCGTCGCATCCCGCTGATTCGATGAATGGTTCGACAGGCTTCTTCAAGGATCCAACGTCCGATGGGAACGATCAGCCCCGTTTCTTCGGCGACCGGAATGAAATCGGCCGGACTGATCAATCCTTGGGTCGCATGGTCCCATCGCACCAACGACTCCAAGCCCACGATGTCACCGGTCACCATGTCGAAGATCGGTTGAAAATCAAGTCTCAAGCCGCCGTCTTTCAATACGGTACGCAAGGACTCTTCAAGGGCTAAGCGACGCGACATCGATTCATGCATAGCGTGGTCAAAAACGGCCAAGCAGTGCTTACCACTGAACTTGGCTCGATACATCGCCAAGTCGGCATTCCGCATCAGCTCTTCCGGAGTCGGTGCGGCTTCGCCGCAAAACGCAATGCCCAAGCTGGTTCCCAGCGTCAACTCATGTTCGCTGACGGTATAGGGTAAACACAATTTGTAGCGGATCTGTTCGGCAAATTCGATTGCAGCGTCTTGGTCTTTGTTGCCCACTAGAAAGATGACAAACTCGTCGCCACCGAGCCGAGCGACAAGGTTACTTGGTGAGTTAGGCGGCCGAGGGGAGGCTCCACGATGAACCGGGACGCGATCAAGTTCCGCAACGCAGTTTTGAAGTCGCTCAGCGACCTGAATCAACAGCTGATCGCCAACCGCATGCCCGAGGCTGTCATTGATGACTTTGAAGTTATCGAGATCCAAGAAGATCAACGCATCAGAAGCATTTGCCGATACCTGTGGGTTCTCAAAACGGTGCGACAGTACCCGCTTGAGGCAGGTCCGATTGGGCAGCTTTGTTAACGAGTCGTGGCTAGCAGCATGTTGCAGTTCGGTCTCGGCGGTCATGCGGTGTCGAACTTCGGTCTGCAATTGCTCATTTGCTTGGCGAAGGCGTTCCAATTGCAGCTCGCTCTGGGAAATGGCCCGCCGCTTATGCGTCATCGCCATCGCCAATTGGAAGACTTCTTCGTTGGAGAAGGGCTTCTTTAGCAGGAGAAGGTTGTCAACGAATCCGAGCCGTTTGAGCACGGTGGACCAGGAGTAGTCGGAAAAGGCTGGGCACAGAACGACTTGCAACAGCGGATCGATCTCCCACAGCCGTTGAATGGTTTCAAGGCCGTCCATTCCAGGTGGCATCCTCATGTCCACGAATGCCATTTCAAACGGGTCCTTGGCGGCCACGGCAGCGCTCGCCATGCCGATCGCCTGATCACCTTGCAAGGCGTGGCTCAGTTCGAATTGTCCATCGATCGTTGAGACGATGTTGGTGCGGCGTTGAACCAAGTCGTCGCCAAACCCAGGATTGAATTCGGCATTGGATTGGCCACCGATATCGCCAAACAACGCATCTTCGATCTCTTCAAGATCGGTTTTGGGCGGAGCGGAAGTTAAGATGGTTCGATAGGCATCGTGTACCGATTGTTGATCGTCAACGAGCAAGACCTTGCAGGCGGCGGCGGAATCGAGTGTTCTCATGAGGGTACCCATTCCTCCTTGACCACTCGCGGAAGCGATAGAGTAAATCGGGCGCCCTCGCCAACGCCTCCGCTGCTGACTCGAAGCGAACCGTTCATTTCCTCAGCGGCAATCGCGCAGAAATGCAGTCCTTGTCCGTGGCCGTCCGGCTTCGTTGTAAACCCACTTGAAAAGACTCGAGAGAGATCTTCACTTGCAATGCCGCAACCTTGATCAATCACGTCAATCGAAAGGTAGGATTCCACCGGCGTCGAGACCTCGATGCGGATTTGACGGCGTGAGGGATCCAAATCCTTGACCGCGTCTCGAGCGTTCGCGATCAGGTTTACAAGCACTTGCATGACCTTGCTTTGGTCGAGGACGATTGCGGGTGCCTGCTCGCAAACCGTCAGCGCCATCACACTCTCGCGATCGAGCGACGCGCGCAGCATTTCAACGGCGTCTTTGACCAATCGGGATACCGATACCGGTTCCGGTGTCACGACGTGCTGCCCGATCCGCTGCTGAGACTCCAAAAGCTCGTTAATATGCTGAAGACCACTTGTCATGGATTGAAGATGAGTCAGCCGTTCGCCGTGCTCTTGTTCGAGCGTATCCGACAGGGTGGTGAGGAAGCGCGGTAGCTGTTTTCCACGAGCATCGTGCAGCAGGAAGGTGTCGATATCGGATGCGTGGTGATCAAGAAGTTCGGCTGCCCGACGCAGCGACGTCACCTTCGAGGTTTCGACACGTTGTCTCATCGTCGCGTGTAAGACATTGACGTTGGTAATGACGTTGCCGATGTTGTGAATCACACTGGTCGCCGCATCGGCCATGCCAGCTTCTCGTGACATGACCGCCAAACGGTGCTGCGTCGAGTGCAGCTTTGACGCCATCTTGACCAGCTGATTGTCGAGCCGCTCGAAGTCATTCGCGCAGGGGGCTTGGGGACGATTTTCCGTTTCCTCCTCCCCGTTGCACAGCCGATCCATGTTTTCTCGTAGCTGCGACAGCGGGCGCAGCAGCCATCGGGTAAGAATCGAGTACAACGAAACAACCCCAACGATCGCCATCAGGGCATTCCACGCAATCGTAACAACCGAGAGCTGGCTCCTTAGAGCTTGAAACCCAAGCGCAGCGGCAACCATGCCGGTAAAGACTGCGATCAGTGCGAATAAGATCTTTCGATGAAGATTCATGACTAGTTGCCCCGCAATCCAGACGCTTCCCGCTTGGTGTGTTGGATGCGATTCTTCCTTTCGTTCGTCGGTGTCCCAAGAAACACTACGCCCAAAAATTGCGAGCACGTTATTGAATGTGTAGTTCGTGATGCTTGACCATGCTTAGGCGTGGTCGGTTTCCCTACAACCGTCAAAACCGTACCACCCAGCCAGACAGAATCCCGGTTAGGTACCCCAGATGGAACGAAACTCCCACAAGACGGCGAACTCGTAGGAATTCCCGGGCGACTCGCGTGGGGTCTGGTTTTTCATGTTGTGCGTTCTGTACCTCGTTCACCGCTGGGGTTGTTCTGCGTTTGCCAAGTCTGCCGATGGACAGGGATAAGCGGCTTGGAACGTATGTGAACGGCGTAGCACGCTCGTTTCGCGGCGTTCCTTGATCAAAACCAAGGTACCGATTTTTCCAACGGCAAACTCCTATGAACGCAAACCATCGCTTGAGCCACCGACGGTGTCACTCGTGGGTGATGAAGCTGCGAGGGATCATGCGGCCACTTCCTAGTGCCCTTCCCATCGCAAAAGCATGCAAAAGCGCACCGATCGCGGCGCGAAGGGCGACCCGTGTTGGCCGCTCGATCCTTGGCGTCGGCTTTGCACTCGGTATGGTGAACGCAGTGCCCGCCCAAATACCGTCTCCGGTCATCGTGGACCAACCTGCGATGGTGGAATCCGACTCTGCCTACTACTTGCCGCCACACGACCAGACGTTCGTGCAATCGTATGGGCCCGTGTTTCAGCAAGATAGCCAAGATGAGTCCGGGCTCAATTCGGCAGTCAGCAACGGTGGACTCACACTGCAGATGCTTCAGGCTCAAGCGGTTGTCGGCAACCCGTCGATTCAACGTGTCGAGGCTTTGGTGCAAGCGGCGCGGGGCCGCGCACTGCAGGTTGGCTTGAAAGCGAACCCGAATGTCGGTATCGATTTTCAGCAGCTTGGCAGTGATGGCCAGGCGGAACAATACGGCGTCTTTGTGGAGCAGGAGTTCATTCGACGCGAAAAACGCAGTCTAAGCCGGTCGGTCGTTCTGCAAGAAGTACGGCGATTGCAGCAGCAGTGGATGACGCAGCGGCAGCGCGTCATGACCGATGTGGAAATCGCGTTCATGCGCGTGCTTCGAGCCCAGCGGCAAATCGATGTGACGACCGATCTCGTGGAATTGAGCGAGAAGGCACTGAATGTTGCAAAACAACTGTTCGAAGCTAAGGAAGTCAGCCGTAGCGACGTGTTACAAGCTGAATTAGAAGTGCAGGCAGCGAACATTTTGCTGGTCAATGCAAAGAACCGGCACACGGCGGCATGGCGAACGCTTTCTGCGGTGGCGAACCAACCGTTGATGGTTGCGCAACCGATTGCTGGGGACTTGATGGCGGAAACCGAGGAGTTGGACTTTGATGCTTCGCTTGCGAGGCTGTATTCCAGCAGTCCAGAAATTCGATCGGCCCAGACAGAAATTGAACGCGCCCGCACGAACGTTTGCCGGCAAAAGGTTGAACCGCTTCCGAACCTCACCGTAGCGGGGTTGATCAACTGGCGGGACAACGGCGCCAGTGGCGATCCCGATGGCGGTTTGGTTGTGTCCATTCCCTTGCCGGTTCACGATCGCAATCAGGGCGCGATCTGTGAAGCGCAGCAGCAATGGATTGCCGCCCAGCGTGCCTTGGAACAACTCCGTTGGCAACTGCAACAGCGGTTGGTTCCCGTTTTCGAACGCTACCGAAATGCAAAAGAGCAGTCGGAACGCTACAAGAACCAAATCTTGCCGAAAGCGGCCGAAACACTGACGCTGACTCGCGAAACCTATGAGTTGGGCGAGGTTAACTTTATCAACCTGTTGACCGCCCAGCGGACCTACGCCCAAACGCAACTGGCCTACATCGAATCGCTCGAATCGCTGCGAATTGCCGAAGCGGAGATCAACGGGATGTTGTTGCTGGGCAGTCTCGAAGCCAACCCCGGATCCTGACACCTCGCAATCACGCGGAGGTGATGCGAGGTGGTGGGGGCTGCGATGGATCGATCCTTACTTCATTGGGCTCGGCAGTTGCTTGATCGAAACCTTCCGAAACTCGACAGGATCATTGTGTCCGGCGAATCCAAAGTAACCGCTCGCGCGGTCTTTTCCAGGGTGAGCTCGATCGGCCATGAAGTCCGTGACCTCCGAGAGATCGGTGTCCAAAATCACGTTCCCATTCAATTCCACCTTGATTCGACTTCCATCCACCGTGACTTCTTGGAAATTCCACTCTCCGGTTTCTCGCAAGTAGCCTCGATGAGCTGCTGCCATTCCGTAAGCCGAACCGTGATACTGTCGCGCGTCGAGCTTGGCAAACTTGGGGTGCTCCGAATCGAGCACTTGCAACTCGCACATGCCGTTGTAGGCTGTGTCACCTACGCCAGGCGATCGCAGTGCCAAACCGTTGTTGCCACCGGGAGGCAAGCGAAACTCAACTCTGGCGACAAAGTTGCTATACTCTTTGTCGAACAGCAGTAGGCCGCCGCGGCCGGGTTTGCAGCGGATCGCCCCCTCGACGACCTCATAATCATCCAGTGGACCTTTCCATCCGCTTAAATCGCTGCCATTGAAAATCGATTCGAATCCCTCGCTGCGATGCTGGCTCAAGTAGTCGTTCGCTTCTTCTGCCGAATACTCGCGAACGAATAGATTGCGCCAGCGAATCTCGCCCCCATGCGTTTGCAGTTCAATGGGGCCGGTCGCGAACAGAGGCGATTGGCGGTCCCAATAGTTCTCCATGATCGCGTGATCGACCACCATCTTGTCGTTCAACCAAACGCTTGTTCTGGCTCCCACCTGAATGATGCGGAACGAATTCCATTCTCCAAACGGCTTGTCCGCCAACACCGAGGGGTCTTTGCCGGGCGCCCCAGCGCTATTGTTCCAAAGCCCACCACTGCCTTTGTCTGCGCCGAGCTTTCGGGCGGACTCGTTCGTGGAATCCCAAATTTGGACTTGCGGGGTTCCCTTCAAGTAGATGCCGCTGTCGGCCAACTGAACGGTCTTGTATTCGATCAACAGTTCGTAGTCACCGAAGTCCTCGCTGGTGACGAGATAGGGCCCGGCGCCATCGTTGACCAATTCTCCGTTCTCCACGGTCCAATGGACCGTGGCCTGATCCGTCCAGTCGGTGATCTTGGACGTGGCATCCGACTCAGACATCTTCGCCAATTCGATCGGGCTAAAGTGCGGGCGTCCTTGCCAGCCGTCGAGCGTCTTCCCGTCGAAAAGGGGGCGAAACCCTTCGGGCGGGGCTTCGGCAGATGCGGGCATACAGGTCAGGCAAGCCATCAGACTTGTGAAGAGGATTGCATGGAAGTCGTGTTTCATCAGGTAGGCCTCAAAGGGGGGGGAAATCGCTCAGCTTTGGATGCCTATGTTAGCAGCAATCGGAGACGGAGGTTCAGGCCGTGGCGATCCGATTTGGAGAACCTACCCGAAAAGGGGGCTGACCCTCTGTTGGTCTGAGCGTATCGGTAGCGAATCCATTGGAAAACAACAAGTTTTTTAGCAATCGAAACGGCGGTCGACAAAGGGTCAGAGCCCTTTTCGGATAGGTCCTGAATCTTTTTAGCGTCTATTCTCTCAACGACGCCAATTTCTGATTGGCTGCACCTGAATCGATTGTGTGGGCTGCGATTTCGCATCCCGCTTTCAATTGGGTTGCCTTCCCCACCAAGACGAGGGCAGCGGCGGTTCCCGCGATCACCGTGTCTCGACAGGGCCCGGGTTCGCCTTCCAGGATGCGTCGGATGATTCCCGCACTCTCGGTCGGATCAGCGGCCGCCAAGGCATCACGCCCGGCAGGCAACAGCCCAAAATCCGCAGGAGTCCACTGATGTCGCTGCACTCCCAGCGGGCCCACATCGATCACGTTGGTTGGCCCTTGGAGTGAAACTTCGTCCTGGCCATCGAGAGCGTGAACGATAAACGAACGTGTCGTCCCAATTTGGCTGATCGCGTCGGCAACCATCGATTGGGTTTCGCTACTTGGGGTGCCCAATAATTGGTGAGTCGCGCCAGCGGGATTGCAGAGGGGACCGAGTAGGTTGAACAAAGTCTTCACACCGAGTCTTCGGCGGACGCCGACGACATGCTTCATCGCGGGATGCAGTTTCGCGGCGAAACAGAAACAAATGCCATTTTCTTCGAGCCGCTTGGCGACCGATGCTGCATCCGATTCGATCGGGACGCCGAGCACTTCAAGCACATCGGCTGAGCCGGTAAGGCTGGTCGCTTTCCGATTGCCATGTTTTGCGACCGCCACGCCCGCAGCAGCTGCCACAATGGCCACCGCCGTACTGATGTTGAATGTTCCGCTGCTGCTGCCACCGGTGCCACAGGTATCGAGCAGCACTTCATGAGAATGAGGGATTTGGGTCATATGACGGCGTAAGGCCCGAGCGGCCCCCACCAATTCGCTGACCGATTCGCCTTTCGCTTTCAATGCCAATAGCAACGCCGCAACCTCGTCCTCTTCCGCTTCCCCATCGAGCATCGAATCGATCAACTCGCTCGTTTGTTCTTCGGAAAGGTCTGTTCCCGAGGTGGCCTGGGCGATCGCAGTAACAAATCGTGATGACATGGGGGATTCTCAGGGCGATTTTGGTAATTCGGGACGTCCGTCTCGTGGACAAAATTCAAATGGAATCGACTAAATTGTAGTTCTCACAGGCTACTGCGGCCTCGTCATTGAAAAGTATTGCCATTACACTTAAGCCTATGACACGCAAGATCATTATCGATTGTGACCCAGGTATTGACGATGCTGCGGCGCTATGCATCGCGCTGTTCGACCCTCGGGTGGAAGTGTTGGCGATTACGGCGACAGCGGGTACGGTCGACTCGGATCAAGCGACTTGCAACGTAACGTCCATTTTGCAGCATCTTGACCCGTCGCGATACCCACGCATCGGCAAAGCGTCTGTTCCGGATGACGCAGCCGTGATTGACGACCGCCATCTGAACGGCCCTGACGGTCTTGGGGGGTGTCACTTCCAAGATTCGGCTCGCCAACACTTGCTGCCGAGCGGAAAGGTCATCGCGGAGCTGTTGAGACAACATCCGGGACAAGTCACGATCGTCTGTTTGGGTCCGCTGACGAATTTATCAAAGCTGTTCCAGCGCGACCCCGGCGTGGTGCCCTTGATCGATAAGATTGTGATCAGCGGTGGATCGGTTTCGCATCCTGGTAATGTGACCGCAGCTGCAGAGTTCAACATGTACTTCGACGCGTTGGCATCGCGCGACGTGCTGGCGTCGGCGACGACCAAGAGCATGGTACCGTTGGATGTGACCGATGCGCTGCGATTTGGCGTGGACCTGCTTGAGAGATTACCGTCCAAGAACACGCGTGCCGGTGATCTGTTGCATCGAATCTTTTCGTATGCCTTCCGAGCGGCTCATCAGCAGCTTGGCCGAGAATTGATACCGCTCCGCGACGCGGCCACCTTGATGGCGGTGATCGAACCCGACTTGTTTACTTGGCGAAATATGGCGGGGCGAGTCGAAACGAAAGGCGAGTTGACTCGAGGGGTGACCGTTTTTGATCAACGAATGCGACGCGAATGGCCATTGAATATGGAAGTCGCCGTTGGCGTCGATGAGGAGGCCGTCAAAGAGATGGTCCTACGCGGTCTGAAATACGCCGGCCAAGAAACCTAATCCAGGGCTGGCGCCCTAACCGGCGGAATGCTCACCGAAACGTTTGGCGAGTGACTTCAGTCCTTCGTCCATCGAAAGGCGTACGCGGTATCCCAGTCGCTGTTTTGCAGCCGTGATATCAAAATAGTGGTCTTTGGCCAATTGTGCCGCGACAAATCGAGTCATCGGCGGTTCACTCGTTCGGCCTGTGATCCGATATAGGCCCTCCAAGCATGCGCCAATCCGGTAGGCCGATGCATAGCGGATCCTGCGGTCCGGGCAAGGCACTCCGGCCAGCTCGCAAAGTTGGCTAATCCAATCCCAGCACGATACCGGTTCGTCTTGGGCGATAAAGTAGGCCCGTCCACCCGCCGTTTGCGGTGCCGATTGCAAGGCGTCGATGGCATCGAGGTGCGCGGCCGCGGCGTTGATCACGTGAACCGTATCGACGACGTTCGTCCCCTCCCCAACGATTCTCAGCCGCCCCCGCTTGGCACGATCGATGATCCGCGGAAGGAGGTGGGGATCGTCGTTCCCCCAAATCAAATGCGGACGAAGCGCAGCGGTGTGCAGTTGGCCCGGAACATGCGAATTGAGGATCGCTTGTTCCGCCAGAGCTTTGCTGTGTGGATAGTGACAGAGCCAGGTTTTGGGGTATTCCACTTGTTCATCCACCCCGCGTTGATCCTTACCATCGAAGGTCACGCTCGGGCTGCTGGTGAACACCAAGCTGCGAATTTCGGCGGACCGGCAAGCATCGATCACATGCTCGGTTGCCAAGGTGTTGATGGAATAAAAATGCTGCCAAGGCCCCCACACGCCTGCAACCGCAGCCGTGTGCACGACCGCGTCGATGTTGCGGATCTTCGCTAAGCAAAACGAACGATCCCGTAAATCACCCTGATGATGCTGCATGCCCAGTCGAAGGAGGTCGGGATACGTTTGCCGTGAAATGCCAACAACCTCGTCGCCGCGAGCGATCAATTGACGCACGATTTCACGACCGAGGAATCCGCCACAGCCGGTAACAAGGACGCGCATGACAAAGGACAAAAAAGTGGGAGGATGGCAGAGGTCTATTCGGCTATCGTCGGCATTTTGTCAATTTTGATCAAGACGACCAATTGCTGTTCCGTTTGGCTGGCCGAGTCGCCGGACATCATTTGCTTTCCGAGCCCGATCGCGGGTTGCGTCGCCGTCACGACAAACATGTCGCCTTCGCCGCCGACCCATTCGATATCCAGGGCGTCAAACGACCAAGTGTCGCGACGCGAATCAATGCGGATTGCGGAATCACTCGGGACCCACTTTTGGCGAGCTTGGCCATGTTGAATCTCGGGACGACATTTCAGTTCGATTTGCCCTGAGATCGACGTTTTTGATGGAGTGATCGCCAACAAACTATGTGGGTCCTCGAGGGTCTTACCGATTGTTTTTCCATCCAACTTCACTAACGTGACTTGGCTTCCCGAGATCGGATGGCGAAGAGGCAATTCATGTCGCTTGCCAAAACGCATCGGGATGCGCTTTGATCCACTGGACAAATCGGTAGCGACATCGGCTTCACTCAGAAAGACATCCACCACGTCGGCCGGACGCGACAAATGCGACAATCGAGACTGAAACTGTTCTTTGCGAATGACCTTTCCGACCCGCAATCCGTTGGCTAACAAATCACGGCGCCGTCCCGGATCAATCACCATCTCGTCGACCCATTGCCAGAGGGATGCGACTTCGTCGGGACCAAGTCGGTTGGACTCAATCGGATGAAATCCCACGTTCAGTACGATCGCCCGGGAGCTTTCGGTGGCGGCGAACAGGGTGTCGGGGTTCGGCTGCGTCTCGTCGCTACGGCTCGATCGATCGGTCCAAGAGGCGCAGCCCGCAGCGATCAGGGCCACGACGGCGGTAAGCATCAGCGAAGCTCGCGTCATGCGACCGATTCGATCCAAGGGATAGACTCCTTATCAGGTGCCGCGGTGCCGTAGCGCCGCCTCGATTTTCAGTGATTGCACCACAGAGTCGTTGGCGCGAGTGCACCTTACGAAGCCTTGCGATCGAACGTCAAGAGAATGTGTTGACCAAAACGTCAGAAACATCCGCTCGTGGCTGCTCCCTGCCAAGAAGGTTGTTTCGAGCTTTTTGCGACTTTCTTCTGCAGGGGTCGTTGCTTCGGCCCAGGGTGCCCGGTCACAATGCAGCTTTTCGCTTCAAGAACGTAGACGGCTGACCGATGGAAGACCTTGATGTTGCCCGAATTGCTGAATACTTGCATGTGACGCCGAATCAGGTGATCAAGATGGCCGATCGGGGGCGGCTGCCGGCTAGAAAGGTTGGCGGGACCTGGCATTTCAGCGAAGCCGAAATCCATCATTGGCTCGAGGAACGGATTGGAGCGAGTGATTCCTTGCAACTGGACAAGGTCCAGCAGGTGCTCGATCGCGTCTCGCCGGCCGCTGTCGATCGACCGATCGCTCAGTTATGCGAGGTGGATACGATCGCCGTTCCTTTGAACGCCCGGACTCGAGGCTCGGTGATCCGTTCGATGTCGGAATTGGCGACCAAATCGGGCCTGATGTGGGACGCGGCTGCGATGGGAGAGGCGGTGAACGCACGTGAACAGATGCACCCAACGGCGCTCGATTGTGGCGTCGCCCTGCTTCACCCCCGCCGACCTCAAACCTCGATCTTGGCCGATTCCGTGATCGCGTTGGGGATCTGTCCGGCGGCGATACCCTTTGCGGATCGCGGCCAATTGACGGACGTTTTCTTTCTGATTTGCTCTTTCGATGACGCCATTCACCTTCGTATCCTGGCCAAGTTGAGCCGCATGGTGGTCGAGCCTTCGTTCCTTGCCGCGCTTCGCCAGTGCCAAACCGCTGGTGAGGCTTGGGGCTGTTTGCAGGACTGTGAACAGCGGGTGGATGAGGCGATTGCGTCACACGGCTCCTAAGCAGAAAACGTTACGCTGGCGTCGGATGCTTCGTCTCGTTTCAAGGAGGATCGATGAAAGTCACGACAACTACCGCCGCCGATTCCTGTCGTACCTTGCTGTGGATTGGTAGCCGAAGGCCCCCCGAATTCCGTGCTGCCTACGCTCACTGCGAATCAGCGTCGGCCCAGATCGCACATCGGAAGTCGGTTGACGAGGCGACTCGCAAGGCGGCGACCGATGTGGACCGAATCGTCTTGGCGCGGACCGATCGTGCTGCATTTGATTGGAAGGCCGCCTTGTCGCTTCGTAGCCTCTTCCCGAATGCGAAAATTCTCTGTTTGTTGGGTCGACTTTGCGAAGGTGTTTGTCATACCGAACGATTTGCGATTGGCGAATGTAAACGGGATGCCGAGCTGCCGATTCTAAGTTGGCACCACTGGAAACCGTTCTTGCCGAGTTGGATTGGCACGACGGGGCCATCCTCAGAGGCCATGCCTCCAAAAGCCACGATCGCCGTCGTCGCGGCAACGTTATCGATCGCGGAACCGATGATGGAGTTGATGGAGGGCCACTCCGATCGATCCGATGGCAACGCAGTGGTATGGATGCGGAAGCCGACGCCGCATTTTGTGCGTCATGTCGATTGGACCCTCTGGGACGATTCGTACGCGTCGCCAACGTCGGTTGCAAACTGGAAAAGTCGAACCGAACAAATGAGTTTATCGTTCGGCGCGAAACATGCGTGGTTGGTCAATAGCCCGCGTCCCCACCAAGTTGCCGCCGCACGGCTAGCTGGCATTGAAACGGTCATTGGCAAGCCGTTTCAAATTGCTGCCTTGATAGAATGGCTCCGCCGCAGCGGATGTGAACCGAGTGTGGCTGATTGGAAACGGGTCGCCTAGCTCTTTGTCAAAACGAAGGATTTGGGTTGCCGATAGTGAATGTTGCTAAAGAGCCATGACCCGAATGATTGAGCTGTAACAAAGCGCTCGTTTAGGGGGGCCAAAAAAAATCCTCGGCCGCGAAGGGTTCGCGACCGAGGACTTTGTCTTTTCTTCTCGTGATCCGCTTTGTACGGTTACAAACGCGTCACACGATAGCTTGAATCTGCTTCGAAACGGAGCCGATTACCATTCGCAACCACAAGTGGGTTCTGCAACTTCGCAACCGCAAGTCGGTTCTGGCATGCAGCATTCGTCACAGGAAGCGTGACGCTTGAACAACTTGCCGAAGAAGCCTTTGACTTTGTCGCCGCACGAAGGACGGTCACAGCAAACGGGTTCGCAACCGCAGGTGGGCTCGATCATTTCGCAACCACAGGTGGGTTCGATGATTTCGCAACCGCAAGTTGGCTCAGGTGCACAGCATGCGTCGCATGCATTGTGACGATGGAACAATTTGCTCAGCAGTCCACATTTCGGAGCCGAGAAGCCGCTGTCGCAGCAAGGCTCGGCACCACAAGTGGGTTCGAAGCAAGGTGCTGGAGCTTCGCAGCCACAGGTGGGCTCGACGTCACAACACGAATCGCATCCGCGATTACACAATTTGTCAAACAGGCCAAACGCGCTGGCGTTGACCGAGCTGCTAGCGACGAAAGCGACAGCGAGCAGAGCAGGAATGAATACACGACGCATCGTGGTATCTCCAAGGATTTAGGTTTCAGGAAGGTCTAGCGTGCGCATTGAGCCGCAACACGTCCGAGCGGCCGGTAAGGGACCAACAAATCGGAGTTCAGTCGCCCCAATCGGACCACGTTGACACGGGAGGTGTTTGCGGTCGATCGGCGTATGGCGGCGCTTGCACTGCACCACACATTGGTGCTTACACATGTCTCTATCGTCGAGCCTAGGTTGCTAGCCTAGGACATCTGGAGAAGTTTCTTGTTGAAACCAACAAATGGGGTTGAAACAGACCGTTGTTGCGGATTGTTTCGAAAAGAACGGCTGGCACGCTGCGCTTGCACCGACCGAGCGGTCTGGACTTGGACGACGAACCCCCGTTGTCGCATCAACTCGAACTTGGAACGTGGCCCATCTGACCTGCTGTTGAAGCCGTGACGTGATAGAATGATCGCGTCCCATCACCCGCTTTCCCACCTTTTCCCCCTCCTGCCCACGATGACATTCCCACGCTTACTTCTGCTGCTACCGTTGTGGTTCCCTTTCACCGTCGCCTCGGCTCAAGACAAAGTCCCCTTTGTGCTCGATTGGGCAACCCATTCCCGATCGGCGATCGATCTGAGCCGCTTTCTCGATGCCCCGGCTGGTCGAGCTGGGTTTGTTCGTCCCAAGGGCGAGCATTTCGTCGATGGCGAAGGGACGCGGATTCGATTGTGGGGGGTGAATTTGGGTGGGCCTTCCTGTTTTCCAAGCCACGAGGATGCAGAAAAATTGGCAGAGAGCTTGGCTCGGCTTGGCATCAACTGCGTGCGATTTCATGGACTCGATTCGAATTGGGGCATCAGTTCGATCGACCGTAGTGGGGGTGACACGTCGCGGTTGGACGAAACGAGTCTCGAACGATTTGACTACCTGTTCGATCAGCTTCGTCGCCGCGGTATCTATGGCAATATCAACTTGAACGTCTTTCGCACTTACGGTGATGAAGACGGTTTGCCTGACCCTCAGGATCTCGGTCTGGCGAAGTGGGCAACTCATTTCTATCCGCGGATCATCGAGCTCGAAGAAAAATACGCTGTCGATCTGCTGACTCATGTGAACCGGTACACGGGCAAGTCGTACGCGAATGATCCCGCCGTCTTGGTGGTTGAAATCGTCAACGAGAACTCTCTGGTCGAAGGCTGGCTCAATGGAAAGCTTGTCGGTCACGATGACAACAGTGGTGATACGTGGAGTCCGCTGCCGACGGAATACGCCAAGGAATTGAACCGGCAATTCAACGCATGGCTGATTGAGAATCGCTCAGCCGAACAAAGGGAGAGATTTCGAAGCGATGCCGATTTGGCTGCCAATGCACCGCTGGTTCTGCTCGCACCGTCACAGTTTTCGTCGGCGACCGCAGAGCGATTTGCAACCGACCAAGAGTTTGTCGTCGACACGGAACGATCCTTTTTGCGCCGAATGAAAACGCTTATCAAGGATGAAGTTGGTTTGAAATCGATGCTGATTGGCGATGCGGATCACAACGACTCGGTGAATGGGTTTCCTCATATGATCAATAATGCTCTCTTTGACTACGCCGATGGTCATGGCTATTGGCAACATCCATCGATTGGGAAGATCACTCGGACGAAGAACGACCCGATGGTCAACGATCCAAGTGATTCCACGATGGTCCAATTTGCTCGGGCGCCAATCGTTGGAAAACCCTTTGTTATCAGCGAAACCAATCACCCGTACCCGCATCGCTATGCCGTCGAAGGGATTCCTCTGTTGACAGCCTACGCGATGCTACAAGATTGGGATGGCGTCTTCTTCCATGAGTTCGGTCGAGCGGTGTACGATAACCCTGATGCTATCGGCCGAAACGGTTGGTTCAATCTGAGCACGGATCCCATCAAGGTAGCGGAGTTGATGTGCTCAGCATTGATGTGGCATCGTGGCGATGTTCAGTCAGCCAAACAGTTGATCGTCCGCCAGCACACGGTTGATGAAATCATGGCAAATTCTCGGATGCCAAGCTGGGAACACCGGCCGTTTTTTGATGATGCGTTTGCCAAGACCTTGCCGTTGGTTCACCGGACGCGTTGGCGACTGGTCGAAAAGCCGGTCAAAGCGGAATACCCCCCGTCACCCGGGATCAACGACATCGTGTCGGATACCGAGCAACTTCGTTGGCAAGGTGCGGACAAGAATCGTGGGCGGGTGACAATCGATACGCCAAAAGTTCAGGCGACGATTGGATTTCAACGTGATGCCGAGCATCGGAGTTACCCTGGCATCCGTCATCTGTCGGTGGACGTCAAGAACGACTTTGCCACGGTGATCTTGACGAGCCTCGACGATCAACCGATCGCATCGAGCAAGAAGTTGCTGCTGTTTGTTGGCGATCGGTCGGCAAATGAAGACTTAACCTGGGAAGATGATTTTCAAACGGTTGCCAATTGGGGGAACGGTCCCGTGGCAATCCGGCCCCTGCAAGGCAAGATCAGTTTATGGGGCTTGCAGTCAGGAGGACCACTGACCACCACGGTCCTCGGGTCGCTCGGCCAACCTACCGACGAAACCTGGACCACTTACGCCAAGGACGGAGGATGGCATGTTTTGCTTGGCAATCCTGTCGGTTCGATGGCTATCCTCGAACGTTAAAGCACGCTCACGAAAGAGTGGTTCCCCGATGAAGATTCCTGGTTCTTTAGCACGATCGCCATTGCTGACTTGCATCGCGACGATGCTCTCGCTGCTGCGAGACTCGGAGTTGGTTCAAGGCGGGAACTAAAAAGCGTCAATCTGCTCCAAAGATAGCCGGCGGTTGAGTGCCGGACAGACCGCGATTCGGTGAATCGTTTCGTGCTGTTTCTTGGAAAGCGATAGAGAGATTGTATTTGATGTTTTTGTCCCAGACGCCTCCGGTGGAAGCAACCGATTTTCCCGTTTCGATCGACACCGCGAAATTGAAGGATTGTATTGCAGCGTTGCATGGGTGCATCGCCTCATGCCATGCGTGTGCGTATGAGATGGCGGGCAATCCAAAATTGGCAATGAGCATTGCCAATGATTGTCCAAAATGCTGCATTGACTGCGCCGACATGTGCGAAATGTTTGTTCGCGCCCTGTCCAGAAAGAGCCCCTATTGGCAACCCTATCGCACGTGGTGCCAAGTGATTTGCGAGTGGTGTGCCGATCAATGTGGCGAGCACTACGAAGAGTGTTGCATCGAATGCGCTGAACACTGTATCAAGTGTGTCGCAGCACTGAACGAATTGGTCTAAGGGACGAACGTCACGGCATCGATTCGATTCTTGATCGACATTTGCATTTGGGTCAACTCTTGTTCAAGCTGCTGGTTGCTCTTGAACAGGCTGATTAACGTCGTGCGAATCTGTTGGAGTTCTTCGGCAAGCTCGTCGTGATATGCCTTGATCGCCACGGTTTCCACCTGGCTGTGTGCGAGGTCTTGTTCCAGTTTCAGCTTGACGGTCTGATTCGTTGTCAGCATCGACTCGGTCGCAGCAATCGCTTCCTCGAGAACTTGTTTTTCGAACTCGACCTGCTCCTTTCGAATCGCCAACTGAGCCAATCGAAGGCGAATTTCGCGAATCCCGAATCGATAATCATTCAGGGGGCGAAGGTAGTAAGTCTTGATCAACTTCGCGACGCCTTCATCAAACAATTGGCTAGCCGCTTCTTCTTTGACCACAACACGGTCGCCAACGTTAAACGAAACCTCGTTGTCTTCGGATCGCTGCAGCCGGCTGTCGACCGCTCGTCCACCGGCATCAAAAAATCCTCCGTCGAGCGCCCCAAACTTATCGGGACTGTCGACTTCAATTTTGTGCTTCTTCGTAAATTCGATCATGGTCCAGCGACTTAGCGGTGGGTCATCTTGGATCGCTTGGCCACCGTCACGCAGATACTTGGTCAGCGTCGCCGGTTTGATACGGTTACCGAAAAGCTGTTTCAACGCGGTTTCGTCCATGCGGCCATACACGTTCTCATCGTTCGGCAAACTGCCTTCGGCAGTGAACATCAAATGACCGTCGAGAGGTAGCAATTCATACAGAGACCAGCGGACCGCTTGTCGGCTGGAAATCGCTTGCGCCTGAGCAGGTTGCAAGGGCATTGTGGGCACCAGCGTGGCTTGTTCCGGAGTACTGCTGTCGACTCGAAACTCACCGAGGTAAAATGTCGGTACCGAAAGTTGGGACTCCGGCAGTAGTTGTTCCGCGAACGCGTAAACGACCAATCCGTCGGGGACCAGAGGCAACGCCGCAGCCGGTTCACCGTCCGCGGCTGCACCGTCGGCGGTCGCGTCTGCAGCCAGCGCGTCGGGTGGGACGACTTCACGAGCCTTGCTGAGCACGACCTGCTGAGGATTCGGTGTCTGCATTTCCAGCGACCGCCAAACTCGCCCGGCTTCCACGCCGACTTGGGCCAATTGTTGGCTCAAAGCGACCAAGCCTTCGCCCGATTGGGAATCACTTGAATCGCCGTATTTGATTGCTTTCTGTTCAAGCACGGCCGCTTCGGCACGCGCTTCCAGCTTTTCCTTGACATCGTGCCAAGCCGATCGGCTCTTGAGAACTCCGGCGGTCGGAAAAATGAAGGTCACACCGAGCAGCATCGTAAAAATGGCTGCGACGATTTGGAACCACCGCCAATCGCGAGCGGCTTTCCACACGACCACGAAGAAACCAATCACCAAGACGATCAGCAGTCCCAGAATGACGAATTTCATGATCGCTCAGGAGAAGTGATGGACAACGGGAGAAAAAGGATGGTTTTGCAGCAAACTACATCATTGGATCTTAAGTTGGGTAAGATATGACGTCAAGCTTTTCTCGCTCTTCTGGCCGTTAAAGCCTTGTTTTTGGCCAGCCTCCCCCCCGACGCTCCGGCTGGGTTGGTGCCCCAGACTCTTGTCGCTCGGCGTTCAGCGTGCCGTCAAAGTCGTTCTGACCGGACTGACACGCACGACCTCGGCTGTTGAAAACGCCACAACCGGTTGAACCGGTCAAGCTGGCCCCCGTGGTGATCCGAATCGACTAACGATGTTATCGGCTGTGCGCCATGTGCCGATTTTTCTCACTGACCCTGTTTTCTCAATCATAGCGACTGACCGTGAGCAAATTCGTTCCACCCCCGTTGCCGTTCGTGATCGCCATTACCGTTGTCACGCTGATTGCGGCCGTTGGCTGCCATCGCAACTATTATCGCCGACAAGCGGATTGTGAGGCGAACGCGCTGTTGGATGAAAAGGCGAGCCATTTGTCGCGTCCACCGAACCAGCAGTTGCGGATCGATGTGGACCGTCGCAGCCGAATGTTCAATCCGTTCGACCTTGATTTCCAGCCGATGCCTCTCGACGATCCTTCGTCGTATGAGTACATGCAATGCGTCGATGGTCGCCGTGGCTATCCCCTGTGGGAAGCGGCGGGGCTGACCAACACGGCGGAAAGTCCCGATTGGTGGCAATTTCTGCCGCTTGACGACGATGGCGTGTTGGTGCTGAATTCGGAAAACGCCGTTCGCATCGCGCTGTTGCATTCACCTGCATATCAAAGCGTCTTGGAAGACCTTTATCTTGCCGCGCTCGATGTGAGCAACGAACGGTTTGTCTTCGACACACAGTTTTTTGGGGGGGCCCAGACTTTTCTGACCGCTTCGGGGCGTCGTCGTGCTGGTGGTCAGAGCAGCACGCGATATGAAGTGGGGCCGTACAGCAACGGCCGACGAGCCTTGTCGATGCAACGCCGATTCGCAACCGGGGCGGACCTGGTTGTCGGGGTCGCCAACAGCATCGTTTGGGAATTGAGCGGGCCGAATAGCCAAAGTGCAACAACGCTTTTTGACTTTGCTCTGCTTCAACCGTTGCTACGCAACGCGGGACGTGATGTCGTTATGGAGAATCTAACGCAGTCCGAGCGTGAGCTCCTGGCCAGCGTTCGAGCGTTCGAACGATTCCGTCGTGAATTCTTCCTGACCGTCACGATCGGCTCGGGGGGAGGGGGAGCCGGTGGCTACCTGGGGCTGCTGCAAACCCAACTGGAAATTCGCAACCTGGAACAGAACATCGCCAGACAAACGGAAAACCTGTTGATCCTCGAGGACACGCTCGTCGAAGAACTGACGAAGTTGCCAGAGCAGAACGCCGGACCGGCCAGCATCATCAACGATCGGATTCAAGTCGCACAGGCCAAATCCAGTTTGCTGCAATCACAAACCAGCTTGGTCAATGCACAAGCTAACTACGAGCGAACGGTTGATTCGTTCTTGCGAACCCTGGGACTTCCGCCCTACATCTGCACTCGATTGGAAGACCCGATGTTACAGCGGTTCGAGTTGATCGATGCCGATCTGATTGGGCGTCGTGAACAATTGTCCGCAGTCCGAATGCGAGTGGGTGAGTTCAATGTCGCCATTTTGGAGCAGGCCGAATTCGAGGTCGACGAGGTATCGGGATTGCCAGAATCGCGATTGGAGTGGACCGACAACGTGGCCGAGACGCTCGCGACGCTGCGTCAAGAATTGGAGCCGCTTGAAACGTTCACGAAAACCTTGATCGAAGAGGACTTGCCACGGGTGAGTCAAGACATCGAGTTCTTCCAGGAAACGCTTGCAGAACGAACGAGTCAAAACGAACAGCTTCGAGAATCGTATGAAGAACAAAAGGATCAGATCTGTTCGTTGCTTGACACTTCCAACATCAGCGATTCGCTCTTCGATATTGAAATCAGCAAGTTGAGTGATGATCTTCGCGCTGAATATGATGTGCTGGTGGGTCAGTTGGAATCGTACCAGACGCGTGTCAAGGAGCTCGAGAAGTCCCTCGATCGCTATGTTCAAGAGGGGCCCCGAGACGATGATCCCGCGGCTGTTGCCCGTGCACTGCGGGATGAGGTTATCCTGGCGTCGCAGGATTTGCTGAGCGAGTTGGCCGACGATGTCTTGGCCTTGCAACTGATTCAAGCCCGTGCGAGAACGGAAAGCGTCCTGCTTCCCGACGTGGATATCGAACCGACCGCGGCGGTTCAAATCGCTCGTGTGAACCGTCGGGATTGGGCGAATGCCCGAGCCGATTTGGTCGACGTGTGGCGGCAAATCGAAGTCCGAGCCGATGATTTGGAAAGCTCGCTGGACGTCGTCTTTAATGGAGACATCGGAAACGTTGGCAACAATCCGTTGGACCTACGGTCGTCGACGGGCCGGTTGCGAGTGGGGTTGCAATGGGATGCACCGATCACTCGGTTGCGGGAACGCAACTCCTACCGAGCGGCGTTGATCAGCTACGAACGTGCCAAGCGGGCGATGTACGGTTTTGAGGACGATGTGTGGCAAACGTTGCGAACGGAAATTCGGCAGCTTCAAGCGAATCGCTTGACTTTCGAACTCGGACGTCAGGCGGTTGTGATCGCTGCGTCGCAGGTGGAACTGAACGCCGACCGTCGCGCTTTGAACGAAGCACGAAGCCAAGGGAATGGGCCGACGGCCGCGCGTGACGCGATTACGGCACTCGATGCACTGCTTCGAGCACAGAACACGCTGTTGGGTATCTTTGTCAACTACGAAGTCGTTCGTCGTAACTTGGACCTCGATCTCGGGACGATGGAGCTGACGCCGGAAGGATTGTGGATTGATCCCGTTAAGATCGATCCCGACTACCTGCTCTCGCTCCCAGGCACAACGGATTCGGGCATGATCGGTGGCTGTAACCATTGCTGCCTGCCCCGTCGGCCACTGCCACGCGAACCCTACTTCGGCTTGTCGCCGATCGATGATTCGGGTCAGCAGGGAATGATCGACTCGGCGATACCAGACGATGACGACTTCCTACCCGCCCCGGTCTTGCAAGGGTCCGACGTCAATCTGCCCGCGTTCGAACTCCTCGAACCCGAATTCCTCGAGCCCGAGCTCCCCGAGCCCGTGATCGAAATGCCCGAACTTCCCGCTGCCGTGATCGAAGTGCCCGAGTTGTCGCTGTAGGGGGTGATTCGCGTCTCCCCCTAGCCGAATCCGACGAAAGCGAAAATACTCTTGTCGTCAATGTTCCCTCGTCCAACTTTATCACGGATCTGCTCAGATGCACAACGAACCTCCTACCCCCATCACGTTCGAAGAGGCGATGAAGACCGGCTTCGACGAAACGCCGATGGAAAGCCGTATCAAGGTCTATGGGGTTCGGTACGTGTTTGTCGTGGACGACGATGACAACGAGTTTTACGTAACCCGGCTGGGGTGGCGATTGCTGGAAAACCTGCAATCGGAGAACTGGTATAAGGATAAGGCTTACGCCAAGCGGGGTGAGCGGCTTGTGGAAGGCAGCGGCGTGGTCTATCGCGTCCCGACAACCAATTCCAGAGGCATTGATCAAAATCTTGTGGTCAAGTTTTCTCGTTTCGCCGAAGAAGTGCCGCTTCAAGTTGCCAAGACCTTCCCGGATAAAATGCCGGCGGAGGTGGTTCAGGGGGCGATGTTCAACGACCCGTTTCAAGAGTTTGGGCTGTTGGTCGACCTGCGCAATGGGCACTTTGGTCGTAAGACGCTGAAGATCATGACCAAGCATCCGATTTGTATTTTCAGCCCCGCAAGAAAATGTGCGCCTTGGCGACTTGGACGTGAGCGAGGGCGGTTCGATCGCTATCGAAGCGGTATGGCCGCCAACAACGATTCAAAGTATTCGAAAATGGATTTGGATTTTGAGCGGCAATACGTGTATCTCTTCGCTTGGGTCAAGGGAACCAATGCCGATGTCTGCGCGCAACAGGGATTGATCACGGCGCAGGAGGCCGGCGAGATCACGATGCGAGCTGCGGACGAAATGCGAGATAAGGGCTTTCGCGTGCTCGACAACAAACCAAGCCATGTGATTCTGCGACAGCGGTCCAATGGCGAATTGCTCAGACGAAACGGTGAGCTTGTTTATGCGCTCGTCGATTTCGAACTGCTGCTCCGAACCGAGGAGTACAAGGAATTTTTGCGCAACCGTGATAAGGCCAATGCCTGATCGCCCGGCCGGCCAGAGTCGTCTGCCTCGGGTACGGTGCTCCCTCGAGTGACATGCTCCCTGCTCCCTCAGGTACCGCGATCGGGTTGGCGAAAAGGGGCTGGACCTTGAGCCACAACGGCGCGAGGAGCGTACATTTTGACGCACCCCCTGTGGTGGGGTTTCGCTCTGCTTGCTCTTGCGTTTAAGTTCAAATTGTCGGTATCAACCCTTTAATGGTGATGATGGCCGCGTTAGAATGTGGTGTGGGTCATGGGCTCGCCAAAACCAAAACGAGGGCGTTTTTGGCTCCGTGAAAGACGTGCAGAAGGCACGCTGGGGCCCCATCACAATCATCCCGATCCTTGATTGCACGATTGCGGTGGCACACGTTCGATACGATTCGCAAATGATGAAGTGAGGTTAGCCATGGGAGCAGGTTGGTACTATATGGCAAGCGGATGGATTCGGAAAACACGTCGAATCGGCCCGATCTCGGAAGCCGACCTGTTGGTTCGCATCGATGAAGGGAAAATCTCTCCAGAAACATTGCTGCAAAGCAGTAAGACGAAGAGTAAGTGGGTGCCGATGAAGGCGATTGGTCCCGCGATCAAACGTTGGAACAAGACCCATCCCGACGACGTTGTCATTAAAGAGAGGAAGCCCAAGCCAGAAGAGCATCGAGAGTAGACCCCAATTGAAACCAAGCTCGCTCACAAAACGGTTGCTGATTACGCCGCAATAGCCGTTGCGCCTGTGCTGATCTTCTTGATGCTCAGCAGTTTGGGCAATTTCTTGATGCTGGTTCTTTACCGGGGCAACTTTGCGGTACGCGGGTCGTGGACGCTATTGATGTTCACGATGGGCACCGTCGCGGTCGCTCGCGTCGCCATTGAAAACGATCGCAAGTATGCTTTGGGTTATCAAGTGGCACTTGGGTTGGCCAGTTTGGTGGCGATGCTGCGTTTCTTTGGTTCGCCCATTTTCAGCACCTTCATGTTGGCACTGATCGGTTACTTGGCCGACCGAATTGTCTACGACTGCACGCTGATCGATGAATCGCTCGATGCGAGCGGCCAAGGCCTGATCGACACGGGGCGGCATTTTGTTCGCAGTCAGCTGGAAGCGAGCCAGCAGCGCAGTGTGGAGGGTGAACCGGCTCCAAGCGATCCGGCGCCAAAGTCGGTGCGACGAAGGAAGACGCATCAACCGGGACGGACCGTCATGTACCTTGCTCTCGGTGCGCTGCCGTTGTTTGGATTGGGCCAATTCTTTATCAGTAGCAATCCGGACAGTTCGAGCCGTGCAATGTGGTTGCTGGCGATCTACCTGTTTTCAAGTTTTTCGCTGCTGGTCACGACGAGTTTCTTGGGGCTTCGTCGTTACTTGCGTCAACGCCACACCGAAATGCCTGCGGACGTCTCGGTCGGATGGATGGTGGGGGGATTGGGGTTGATCGCGCTCATCCTCATCGTTTCCTATCTCGCACCCAAGCCGGGGCAGACCCTTGCCTCGTTCAAGCCGCCCGGCTTTTTGAAGTCAGCCGAGGATTTGACTCCAAGCCAGTTTGGTTGGGGGGATGAGGCAACGAAGAAGAAGAGTCCCGGTGCCGCGACAACCGGCAACGATAAGAACGCGGGTGAGAAAGAGGTGCAGGAGCTATCGAGCCAACAGGGAGCACCGCCGGGTGATTCAGGAGACGGGAAGGCCGAGCAGGGGCCTGCAGGGAAACAAAAGGGTGGCAAACAGCCCGCCGAAGGCAGTTCGTCCTCAGCTGACGGGAAAAAGCAGCAAGGTGAGCAGGGTGACCAAGGGGATCCGTCGGATCGCAAAGATGCCGAGAGCCCGAACGCGGAACCGCCGCAAGGCGATTCGACGGTAACCGAAACGCAGCCCAGGGATGCATCGGAGCAGACAGCCCAGCAGCAAGAGACTGCGAAGAATGAAAACGGAGAAGGGAATCGATCCGCAGCGGACAATGAAAAGCCATCGTCAAGCGTGTTGAAGCCGATCGCCAACGTGATTTCGATGATCGGTTCGATCCTACGCTGGCTCATCATGGTCGTATTGATGGGAGTGATTGGAGTGTTTTTGTGGATCCACCGCGAAGCGATTCTTGATTGGTGGAATCGACTTTGGAACCGAAACCGTGACCAGGACTCGGTGGAGTCAGCGCAGCCCTTGGAGCTCGAGGCATTGGACTCTCAGCGTCCGTTCTCCTCGTTCCGAAACCCCGTCGGCAAAGAAAAGGATCCTCGCCAGGTGGTGATTGTTACCTTTCAAGCCTTCGAAGCTTGGGCCCGCGAGCAAGGAGCCAGTCGCCGCAAAGACGAAACGCCGACTGAGTTTTTGAAGCGAATGGCGACGACACTCCCGGATGTCTCGTCCGCAGCGAACCAAGTGGTCGATGCGTACAACCGCGTCGTCTATGGTGATGGTGCCGCCACGTCGTCCGACGTTTCTGCTGCCGCGGTGGTTTGGCACAATATGGCCCGTTAAACAATCTGGCCCGTTAAACAATCTGGCCCGTTAAACAATCTGGCCCGTTAAACAATCTGGCCCGTTAAACAATCTGGCCCGTTAAACAATCTGGCCCGTTAACGCGACGATCGGTTACCCCCATTTTCGCAGTCGAACTCAATTTCGATGGGATGAAACGGAACGTGGCGTATTGCTGCGCCGCCGCTATAGAACTGCATCTGATGATGTTCGTATCCAAGCACCATTCGATGGGTGTGTCCAAACACGACGCGGCGGATCCCGTTGTCGAAGTTGAGATCATGCAGATCGAGAAACCGCGCTAACTTGTTCACCGCCATCCGATTGCGATGGGCAATCGCCGCGGCGACCTTGTGCCCCCGCGCGGCGACGATCGCATCATAAGGGGCAAATCGCCACAATGGCGCGCGTTTCTTGTCAGCCCATTTTTGGCGGTAGTTCTCAAAACGTGCGATTGTCCCACGGCCTTCGATTTGATCGCCGTGAAGCATCACGGTGTCATCGATACGCAAAACGTCGCCCATCAAAACGAAGTTGGATTGATCGTCCACTTGACGACGGACCTCATCCAAGAAGGCAGGGCTGGCATCATGATTGCCGCACAGGAAAACGAATTGATGATTGGGAAACCGGTTGTGCCACGATCGCAAATAGCCACTTGCGAAACGGACGGCTTCCAACTCGTCGCGAAAACGGCTCCAGCGAAAATCAAACAGGTCGCCTCCCCACACCACCACATCCGATCGCTCGATCATCGACGCGATCAAGTACTCGTGTTCTTCCGCCGTGCTCCGCGAACTCATTAAATGTAGGTCCGAGATGAAAACCACTCGTTTCGGCAGCGGTTTGCTGGGCCAGTCGTGGATCACGACGACTTCAACTCGCGATAACGCTGGATCAATTGATTGGTCGAGCTGTCGTGATTGAGGGGCGAGTCGGTTGATTGCAGTTCCGGAATGATTTGCTGGGCAAGGACTTTGCCCAACTCCACGCCCCATTGATCAAACGAGTCGATTTGCCAAATCACTCCTTGCACGAAGACACTGTGTTCATAGAGCGCGATCAATTTCCCAAGTACCGCCGGAGTCAAGCGATCGATCAAAAGAGTGTTCGAAGGTCGATTGCCTTCGAAAACACGATGAGGGATTAACTCCGCTTCGGTCCCTTCGTCCTTGACCTGTTGTTGCGTCTTGCCCATGGCGAGTGCCTCGCCTTGTGCAATCACGTTGGCGACTAAGTAATCTTGATGGCTACCCCGTGGATTCAGTGAGTTGACGAATGCGATGAAGTCGCACGGAATCAAATGGGTCCCTTGATGAATCAGTTGATAGAACGAGTGCTGGCCGTTCGTTCCTGGTTCGCCCCAGAAGATTGGACTCGTATCGTAATCCACACGCGTTCCGGCCAAGGTCGTGGATTTGCCATTGCTTTCCATTGTCAACTGCTGCAGATAGGCTGGGAAACGTTTCAGGTACTGATCGTAAGGCAGCACTGCAACCGTTGAAGCCCCAAAAAAGTTGGCATACCAAACCGTCAATAGCCCCATGATCACCGGTAAGTTCTGATCGAAGGGTGCGGTCCGGAAGTGTTGGTCCATTTCATGGAAACCATCGAGCAGTTCGCGAAAGTGCTTGGGCCCAATGGCAAGCATCGTTGACAACCCGATTGCCGCATCCATGGAATAGCGGCCACCGACCCAGTCCCAGAAGACAAACATGTTGTCGGTGTCGATCCCAAACTCCTTGACTTTTTCGGCATTGGTGGAAACCGCAACGAAGTGCTTCGCCACCGCGGATTCATCGTCCCCGAGTCCGCTCAGCAACCACGACCGTGCCGATCGGGCATTGGTCATCGTTTCCAGCGTCGTGAACGTCTTGGAGGAGACAATGAAGAGTGTTTCTGCTGGATCAAGGTCACGCGTCGCTTCGAAAAAATCGGTTCCGTCGACATTCGAAACATAACGCAGCGTTAGGTTGCGGTTGCTATAGTGCCGCAGCGCCTCGTAGGCCATGACAGGACCAAGATCCGATCCGCCGATCCCAATGTTGACGACGTTGCGAATTGGCTTTCCGGTATGGCCTTTCCAGCGACCGTCGGTGACTCGGCTACAAAACCCAGACATCTTGTCGAGGACTTCGTGCACACCCGGAACAATGTTCTCACCTTCGAACTCGATTTTCGCTTCGCGAGGAGCCCGCAGCGCCGTGTGTAGCACCGCACGCCGCTCGGTGACATTGATTTTTTCACCTTTAAACATCGCCTCGATGTGCTGTTTCAATTGGGCGGATTCCGCCAGCCGGGTCAGTTGTTGAACCGTTTCGGCATTGATGCGATTTTTTGAGTAGTCGAGAGTCAGTCCAATCGCGTCGACCGTGAAGGTCTTGGCCCGATCGGCATCCTCCGCAAACCATTGCCGAAGGTGCTTGTCTTTGATCTGCTCAAAATGATCCGAAAGCGATTTCCAGGCGTCGGTCGATGTCAAACCGTTAGCATTCGTGGCGGTCATTGCGTCTGTTTCCCTCGTAGATTCAAAATCGAAGCGTTTGCCGCGAATCTATCGAAAACGAGGGGTTTCGAACAGCGGGGAATAGAAAGCCCAGCCAAACTCGAGCGAAATCAAGCAGGAGCGGGACGGCCGTAGTAGTAGCCTTGACCAAGATGGAAACCGAGTTCGGTGCAGGTCTCCGATTCTGCTTCGGTTTCGACTCCTTCGGCTAATGCCATGATGTCGAGGTCGCAAACCATGTTGACCAGATTCGACAGCATCTTTCGTCGACAACTGTCCGCGGTATCAATATCGCGAATCAAAGAGATATCGAATTTGACGATATGGGGTCGTGCTTCAATCAATTCCGCCAGTCTCGCCTGACCTGAACCGAAGTCATCGTAGGCCAGTTTGATGTCTTGCTCATCGAGTGCCGCAACCAGGTCCTTCATCACGGCGCGATCGGTAACGGTCGATTCGTGGATTTCCAACACGATGTTGGCGTTGCCCGCCATTTCGCGAGTTTGAACCAACGATTCAATCAGTCCTGCGCAGTCATCCATTTCTTTGGGATGCGTGTTGACGAACAATTGTGGACCTTCGGGGAAATCTCGTCCGACACGAATTCCTTCCCAGCGCAACAGTCGACTCAGTTCGACCTCCAGACTCAGTTGTTCGGCAGCATGAAACATCGCTCCCACCGATTCGAGACCAAAGACACTGCCTCGACCAAGGATTTCGTGACCGATGATTTCGTGGGTACCGGTCGTGAGGTCGACAATCGTTTGAAAATGTGGCTTCACGAGCCGTTCTGCCATCAAGCGGTCGAACTGCACCAGTGCGAGAGCTTGGTCACAAATGTTCTCGGCATAGGTCCCATTGGTCGCGCCGGTTGCGGATTGGCGGTAGACTCGAAAAGGTGCTTCGGCGAAGTGGATCAATTCCTCTTCGCCAATTTTGACCGGCTGTTTCGGCACGACACGTTTGCCGTTGATGTAGGTGCCGTTGGTGCTACCCAAGTCTGTCAACCACAAGCCGCCCTCCTTGACGCTCAGCGATGCATGTTGGCCGCTGACGGTGCGAAATTGAAGCCGCAAAGATACGCCTGGCTTGCGCCCGATCACGTAGGGCTCGTCGTCAATTGGCAAGTGGATAATGGTTTCACCGGGTTGCGTCGGACCCGACAAAAACCAAACGTCCTCCACCAGCGCAGTGCTGCGCCGCAGTCGTTCTAACGTTAAGTTGTCGATCGTAGGCATGCAAATCACATTCATTCAACAATGACATCACCGGGGGGTCTTTCTGCCGATCAGGGCGACCGCCGTCAAAAATGTAGGTTGCAATTCTTGAGGGAGTTGACAAAACGCCAGTTTTTTCTTCATGAATTCTACTTTTCTCAGACGGGTTGTCGCCTGCCTCGAATTGCAAGCTAGGTTTGAACGCGGCAATGCAACCGAACCTCGGGGATGCCGACGCAGGTGTGACGATTATTCGGCTCACCCCGACGACTTGATCGCTCGTCCCACGCATACAACCCAACCAAACGTTATGGCTGTACTTACAAACGACACACAATCTTTCGAACCCAGCATGCTTGGTGGGCTGCTATCGGACGATACGTTCTGGCCGGCACAACCGCGCGACATGCACGAAACGGGATTAAGCGGATCCTATGTCGATGGATTGCTTGTCAAAATTCTTCTGGTAACGGGAACCGTCAGTGGCCGAAATTGCTCGGAAAAGATTGGTTTGCCGTTTCGTGTGGTGGAGCCTTTGCTCGATTCGCTTCGCACGCGGAAGTTGGTGACGCATGTTCGACCTGCTCCGTTCAATGATTACTACTATTCCTTGACCGACGCAGGTCAAAAGCAGGCACAGAACCAGATGCAGCATTGCAGCTATACCGGTGCTGCTCCCGTCCCGCTCGCGGACTACGTGCTCAGCGTTGAAGCTCAAGCCGCAGGGATCGATCCGATTGATCGCGATCAGCTTCGCGCCGCGCTGCAGTCGATCTCGTACCAAAACGAACTGTTGGACCTGCTCGGTCCCGCCGTCAATAGCAACACGGGGATGTTCCTCTTCGGGCCTCCCGGCAACGGCAAAACGACGATCGCCCGTTGCTTGACGCAGTGCCTCGGTCAAGAAATTTGGATTCCCAATGCAATTTTGGATGATGGCAATTTGATTAAGTTGCAGGATGATGCGTTTCACCGTCCGGCGCCTGTGCCCGAGGTGGGAGGTGACATTCTAAGGGGCCAAGAATGGGATCATCGCTGGATACGGATCCGTCGGCCGACGGTGGTTGTGGGTGGCGAGCTCGTGATGGGCAATCTTGAAGTTCGCCACGATCCTCGATCGAATATCTGCGAAGCACCGTTGCAAATGAAAAGCAATTGTGGTTGCTTGCTGATTGATGACTTTGGTCGACAGCGGATTGCACCCGAGGAGCTTTTGAATCGTTGGATCGTGCCGCTCGAGAATAAATGTGACTACTTGACGCTTCCAACAGGCAAGAAGATTCAGATTCCGTTTGAACAGTTGATCATTTTTTCGACCAACATTGATCCCAACTCGCTGGTTGATGAAGCATTCCTTCGCCGAGTCCCTTACAAAATCTTTGTCTCGGATCCTTCGCCGGAAGAGTACCGAAAGCTGATTCAAGCGGTCATCAAGCAACTCGGGTTCCCCGATACACCGCAAGCGGCGGATCATTTATTTAAGTACTACGAGGACAGCGGTCGCAAGATGCGACGTTGTCATCCGCGAGATTTACTGACTCAGGTCGCCAATTTCTGCAAATACCGAAACATCCCGCTGACACTGCAGCCCGATTATTTGGATCAAGCTTGCAAGAGCTATTTCAGCCAATTGTAGATTTGACGAGCCACTTCCAGTCGCAACGAGAGATTCTCGCTTCCGAAGAAACGATCCCCCAACAATCTTGTTCGAAAGCCGCTGTTTAGATGAAAGCGCCCAATTCACGAAAAATCTGCGCGGGATACGAACCGATCCTTGGATACCGGTTGGAAAAGCTGGTTGGGCGAGGTGGGTTCGGCGAGGTCTGGCGCGCCGATGCACCAGGCGGTATTAAAAAGGCGGTCAAGTTCGTTTTCGGAGCGCATGATCAACAACGTGCGGCACGCGAGCTGAAGTCATTGGAGCGGATTAAGGGCGTCAGCCATCCCTTCTTGTTGACGCTCGAACGATTTGGTGTGGTCGACGAGCAATTGGTGATCGTCACCGAATTGGCGGACGGGTCACTCGAGGATGTCTTTCGCGAACATCGCGAGCGCGGTTCGTGTGGGATTCCACGCGACAAACTGTTGTCGTATTTGCACGATGCTGCGGATGCTCTCGATTACCTGCACCAGGAATATCAGCTGCAGCATTTGGATATCAAACCCGGCAACTTGTTGATCGTCGGTGGCCATGTGAAGGTTGCGGATTTTGGATTGTTGAAGGATCTTCGCGATGCTGAGTGCAGCATGGTGGGAGGTTTAACACCGGTCTATGCTCCGCCGGAGGTGTTCGATGGCCGACCCAGTTTGCATAGCGACCAATACAGCTTGGCCGTCATGTATCAGGAATTGTTAACGGGAACACGTCCTTTCAGCGGCCGGACGATTGCCCAGTTGGCAACACAGCATGTCCACAACGCACCGGACTTGGAACCTCTGCCACCCAGTGATCGTCCTGCTGCGGCGCGAGCTCTGGAAAAGACGCCGGATCGTCGATTCACAAACTGTCGTGCCTTCATCGAAGCACTGATGAATCCTCGGGGCCGTGTCACATCGCCCCAGTGCACCGATACTGAGCTGTCCAACTCCGATACTGATACCGACTGCGAGGGACGCCTTGCAGGTGGTCGCGATGCGATCGAAGACCTGCCGGCGCTCCGAGATGGACGGGTCAGCCGAGACAGTCGATCGGTTGCGAAGGTCTTGTTGGTGGCCTTGGGGGGGGCCGGCGCGGATGTCTTGCACGAGATTCGAAGTCGGATACGAAGCATGCATTCCGCATGTCCCATCCAATTGCACTCGGTATTGATTGACACCGACGCGGCAACGATTCGGGCCGCCCAGATTGGAAATAGCTGCGATAGCATGCCGGCTTGCGAGGCGATTTCGATCCCGCTTCGCTCACCGCGCGAATACCGAGAATCCTTAACCACGGAGCGTCTGCGGACGATTTCTCGGCGCTGGATCTATAACGTTCCACGGTCGCTGGAGACCGAAGGCATGAGGCCACTGGGGCGCTTGGCCTTGGTGGATCATGGCGAGAGAGTCACGGAATCGTTGCGACGAGTGGTTGCGGAGCTTGCGAGCGACGAGGCAACGACTTCCCCCAAAATCTTTGTTGTCGGATCGCTGTGTGGTGGGACGGGTAGCGGCATTTACTTGGACGTCGTCCATTTGCTTCGCCATTTTCTCGATAGTCACTCGATGGAACAATCGACCATTCATTCGATGTTGGCGATGAAAGGGCTCAAGCATGATCCAGCCCTCTCTCTGGCTCATCACGATACCCATTCTGCGCTGATCGAAATGGCCTATTTTCTGCAACCGGGCAATGGGTACCCCGGCGACGCCGGAGCCGGTTGGCCCAGCGTTCCTGCGGCGCGGACCCCGCTGAAACATGCCTATTTGGTCGCCAGCAACGAATCCGATCCTGGTGCCCCAACTCCGGTGCAGGTGATTGGCGACTACATTTGGACCGACACCACCGGTGCTGGGAGCCTGTTAGAGGAGGCTCGCGCGGCAGCCCTCGATGAGTCCGCTCCGACGATCGCGACACCTTTGGTACGTTCGGTCGGCATCATTCCCCTCGGCGTTTTTCGTCGTCCCGAAGAAGAAATTTTGACGCCCGCAACGGTTCGCCACCTGCTGCTTCGCTGGCTTGGTCATCCCGCGCAGGCGAAGCAGAACGCCTCGGTGTTGGCAACTCGCTTGTTTCGTCGAAGTGGCTTCAATTCCGATTCCTTCGTGGTTCAATTCTCGAGGGCATTTGGGGAAACGAAGGTTGTGTGTCAGCAACAACTCCAGCGCCGTTTCGCGATGCGGCATCACGAAGCCAAGCCATGCGAGCAGGATCGTGAATGCATCGACGAATGCGATGGGATCGAAGTCGCCAACCTGATTTCTCAGTGGGCGGTGGAAATCGCGAGTCGTAAGGATGCGATTCACGAGATCCAGGGGGTGATGGATCGACTCGCTCGGGAAATGGTCACTCGATTTACGCATGGCAGCACGGACGTCGCGACGGCGATCGAGGCGCTGCGATTGTTTCAGCAGCAAGTTCAGGCTGATCGAGATCGATTGCGTGGGCAGGCTGAAATGCTCGACGATTGCGCTCATATTGAAGGTGTGGACTCGGACGATCACAAAGCCGATGGTCGTAGCCATCCCCTTCAAACGACACCCGTTATCGATTTGGGGATGCGATTGATCGACCACATGGTTTATCGCATGGCGGCGGAGCAAGTGGATTCGTTTATCAGCGAACTCGACGCTTTGCTCTCTCGATTGGAAGAGACCGCAACCACGTTGGCAATCGTCATCTCAAGATTGAGCGATGGAGGCGATGCGACAACGAACCCATGGGATGAAATGCCGACGGAAGTTTCTTCGCAGTTCTCCAAGATTGTCTCGGATTTACACAACACGTCTGTTTCGTCGTCGATTCTTCGCCCATTGTCGGTGGGAGGTGTTCCGCTCGACCCGAATCAGCTTCAGCGACGGCTCACCGAAGCGGCTTCACCCTTGGTGGGTAGCGCATTGGCAACCGCAAGCTCCGCGAGTGTATTGCCATCGTTGTCGGTCGACCTGGCCACTCAATCGATGAGCGAGGTGACAGCGATGTTGGCACGTCAACATGGGGACCCCGCAGAGACAGACGCCAAGACGGTGCCATCGAACATGAGTTTGGAAGCCGGGCGTTTGGTCGGTAGCAAAGAGGGCTCGGATCAACCGGTGACTTCGATGGCGACGGCGCTACAGATGGCTCGACCCTCGCTGCTCGACTATGGTGGCGTCCAGCGTCTGATTCTGGCGGTTGGCACGCATTCGGAACAAGTACGCCTTGAAGCCGAACTTCGTCAGTTTCACTCGGGTGCGTTGACGGTCACCCTCATTCCCGGCACCACAGCAAAACTGATTCACGAGGCTCAGCAAATCAACTTGAACGATGTCATTGCCAGGTTGGCGACCTTAAATGCTGCAAATAGCCAGGTGAGTTCGCGATTGATGGCCCGGTCCGATATCGAGTGGAGAACCTCCGAACGCCGCCCCGTCGGCGTGGCATTGGCCGGGTCAGCCTGCTAGCGCATTTTTGAAAGTCTACTCAGGACCTGAGCGGAGCGCTTCCCAACACACGGTAGACCTCTGCTTCATCGGTCCATCCCGCTTCGACGCACCTCAGCGCCTCGGATCGGAGATCCGATTTGGCAGCGGCAGCTGCATCGCAACGCATCTGAGAAAGCGTTTGAGCGGACTCAAGTGTTGCGGAGAGCGATTCGCCAACCGGATCGGTTCCGTCGAACATGACGCATTGAGCGATGGCGACCCGACCGCGATAACCGGTTCCCGAACAGGCGTCGCAGTCATTCGGTTTGCTGCTTCCGGCTTGGCATGTGCTGCAGATCCGACGAAGCAATCGCTGGGCCAATATCGCTCGGACTCCGCTGCGGACCACATGAGGGGGGACGCCGAATTGAACCAAGCGACGCAGCGACGCGGCGACATCGGTTGCGTGCAGCGACGAAAAAACCAAATGTCCCGTTAAGGAAGCTTGCATCGCGGCTTCGGCCGTCTCGGGATCCCGGATCTCACTGACCAGCAGCACCTCGCTGTCTTGACGCACGGCACTGCGCAGCGCCGATGCCAACGTCATCCCACCGCTCACATCCAATTCACTCTGGCTGATCGAATCGATTACCGACTCCACGGGGTCTTCGATCGTTAGCACACTGCGGCGAGGTTCTGCGGCGGCGATACATCGCAACATGGCATACAACGTCGTCGTCTTGCCGCTTCCGGCAGGCCCGGACAAGAGGATGGCTCCGTCGGTCTGGTTTGCCAGATCACGCAGCGTTGCGGTCACGATGGAAGATAACCCGAGTGATTCAAGCGTGTCGTATCGGTCATCCTTTCGCAACAACCGGAGCACCGCACGCGGACCATGTACCGTTGGGAAGATGCCCAATCGAAGCGAAGCGTCATCGTCGGACGTGATCGGTGTCTTCCACTTCATTCGCCCTTCCATCGGTTGGCTGCTGCGATAGGTTGGTAGCCCTGCGAGCACCATTAAGCGTGAAACCGGGTCGCTTTGACCTCCGCCTTTGATCCAATCGGTGACGGACAACACGCCATCGATACGAACAAGAACTTCCCAGCCCTCACCGCGGGGATGCAAGTGAACATCCGACGCACCGCGTGCGAGGGCCAACGGAATCAACGAGTCGACGACGTCAATGGCGTAGTGGGGATCGGCCGGATTCAGTTTCGAAAAGATGCCGTTTGCCATATCGGGTTGCTCTGTTCTCCCTAGGAGGTCGTGCAGTTTAGCGTCCCCCATTCAGAGAGGATTGCTATCGAAACAAGTAACGCTGATGGATTCTGGATCCCCTACCCCTCGCTTAGGCTCGACCTCACCCAAGGGGCTCGTTGTACCGCGCATCTCGGGTGGTGTCCAATACATCTGCGGGGTAGGTGACGAGATTTCGCTCTGGTCTTTCGACAAACCGCTGCGAATGATTGTTGCCTTGCGGTTCGCGCTGGTGCTGCGAACATGGGCAAGCCTGTTGCACGGAGGTGCGGTTCATGGGCGGGGTGGCTCTCGGACTCCTCGGTCAAAAAACCGGCTCATCCGACCGAAGCGCGCGGAACCCAGACTCAAGGTTTTTTGGAGGTATTGCTCCGGTGTCCAATGATCTCTTAGAAAAGAGTCCCCGACGGTCGGTCGTCCGCCGGGAAACGATAGCACCCTTGGCGCACCGTCGACCGGGATATCCCTTGTCAAGTTGCACCTCTGCAGAGCTCGACTCCGTTTCTACCGGCAACTGCACGATTCTACCGGCAACTGCACGATAACAAGTGAAAATAGCTCCTGCCAGCAATGATGGGACACCGGAGAGATGCCTCGAAAACCTCCTGCGCACGCTTCCGCCGGATGAGCCAAAAAACCTAGGTGCGCAAGAGCCTCAGCAAGCTTACACCTTCGCAAAAATCGGACAAGCGACGCAGTCCCCCCATCTCCGAGAAGGAAAGTATTCGTTGGCTCGAAGGATCTTCCCCCGAGCGTCCGCGTCAACGTGGTGCTGTGCGAAGACGGTGTTCGAATGCCATGCTGTCATCGCACCCCGTTTCCTTGAGCGCGAGAACCTACGTCCTTCGTAAAAATGCTCGAGCCTGGTGAGGGGCAGCATCCGAAAACCCTCTCCCGGCGTTTAGACGCCGACCTCTCCCAAAGGAGAGGGAACGGTACGGTAACTCCTCGATAAAGAACGACTGATATACCTGCACGACATCATTTCCTAGCGGGGCATCCAGCAAGTGCCAACCGAAAGCGAAAGGTTTTAAGTCAGCTGCACGAGCTTGTTGGGCTTTGAGCTCGACACGATCGCTGCACGATTCGCATCGATGGCCTTTTGCTCTTGCTCGCGCGATACGAACTCGTACCGCACGTTTCTTTGCCGTGGTTCGAATCCCGACTCGACAATCGCTTCGCGAATTTGATCGAGCGTCAAGAAATGGACCGTTCCCGCTTCGGCGACGACGTTCTCTTCAAGCATCAAACTGCCCATGTCGTTCGCGCCGAATTGCAAGGCCAATTGACCGATTTTCAATCCTTGAGTCACCCAGCTGCTTTGAAGATTGGGAACGTTGTCAAGGAACAGCCGGGACACGGCCAACGTCTTCAAGTACTCAAACGATCCGACGGGTGGAATGTGTGACAGATCGGTGTTTTCGGGTTGGAACGTCCATCCGATGAAGGCGGTAAAGCCACCCGTTTCATCTTGGAGGGCACGCACGCGTGAGAGGTGCTCGACACGCTCGGCTAAGGATTCGACGTGGCCGAACATCATCGTCGCACTGCTGACCCCACCAAGCTGGTGCCAAACCCGCATCACATCGAGCCAATCGTCCGTCATCACTTTACCGCGAGTGATCTCGCGGCGCACGCGATCGACCAAAATTTCCGCGCCACCACCGGGAATACTGCCCAACCCTGCGGCTTTCAAACGTTCGAGCACTTGCTTGAGCGACAGCTGGTTGATTTTCGTGAAGTGATAGAATTCAGGCGGACTAAAGCCATGGACATTCAGCTCGGGGAAAGCTGATTTGATGTCCCGCAGCATTTCCTCGTACCAATCCAATTTGAACTTGGGATGCAGGCCGCCCTGCAGCAAGATTTGGTTGCCACCCAAATCAACGGTCTCTTGGATCTTCTCGAGCAACTCGGCGCGAGGCAGCACATAGCCTTCATCGCTTTTGGGGCCGCGATAGAAAGCGCAGAAATCGCAGACCGCAGTGCAGATGTTGGTGTAATTGATGTTTCGATCGATGTTGTACGTTCGATAGGGCTCGGGATGCATTCGTCGCGACACGGCATCGGCGGCCGATCCAATTGCAGCCAGGTCATGGCTTTCGAGCAGACGGACCGCATCATCGGTTGTCAATCGATCGCCGTCCACGGCTTTGTCCAGAATGTCACGGATCGGTGCTGTCGCTTTCGCAATCATGGTTCGAAGCTTAGGGTTTCGTTGACGGAGGGGCGTGATGCGGAATCAAGTCAAGTGACCGGGCTCGGCGGTCAAATTCGGCCAGGCCATTTTTCTCACCTGGGCCAAGAGTGTAATGAAGATTCTCGGCGAAGTAACGGTGTAGATCTTCCTTGGTCAATCCATGCGAGGCCGCCTCTCGCTCCGCGATCTGTTCAAGCGATGCGATTCCCTGGTCACGCGATGCTTGCAGAATCTGGGACAATTCCGCAACCTCGGCCTCGCTTGCGTCGATGCCGCTGCGAGCGATCCACAACGCAAACACAAAAGGCAATTCGCAGTGACGGCACCAACGGTCACCAAGGTCCCAAATCTCACGGTAGTACCGAGGAGGGGGATGCATCGCACGGTCGCCGATCATCAGCACGGCGTCGGCGTCGACTCGCTCGGGCGACTGGTCGATCCGCAGAGGCACAATTTCAGGTCGCCGTTGATACATCTCCCAGAGCAGCACTTGCACCAATGCGGCACTCGTGCGGCTTCCTTCATCGAGCGCAAGTCGCCGGATCTCTTGGGCAGGGACTCGACTCAACAATCGCACACTCCACACCGGTCCACGACATGCGATCACCGCATTCGAGACAATTTGGTAGCTTGGGTCGCCGAGGTATTCGATGGATGGGATCAAGGCGACATCGAGTTTCCCTTGATGTAAATCGTCCGCCAATCGGCTTGGCAAGTTAAACGACAACGTAGCACGGTGTCCCAAACGCTCACGGAGACCGTGGACCAGGGGTTTGGTGTTCAGGTAGGAAACAGCGCCGATGCGGAGTGGAGGTTGCATAGCAGGGCTAACCGAGAAATGTTGGAATTTCTAACGGGCATTCAACCGTAATTCGTGCCCCGTTCCTTGGATCGTGGAACGAGATGGCTTCTGCGTGCAGCAGAATTCTATCGGCTGGGAGAGATTCGTGCACCGCAGGATTGACGTGGCCACCATAGGTAAGATCACCCAAGATCGGGTGGCCGCGTTTTGCCGCTTGAACTCTCAATTGGTGCATCCGCCCGGTCACGGGGGTCAACCGCAGCAGCGAGCAGTCATGGTCCGGAAAATCGCGGACCCACTGCATGTGAGTTTCTGCACGCTTTGCGTCCAGGTCCATCGCCTCGCATCTCTCCGCCCTCGCTTCATTCGGAATTTTTCTGAGATAATCGACCCAGACCTGTTCGCTTGGGTCCGGTCGTCCCGAAACAACGGCAAGGTATTTCTTTTGCACCTTTCGAGTGACAAACTGGTCGCTTAGAAGTCTCGCGACACGTTTGCGAATCGCGACCAGCAAGATGCCACTGACACCTCGATCAAGCCGATGAACCATCGCCACATAATCGCTGCGGCCAGCCAATTGCTCTCGCAATCGACGCTCGACACTATCGATGTGCTTGGGTGCCTGCGTCAAAACGCCCGCCGGCTTCTCAATCGCTACCATCGACTCACCGTCCCAAACAATGCGGAGCGGTTCGGGGGACTGCGGACGGTTCATGAGCACGCTGCTACACTAAACACAATACCGAGGGACACAAAAGGGACTCGACACATTGGGCAATCATGCGGGACAGGCAATCAAGCAGGACGCGTTGGCAACGGCAATCACGCGCACAAAAAAACGAGAGATCCCGGCCACGACAATGAAGACAACGAATCCTTCGTGTTCTTCATTGATCGACGAATCTCTCGTTACGTCAATTTGTAAGCCGTTCGACGCGTACGTCAAGACATCAATACGGACAAAGTCATTCGCAAGTCAACGTGGACGTGGGCGTGAACTGCAAAGACAAGATGCAGCAAACGCCCATGGCACGAAGACGTGGATGTCGTCAAACGCTTCATTCACCACCGTTGTCCAACCACCTTCGCGAGTCGTGACATCACCGAACGCCTCATCAACATGCAAAAAACGATCCAACCCAAATCGGAACATCACTACCATTTCGTCACCGGGAAACTGGCTGAGCATTTGGTTCGCGAGACCGCCCAAGCGTTGTCGAAAGAACACGGTTTTAAGTACAGCATTGGAGTCATGCCGATTACGGTTGCTGCGTTGATGACGCCGCGCTGGTTGCTCCGCCACCTCGACCCGCCGACCGAAACCACGCATGTGATTGTTCCGGGCTACCTTGATTGTGGAAGCGATGCGTTGGAAGAAAAAGTGCAAATTTGCGTGGTTTGTGGGCCAAAAGATTGTCGCGACCTTGCGGAAGTCTTCGGCGGTCAACGTCTTGAACCGGCGCTGACGGACTACGACATTCAAATCATTGCCGAAATCAACCATGCTCCGCGAATGTCACGACAAGACGTTGTGTCGCGAGCAATCCGATTGAAAGCCGACGGTGCCGATGTGATCGATTTCGGTTGTGATCCTTCGAATCGTTGTCTCGCAATTGGTGACTACATCGCGGGAATTGCCGACGAAGGAATCCGTGTCTCGGTGGACACTTCCGATGCTTGGGAAGCCAGCGAAGCGGCGCGACGAGGTGCCTCGTTAGTGTTGTCGGTGAATGAATCGAATCGAGAGCATGCCGTCGATTGGGGAGTCGAGGTGGTCGTGATTCCGGATCAACCCAGTGACAAAAAAAGTTTTGAAAAAACCATTGATTTTTTGTCGAAACAGGGTGTGCCAATGCGTTTGGACCCGATTTTAGAACCGATTGGAAGCGGCTTTGCCGCCAGCTTGCTGCGTTATGCCGAAACGCGTCGTGACTATCCTGAGTACGAAATGATGATGGGGATTGGTAATCTGACGGAGTTAACGGAAGTGGACTCCGCAGGTGTCAATCTTTTACTGTTGGGAATCTGTCAAGAACTTGCGATCCGCAGTGTGTTGACAACCCAAGTCATCAATTGGGCACGTTCGGCGGTGCGTGAGTGCGATGTGGCTCGGCGAATGGTCTATTTCAGCATCAACAACGGCGTGCCTCCGAAGCACCTGCTGCGTGAATTGGTGATGCTGCGTGATGCGAAATTGCGGCCATTCTCCCTTGCGGCAATTGAATCCATCGCGACTTCCTTGAAGGACAACCATTACCGTGTTCTTGCTGACGACCACCGGCTGCATTTGTTGTCTGCCGGAGTGCATCTGTCCGGTGAGGATCCTTTTGCCGTTTTTGAACAGTTGTTGGCACGATCGGAGTCCGACAATGTTGATGCAAGTCACGCGTTTTATCTCGGCTATGAGATGGCCAAGGCCACGATTGCCTTGCAATTGGGCAAGCAATACGACCAAGATCAGGCTCTCGATTGGGGAATCTTGACGAAGCCCGAAGATCTGCACCGGATTAAGCGTTCGAGTCACCATCGAGATCGACGCGGAACCGAACCACGCTAACTGCGTTCCCCTGCTGCGATCAACGATGCTTGTGTTCGATCTCTTTGACGCCGTCGAGCCGACCAAACCATATGCATGGCAAAACAGTAGAGCAGCGTGATCAGCATCACCACGGCGCCACCGATGCGGATGCTCTCGCGGACGACTCGCAGTAAGGTTGCATGTGGCATGCTGTCGTAAATCCAACAAAAATGAACCGCCATTCCGACGAGAATGACGGCGATCACCGACCAAGCGACTCTCCGTGGAAATTGGAAGTGTTCACGTTGCCGAGTATCCGGTGTTTGAGCGAAAACCCACAACACGAAACCGAGTAACATCGGCGGCAACAACAACAGCGAACTGGCGTGCTGAACGACCGAGTACCAAGCGATCGGAAAGTTCCCAACTTGAAATGCGATGCTGTTAAGCCATGGGAATTGCATCACTCCCCATCGACCATAGTGGGTAAACGAATCCCACAGCACGTGCGTCGCCGAGCCCAAGGCGATGCAAACAAGGACGCTGATGATGGCGGTCAGCGAAAAGTTGATTGGGCGATTCACCCATGGCCATAAACGCTCCGAGAACGAACGGGGAAGTAAATCCGACAGCGGCTGCTTGAACAACGATTGATACAAGTAGTAAAGCACCACTCCGATCGGTGTGCAGTGCGTCAAGATTCCGACGAGGGAATGCGTCGCCGTGTAACTAAGCAGGTGAGGGTAGAAGACCGGAATGTCAGGCACGACACAGCCAATCGCCAGCGCCGAAAACGGCAAACGCCAACGGCACAACCAAGCGATCGGAAGCGCAGCAGCAACGTGGGTGGCTGTAAAAGGCATAAGGTCCAGAGCAGCGGATTCAAGGCGGTTGTCCAGAATCCTGCCGTTGCCGGGATCCTGGTGTCAAAGGACGGAGCGTCCTATTCTCTGCATTGACGGCATTTTGATCAAATCAGACTGGCTTATCGAGCCCAAATGCGAGAATTCCTGGTCTGTGCTCGCTTGCTGGCCCGCAAAATACGAAGAAAACAAGTTTCAAGTCACCATCGCGAACCCTTTCCAGCGTCATGTCTTCAGCAAACCACTCGTTTCCGATCGTTCGGCGATTAGCCGCCGATTTTTCGATTCGGATGGTTTTTCCGTTTTTTGCCCGACGACCGGGTTGTCTCTGGTTCGATTCCAATCCTAGCGAAGCGGCGATGGGATGCTCGGATCCGCCATCCACTCGATACTCCTTTTTGATGTCCGATCCGCTACGAACGCTCGTTGCCTATCCTGGCGACCCGGACCCGTGGCCAACGTTGCAGGGTTGGGTTCGATCCTTGCCATTGCATCGATCGATCGATCTGCCGCCGATGCAAGGAGGCATTGCGGGGCTGATTGGCTATGAAGCCGCAACTTGGTTAGAAGCCGTTGGCGCTTCGTCCCATAACGATTTTCCGACTCCCGCGATTTCATTGGGTCTCTACGATTGGGTCATTGCGACCGACCATGATCGGGGTGTTTCTTGGTTGATCAGCCAAGGTTTCGCAGAGGATCCAACGCAAACCGATGACGATTCCCTGCGATCCAAGCGAGCCGTGGAACGATCGGACGAGGTGATGGCAATGCTCGAAGACGCGATGGCGATGCTCGAAAATGCGATGGACCGGCCGGATCGTCCACGGCCTTCGAACTCGCCCACCGTCGCACCTTCACTGCAGAGTAACTTCAGCAGCGAGCAGTTCCGAAGTGCTGTTGCGGAAATCGTCGAACGAATTCGAGCAGGCGATTTCTTCCAGGTCAATTTGGCCCAGCGGTTGGTGCAGCGAGCGTCGATATCATCGCAAGCACTTTTTCAGCGTTTGCGTGACTCCAATCCAGCCCCCTACAGCGTCTACTACCAGGGTGCGGGATTTGAAGTACTGAGTAGTTCGCCTGAGCTCTTCATCAAGCTGAATCAGGGTTGCGTCGAGACGCGGCCGATCAAAGGGACCGTGCGACGGACAGGCGATCTTGCCACCGACCTGGCACTTGGCGATTCGTTGCTGCAAAGCGAGAAGGATCGGGCTGAGAATATCATGATCGTCGATCTGATGAGAAACGATCTGTCACGCGTCTGTACCGACGAGAGTGTTCGCGTTCGCAAACTCTGCCAATTGGAACGCTACAAGTTTGTGCAGCACTTGGTCTCGATTGTCGAAGGTCGATTGCGAAGCGATCAGAACGTTGTCGATCTGTTGAAGGCCTGTTTTCCGGGCGGCAGCATCACGGGGGCACCCAAAATCGAGGCGATGCGTAAGATTGCCCAACTCGAGCCTCACTGCCGCGGGCCGTATTGTGGATCGATGGGATACATCAGCTGTAGTGGCGATGCGGAATTCAACATCCTGATCCGCACCATCACCGCCACGCAGGATCATTGGCTCATTCCTGTGGGTGGGGGAATCACGGCACGCAGTCATCCGGAGGCCGAAGAGGCTGAAACGTGGGCCAAAGCAGAAGGGATTTTGCGGGCTTTGCCGCGGCAAGCCCGCAGGAAAGACGACGAACAAGCCCGTCGCTTCGAATGACCATTGCCACGAATCACGAACTTGTTAGAATTCACCCCCGAAGAAAGCGTGAAGCGTCTCTCGCGGCGTCCACGATCGCCCCTATAGCTCAGTTGGTAGAGCAACTGACTCTTAATCAGTTTGTCCGAGGTTCGAGCCCTCGTGGGGGTACTATTTCTAGCGACTTATGGCAACGTAGGAATCCGCTCAATTGCGAAGGTCGACTGCCGAGTGAAAAGTCGAATTCCAAGTGAAACCGCGAAGAACGATGGACGTTGACCTTGTGCCTGCTTGCCTTTGTTTCTCCGTCGTTCTGACGTACATTCTGCAGCTTTGGACCGGTATCGCAATTGCCGGTTGGCCCACCGAAAAGTCACTCGTCTACCGCAGCAAAAAGCCTGGTCCTTATTGGTTCATCATGGCTTTCCAAACGCTCGTTTTGATCGGCGTCCCCGTGCTGCTCGCCTTTGCTGACTGACGCCGCTTTCTCAAACACCGGCACGTCCGTGAGAAAGGCTCTTGCGGTTTCGGGGTGTCACTGAATTCGCTGCCCTTCGAAGCGGAAGGGGTTAGAGGCTCTTCGTACACCGATTGCGGACCGACTTTTTGGCTCAATCACGCTGCTGCCACCCCCACATCCTGGCCTGACCAATCGGAGGGGGTTTGGAGACCGATGGAAAGTATCAACGATTCGAAAATGGTCGTAGGGAGCAAGTCAATTGGGAGCCAAGAAACCCTCTCCCTCGCTGCGCTCGACCTCTCCCAAAAGGAGAGGTAAACCACCCCTCCCGCAAGGAGGTCGTCCGGTTTTTAAGTTGTGATTAACACAGTGTTTCGGTATCCAACCACCCCTGCCCGCGCAGCGGGAGGGGTCGAGCGCAGCGAGGGGGAGGGCCCCGAACGCGCGCTCGACTTTTCGATACGTCTTAACATCGATTCATCGGGCCACATTCCCATCGGGCCACATTCCCATCGGGCCACATTCCCATCGGGCCACATTCCCATCGGGCCACATTCCCATCGGGCCACGCCACAGGGAGCGTGAGGTCCGAAAACGCTTATCGTTCAAGTACTTAAAACGGCACGACTTCTTGATTCGGGGTGGCGCTCCGTGAGAAGGACCCAAAAAAACCGGTGTTTTTTCAGGGCATTGCGATATTTTGCCAACAATGGGGCGTTCGATGCCTGTAAACTTGGCGGTATTCACTCGTTTTTTTAAATTTAAGCCACGGAAAGAGAGTTCAATGTCAACGAAATTATTTCATGCCGTCCTTGGGGCCGCTTGTCTGTGTTGTTTCGTCGCCGTGATGGTGGGTTGTTCATCAAGCAATGAGCCGACCGCTCCTGAAGCAGGGGTCCTCGAAGGTTACCTCGATGAGAATCCCGAAATTGCAGCGCGAGTCAATGAGGGCGATGAAGGTACGGATAGTTATGAAACGGATGAATGAGCTTCCGTTCCGTTGCTGTCTCTCGGTGTTCCTGCTTCCTTTTCAAAAGGATTCAACGAAGAACGATTCGACGATGAACCCCATAAGCGAGACCTTTCCAAACACTCACTCTCTTCTTTTTTCCTTTTCCTTTTTGTGAGGTCGATCAAGTCATGTTCCGAAAACGCAATCAAGCATTCACACTCGTGGAGCTCTTGGTAGTCATTGCCATCATTGGGGTCTTAGTTGGCCTGCTGTTGCCGGCCGTTCAGGCGGCGCGCGAAGCTGCGAGGCGAATGAGCTGCAGCAACAACGTCAAACAAATGGGTTTGGGGTTCCACAACTATCAATCGGCCTTCAAGCAATTACCCAAAAAGCGCGGCGGGACTTATCTCGTCGGCACCAACGCGGAATCTCGGCTCGCAGGCCCGGCGCCTGGCAAAGGCAATAACTTGCACAACCTGAGTGCACTTGTTGGGCTGATGCCTTTTGTGGAACAGCAAGCGTTGTGGGAGCAGATCAGTAATCCGTATGCGGTTCAAATTCCAACCGCGGGTCTGTTCTTCCAACCGATGGGGCCCAACCCCGAGATGAGTTTGGCGCAACAGGGTTTGAATCAATATGACCCTTGGCTCTCCAATATCCCGACCCTCCGCTGCCCGAGTGACCCCGGTGTGGGTTTTCCCGCTCAGGGACGAACCAACTATGGAGTCTGTCTTGGGGATGCCATCCAGTTTCAGAACAACGGCGGGCGAAACCAAAACGGATCGATCAACAATACTCGGATGGGCCGTATGCGTCAGACACTTCGGGGGATGTTTGTCACTCGCGAGGACATGAAGTTTCGTGACGTGCTTGACGGGCTCTCCAATACGATCATGGCTGGCGAGTTCAGTACCGATTTGGGCGATCGTGATATCAGCACCCGAGCGGCTTGGGCACAGGGACAGTTGCAAAACAACTCAAGTATGTGTAAGCCGTTTATTGATCCCCTGCGGCCGCGATACTGGGACACCTCAGCAAACCTTGCCGGAACCAACGAGCAACAGCGTGGATTCAAGTGGGCGTGTGGGCATGCCATTCACTCTGGATTCATGACGATTCTGCCTCCGAATCGCGAGGTTTGTAGCAACCAGGATAACACTTGGTTCGAAGGGGTCTATTGCGCCAGCAGTCGACACCCAGGGGGTGCTCACGTGCTGATGGGAGATGGCGCGGTTAAGTTCATCACGGAGTCGATCGAAGCGGGCAACAGCGAGTCCGGTTCCGTGGTTTGGAACGGCACGGGGAACAGGACACCCGGCTCACCAAGTCCTTACGGATTGTGGGGATCCTTGGGGACGCGAGCCAGCAAAGAGACCCTTTCGGCCGATTTCTAGGCTTCGAATCAAGGCGTCACCAGCAAGGCGCAGGGAACCTTCGAGGCGTTGGGTCACAGACTCGCTCGGCAGGTTTCCTGGCCAGTGTCCATTCGACACAGCGCCCGTGTCCATTCGACACAGCGCCCGTGTCCATTCGACACAGCGGGGCATCGGCGCGATGAACCGTTTGCCTTTGGCTATCGATACTTCAACACCTTGCGGATGCGGGCGTTGACGATGGGATCACGTTCCGTTTCGAGGCACGTCCGGAGCGCTTTGTTGAGTTCCGCATCGTTCATCGGGGCAATGACCGACACCGTTCTTAGTCGGACTTCGCGATTGTCATCGTTGAGCAGCATGACCAGCCAGGGACGTGGGTTGTCGATCCGTGACCGGGCAATCGAGTCGACCAGGGCGAGTCGCGAAACCGAATCGGCGGCAGCAACTTGGGTGGCTATCTCGATCTGTCGCGTGGAGAAACCTCGCTGGGTCAATTCACGCTTTGCCTTCTCGCGAAGCGGCAACTGTTCATGTCCGAGCCACTTGATCACCGACGGTGTGTCGTACGTTTCGAGTGGTGATTCGGTCAAATAGCTGGTGGGGACGACGGTTGGCGTTCGTCGCGAAACACCGGTTGAGTTTGTTTCTCGAGCGACGGTTTCGTGAATGTCGTTGAGCACGATGGCTTCGGTCGGATCCACCGGTTGCAATCGTGTGGCGGAGGATCGGTAGACCGACGGCGTTGTCTCGGTCGCTTGCGATCGTTCCTGCGGTTGGGGTGTAGGTGGTGGACGCGTTCCTGAGGAAATGATCTGTGGCTCCGCAATCGGCCAATCGGTCCAAGCGTCGAGGGCGTCGGCTTCCGAGACCGGCAACGGTTTGGATCGGACAGCGAGCCGGACGGGGGTTCGTGAGTCGAGCGGCTGATCGTCCAAAATGCTCGGACCGGCGCCTTCGGTGAGGGACATGCGAGAGAGCGTGTCGGTAGCCAAATGGTACAATTGGCGTGATGCTTCGTCCGATTCTTGGACGGATTCCATGATCGTTTGCTGGACCAGACTCGATGCCCATCCCGTGCGATCCTCGGGAAGGCTCAGTGAGACCTTCTGCATTGCCTCGATCATGGTTTGGTGATGCTCACGGGCGTCTTGCCACGGCAAAGAGGTCCAGCGATTTTGGGATTCCCGAAGCAGCTCGTAAGCCGTCCTGGCGACCTCGTTTTGTTCATCCATCAAACCGCTGACCAGTGGTTCGACCGATGGCAACCCGAGTTCAGCGATTTGAACCAGCCGTTGTTGTTTTTCGGGCGTTTGAAGCTGGCTGAACCCGCTCATCAAGCGATTGACGATCCACGTGCGACTGTAGTGGCCGGCCGCTACGGTGACCGCAAACAGAACGGAAACGATGACGAAAAATTTTGCAGCTGTCTTGAACGATGTCTTACCGGTCGCGTGGTTTCCATCGATATGCAGCGCAAACGGGTTGGGAAGTTCGCTGGAGTCGCCTGAGAACATGTCGGAATCGCCAAGAAACGAGAGGGAGTGCGGCCTCGGATTGTCGCGATTCCATTAGCCGGGAAGCAAGATCATTTGAGCGCGAAAACGAGGGTTGCAGCGGTATTTTTACAGCGGGCGTGCGCTCCAAAAACGCCCCGAGTTCAATGGAATTGCACGAGCGACCCTGTCGGTTGCCGATTCCGAAACCTTATGGCTTGGCGAACTTGGCCGCTTCGGTTTCGATCGCGCGCTCGTAGGCTCGGAGGTCGTCGCTTGTTTGTTGGGCAATCCGTTTGGGGACGTCGACGCCGTCGAGGCAATCGCCGATGATGACGCCGAGCCCCGGCAGACTCTGCTCGGTCACGGTCGATTGCGTCCAAACGATTTGACTGTGCTGGTCGATCAACAACAGCGTGCCCGGTGTGAGACCGAGTTGCTGGATCAGCTTGTTTCGGGTGTCGAAAACCATAGGCAAGCGAATCGCATTGCCCAGAGAGGCCTTGGCATCATCGGGGAGGGACCGAATCGAATCGTCGACGATTGCGACCACTCGCACCCGTTGGCGGATCGGGCCGGGAATTTGCATTTCCCACTGTTGTAGCAGTGCAGCTGCGGCAAGCGAAGTGGGGTCGCCGGTCAGGCAGATCATTGCGGTGATGCATTCAGAGTCGAGCGATCGGAGCAGCGGAGGTCCGAATGCAAAACGAAACGGCTTTCCGTTCTCTTCAAGGGGCCATCGATCGAGTGCACGACCCAATAGCGGTGTCGTGGCGTCAGGTGGCAAGGGCAGGAAACGGCTGACAAATTTGGGTTTGGAGGGAAGCGAATCGGCTTGGGGATTGGTGACGGGTGCGTCGAAAGTCGCATCGGTCAGCTCCAAGGCTAGCTCCATCGTTTGCGCGGGCTGATCGGCTTGGGCGGGGACGATCAGCGGCGGAAGATCGACTTGACGCACCAAACCTTGCCGAATATCGATCCAAAAGACGAAGCTGGAGGAATCGGCTTGCACCCGGATGGCTTGGCACGTTTGCTGCTGAATCGGTTTTTGTTCGCCAAATTCAAACTGGTGTTCGGGACGAAACAGATCGTTCATCGGCGGGTCAGCGAAAAGCCATTCCAATTGGGGTGGCGGACCGGCGAGACCCGCTGCAATCTTTTCGACCAAGATCGGGTCGGCCAACAACGTACGCAGGTCAGGTCGGCGTCCCACAGCGGGCTTGCGAAGTACCTGCGAATCAAAGTTGCTTGTCAAAGGGTCAACGATCCAAGCGGACAACCCATCACGATCGGACCAAAGCCGGGCGTCGTACGCACGCATATAGACGAGGTCATGGTTGAACCAAACGCTGAGCGGAGCGATCTCACTTTTCGAAACGCCCTGCTCGGTAAAGGTCAGTCGGACTTGGGCCGAATCGCGGTAGGAACCCGCGGCATGGTAACGAGAAAAGATGGTCTTGAGGTAGTCTCTGGGGGTGATGGCGGTATTTCCGACCAACCGGACAGGGCCAACCGATTCAGCGGGGGCGTATGTCGCGAGTGGCGAGCGTTGGTCACTCGAGTCACAGCCGGCCGCGAAAACCAACCCCAGGATGACGTGGGTCAGCACACGGGCGGTCCGCATCGCATGGCAACGCATGGATTTCGCTTCGGCAGCAACGGATGGACAAGCATTAAGGTTCTGCATGATGCCGCAGAGCCTAACGAAATGAAGCGTCCCGTCACAATTGCAACCAGGGTTTTGCAAGCAATTCGATGTGGGCGAAGGGAAAGCGACTTTTCCGATTGTTCGGGTCATGACGATTTTCTCGATTGCCGATCTTAGACCAATGCGAGTCTGCGCGCAGCAGCCGAAAGGGTTGCGCTCGCTAAGCAGATCTACTGTTCGATCGGGGGGGAAAGGATGAAACGACGGCTTTCACGACGCCAGCTTCTGGGGGTGATTTCAGCCAGTGCCGCAGCGATGGGGGTGTGCTCAGACGTTGCGCTGCTTGCTCAACCACCCAGGGTGGTTACGGCGCTTGCGCATGAAACCGTTTCGAGCCGCGCCATTCGGCTTGAGCCGCTTGCAGATCGGACGGCACATGTGGTGGTCACCGCCGTTGCTTCGGATCCCCGCGGCCAGTGGTTGGCGGTCGCTGGGGATGACCATGTGATCCGGATTCTCGAGGTCGCAACGCTGAGGGTGACACAAACGCTGCAAGGGCACCGCGACTTGGTCCGAACGCTTGCGTTTGACTCGACGGGGAACTCACTCGTTTCCGCTGGCAACGATGGCCAATTGATCGTTTGGGACCGGGCTCGTGCCTTCGAAATGGTCCAACGCATGCAAGACACGCCCGCATTGGCGTGTGTTCGTTTTGCACCAGGAAAAAACGAGATGGCTGCGGTTGGGTTTGACCGCAAAGTTTACATTCTGGGTCGTCCGATCGAGCGAACGCCTCAGTTTTCATGCGATTGCAATGATCTTCGTGCCGTTGCTTACCGCGACGATTCCCAAATGATCGCTGTCGGCGGGCGCAGCGGTGATCTGCACCTGTTCGATCCCGACACGGGCAATCTGATTGCTGACAAACATCTGCATGAGGGCCGGATTCGAGATCTTGTTTTTCATCACGATGCGAATCGGTGCGTGACGGTTGGCGAAGACGGCAAAGTCGTGGTGTACGACACAGAGAAACAAGAGATCGTTCAGCAGTTGGCCGTCACGACCGGCCGTTTGTTCACGGTCGCGGTGATCGACAGCCAGCATGTCGCCGTCGCGGGAAGCGACAACACGATTCGTATCGTCAATACCGATGATGGAACCGTGCGGCACGCCTTGCAGGGACATGTCGGATCGATTTCGACGCTAACCGCCAGTGGCGGAATGCTGTTTTCCGGAGGATTCGATGCAACGCTTCGCCGCTGGAGCATCAGTGAAATGAACCGTTCGCAGCAGCGAATTGCAGAAGGCGATCTTCGGATCGACCGCTAACCGAGAACGAAACAACCAAGTGCACACGGAGGTGCATCGGGTGATTTGGAAATTTGGACGCAAGCGAAAAAAAACAGTGTCGCGTACGAAAAATAAAAAACGACGGGTGATGGTTCACGAACGGCTTGAGATGCGTCGTTTGCTCGCCGCCGATCCGATCCACGTCGGTGTGGTTTACATCGAAACCGACTATTTGGAATCGGATCAAGATGTCGGCAGCGACTCGCGAGGCGATCGCTTTATCCTATCGTTCACGGGCGGCGCTGCAGGCACGGAGTTGTCAGAAGTTCGGATTCGCACCGATAAAGACGGCGACGGCATTTCGGTTGGCGATCCCATCTACGACACGGAGGTTGGAGGTCGTGGCAAGAACGGAGCCCATGATTTTCAAATCGTCCGAGCAGAGTCGACCGACGGCCACCCGATCGGTGCAACCGCTTCGGTCGAAGATGGGGGCCAGGAATTGGTCCTGCGGTTATCGGGTTTTCGTAGCGGCGACCGTATCGAGTTCACGATCGATGTAGACGAAGTGCTGCGCAATGTTGCCGATCTGGACCTGTTCAATAGTCGCCTCGACGTGATCACGTCGGGGCAGGAGTTCCAGGATTCCATTCTCGAAGCAACATTCAATGCGCCGCATTATGAAACCAGTCATGCCGATGCGATCTTCCTGAACGACTATGGCGACCCCGCGACGGCTCAGGGTCTGAATCTTCCGCCCGACGAGGGTCCGGGAACCGATAGCTTACCCAACCGGACTGCGGCGGCCGTTGGAACGACGAACCAGGTTCCCAAGCCGATTTCGATTTCAGGTCAAGTCTGGCTCGACAACAACCTCAACCAAAACCGCGACGCCAACGAACAACCGCTCTCAGGTGTCGAGATTGCACTTTGGAAATTTGATAGCAGCACGAACCGCTATGCGGATACGGGCAATCGAGCGACAACCGATAGCGACGGAGAGTACCTTTTCGCAAAAACTCTCGGTCTGTCACCGGGACGCTATCGTGTCGTCGAAACTCAGCCGGACGGTTTGTACAGCGTCGCGGCGATCCCAGGGACGGTTGCGGGTGTGGCGAGCGGAAGTGCGGAGTCGTTGGATATCCTGCGTGACATCAGCATTCCGCTGGGTGACACCGCCGCCATTCGTTACGATTTTGCCGAAGCCCAGCCTGCATCGTTGTCGGGATTCGTTTACCGAGACGACAACAACAACGGGATTCGCGAATCCGGCGAAGCTGGGATCGATGGTGTGCGCGTTCAATTGGTTCCGATCAGCACCCTTGCGCCGCAATCCACCGTCACCATGACGACGACCGCCAATGGAGCCTACCAGTTTACGGGCTTGGCGCCCGGATCCTACGAGGTGATCGAACTCGACCAGCCTGCCCATTTGAATGATGGCACCGATGCGGCTGGGACGGTTAATGGACAAGTCGTTGGCGTTGCAGAAAATCCCGGTGACGCGATCCGCAGCATCTCGCTCCGCGGCGCAGACGTCGGCATCGAGTACAACTTTGGCGAAACGGCGTTCGGTTCGATTTCCGGGACTGTCTTCTTGGTCGCACCGGGCCAATATTGCAACGGACAAGTCGATGCACCTGGGAATAAGCCGTTGGCTGATGTTCACGTGGTGCTGCAGGACGAATTCGGAACAATGATCTCGCAAACTCGTACCGGCGCCGATGGGGCCTATGAGTTCAGCGAAATGCCGATCGGAAAGTACCGGATTGTCGAGTTCACCCCCAGCGGGCTGTTGGATGGGCAATCCCATGTTGGAACGATCGATGGGGGCCGGTCCGGCACCTCGGTAGATGGTGGGTTGATTCAAGAGATCTCGATGACGGCTGCGGGCGTGGGGGTCGAATACAACTTCTGCGAAATCGCACCGGCGACGATTAGCGGGTTCGTCTACCATGACCGATCGGACGACGGGAATCGGGACAGCGGTGAAGAAGCGATTCCCGTGGCAAGCGTTTCTCTTGTTGACGAAACCGGAACCGTTGTGGCGACGACGCAAACCGACGCCAACGGTCGGTATGAATTCTTGGGCATCCTGCCCGGAACTTACCGAATCGTGGAAACTCAACCGGATGATTTCTACGACGGCAAAGACACGCTCGGAACGATTCGCGGCAAAACGACCGGTCGCGTCGGCAGTGATGGTGATTCCTTGGTCGACGTCGAATTGAAACAAGGCGACATCGGAATCGAATACAACTTTGGCGAATTAATGGGGGCTTCGTTAGCGGGACGCGTCCACGTCGACATGGACAATGACTGTACCTACGATGCGGGTGAACCGACGTTAGCGGGTGTCACGATTCAACTACTGGACGTTGATGGAAACCAAGTCGCACAAACAACGACCTCGGCCGATGGGACCTACCTCTTCTCCAACATCAAACCAGGCGAGTACTCGGTAATCGAAGGGACTGTGCAGGGATATTTCGAAGGAACCTCCCGGGCCGGTTCGGCTGGCGGCGTGGCTGATCCTCCCAACCGGATCGGCAAGATCAACTTGGCGAGTGCCGAAGTCGCCTTGAACTATGATTTTTGTGAAAAGCCACCCGCAGAAATCCGTGGCGTTGTTTTTGCCGATGCCGACGGTGATTGCCAGCGTGATAGTGGCGAAGTCGGAATCGGACAGGTTGTGGTCGAATTGTACGACAGTAGCGGCACTCGAATCGCCACCACCACAACGGACGCCAATGGCAACTACGCGTTCACTTTTTTGCCTGCTGGGGCGTACACGGTTCGCGAAATCCAGCCGAGCGGATGGTTGCAGGGGGGGCAAACCGCGGGCAGCCATGGTGGCGACGCATCGCTTACCGATAGCATCTCGAAGATCCCAATCGGCTGGGGAGATCGGTTGACGCAGTACAACTTCTGCGAAGTTGAGCCTGGCTCGATCGCGGGCGTCGTCTATGTGGATGCCGATGCCGATTGTGTGCGTGATCCTGGTGAAATGCCGTTGGCGGGGGTTGTGATCGAATTGAAAGATTCGACGGGCAAGGTGGTTGCGAAAACGACCACCGATGCACAAGGACGCTACACGTTCGAAGGGCTAGCGCCGGGCAAGTACGAGATCACCGAGACGCAGCCCGATGGCTACTTCCAAGGCGGTCAAACGGTTGGAACCGGAGGCGGCGAAGTGCTCGGCCAAGATCGTCTGGGGACAACACTTCTCGCCGGAGCCCAGCTCTCGGAATACAATTTTTGCGAAATTCCGCCGGCGTCGATTAGCGGGATCGTTTTCGTCGATCATGACGGTGATTGTGATCGTGATGCCGCAGAACCGCCGATCGCCGGAGTGACCATTCAACTTCGCAATGGGAAAGGCGAAACCGTCGCCACGACGCAAACGGATGCATTCGGGCGATACGAATTCAGCGGACTTGCGCCAGGCAACTATCAGATTGTCGAGCAGCAACCGACCGGCTACTACCAAGGCGGTCAAACGGTTGGAACCGGTGGCGGCGAAGTGCTCGGTGACGACTGGTTGGCCATGACGCTGAAACCAGGGCACCACGAAACCGATTATAACTTCTGTGAATTGCCACCTGGCTCGATCAGCGGTTTTGTTCACGTCGACAAAGACTCCGATTGTGTTGTCGATCCCGGTGAGCCGCCACTGTCGAACGTGACGATCGAATTGCGCGACGACCAAGGCAAGCTGGTCGGAAAGACGACCACGGACGCAAACGGTTTTTACAAGTTTGGGAACCTGCCGCCCGGGACCTATCATCTCATCGAACAACAACCCGAAGGCTACTTCCAAGGGTCGCAGAGCGTCGGCAGCGGCGGTGGTGAGGTGATCGAGCAAGATCACATGTCTTTGGTTTTGGATGCGGGTCACGACTTGGTCGATTACAATTTTTGTGAACGAGAACCGTCGCGGATCGCGGGTTCGGTTTGGAGCGAAACCGATCTCGATTCGACCTTCAACGCGGGCGACGTTAAGATTTCGGGCGTAACGATCGAGTTGCTTGCCCAAGATGGGACGGTGATTGCGACAACGCAAACGGATCTTCGTGGTCACTACGAGTTTGTCGATCTTGCGCCAGGCGTTTACTCGGTCCGCGAAACGCAGCCTTCGAGTTTGTTCCACGGCAGCCAGTTGCCAGGGTCGGCTGGCGGCACCGTCGGCGGTGACGACTTGATTATCGGCATTCTGCTATCGGGTGGGACGGACGCCGTGGACTATGATTTTCCTGAGATCCCACCGGCATCGATTTCGGGCTATGTTTTTCAAGATGGTGGCGCGATTGCGATCGATGAAGCGCCGGCTGCGGAACGGCTTCGTGAATATCGTGACGGATTGCTAACGCACGACGACGTGTTGATTGGCAACGTGACGTTGGAACTTCGTAATGTGCTTGGGCAACCCTTTTCAGCGGAGCGAGCGTTACCCGGCTCCTACTCGGGTGACGTCATTCGTGTGACAACGAATGAAATGGGCTATTACGAATTCACGGGATTGCGACCAGGGACCTACCACGTTTATCAGGTTCAACCCGACGACTACATCGATGGGCTTGATACGCCTGGAACGACGGGTGGGATCGCGGTCAACAAAGCCGACGTTGTGGATGAGGAAGGAAGCATCATCATTCAAACGCTCGCGCTCAATGATGCGACGGACCCGAAGGATGACGCGATCTTGAACATCTCGCTTAGCGCAGGTGGAATGAGCCAAGACAATAACTTCAGCGAGATCATTGTCACGGACGTCCAAATACCGCAATGGATCGAATCGCCTACGGAAGACATCCGGGCGGTTGCGCCGATTGAAACGTTCCAACAATTTGATCGAATCGTTTCCTTTGCCAATTTTGAGTCTTTCCGCCGGCCGTGGGTTTCGGACGATGAATGGGCGGTTTCCTGGCACCTCAGCGTCATCAATGGAGGGTTCCCACGCGGTGGAAACGATAGTCAATCGAACATCCAAGCCGTCAGCGCGACCACCCTGCAGGACAACTGGCGTGAGGGCGAACACAGCAAGGGTCGTTGGCTGATCGTCAATTCGGACGGCGAATTGATGGAAATCGCGGATCCGATGACCCTCGGCGAAGAAGACGCTGTCGCGTTGTCGGGAGACTTTGATGGCGACGGTGCGGATGAAGCGGTGCTGTTCGTCGCGGGTAACTGGTTTGTCGACATCAACGGAAATGGTCGCTGGGACCGGGGCGACATGTGGATCAAACTCGGTACCAGGTTGGATCGACCCGTTGTCGGCGATTGGGATGGTGATGGGAAAGACGACATCGGAATCTTCGGACGCCAATGGCATCGAGACCCTCAGCGGATCAAGAGGGACCCAGGATTGCCGGATCCGGAAAACACGCGTCGCCGCCAATTATCAGCGGACGAATTAGCACGGCATCACGAAGATCGCGGCGAAGATCGTCAGCGATTGTTGAGACGCGGCAGCACCGGTGCGCTTCGTGCGGATGCGGTGGACCATGTGTTCCAATATGGCGAACAAGTGGACACGCCCATGACAGGCGACTGGAACGGAGATGGAATCGACCAAATTGCGGTTTATCGCGGAGGCAAGTGGATGCTCGACAGCGATGGCGATGGCCGCTTGACGCGTCGAGATGAACGCGCCGATTTTGGTCGCCCAACCGACCAGCCGATCGTCGGTGATTTCAATGGCGACGGGATTGATGAGATTGCGGTGATTCGTGGAGATCAGTGGATCATCGATTCCGATGGCGATCGAAAAATCACCAGTAACGACAAGCGGATCGATGTGCCCCGAGGCAGTGACAACAGCCAACCGGTCGTCGGTGATTGGGATGGTGACGGCAAAGACGAGCCGGGGTACTACGACGAAGCGGCGTAGCTACGCGGCGCGGCGTTGGCTGATACGCGAGGGATTGTCCGAACGACCCAGCTGCATCACCGAACGGTCGCTGAGCGGATAACGGATCCGGGAGACGGCGTTCTGCATTGCGATCGCATCGCGGAAACGCCGATTGGGTACGGGGTCGATTGCTTTTCGAATCATCGCGACAAAGTCACTCGAAAGTCCTTTTCGTAGCTTTTGGTAGCCAGGCAGCGGGGCTTCGAAGGGATAATCGGGCAACTCCCCGGACAACAATCGATAGATCACTAGTCCCAATGAAAAGACGTCACTTCGGAACCCGGGGTGACCCATCGCTTGCTCGGGGGCCATAAAGCCGAGCGTCCCGGACGCGGACACTGGGTGCGCCGAGGTTTGGATCCGCGCCAACCCGAAATCGGTCAATTGGATGGTTTGCTTCGGAAACAAGATGAAATTCTCGGGCTTGATGTCGCGATGTAGCACCCGTTGTTGGTGGGCGAACGCGACCGCATCAATCATCTGCAATGCATAGTCGACGGCCGTGGCGCGAGCGATGCGGCGTGTCAGCCGGTCGGCCAAGGTCTCGTCGCCCATCGGGAACACCATCACAAAATGGCCATCGATGAACCTCGCATCTTTCAGCTTCAAGATTCCGGGATGGTCCAACTTGGCCATGATCCGCACTTCACGCTGCAAATCATCGATGGTTTGCGAGTTGGCCAGATGCCGGCTGTCAGGGATTTTTAGTGCCACACGCCGATCTTCGATGGTATCGTAAGCGGAATAGACGGTCGCAAAACCTCCCTCGCCTAACCGGCTGGCGATTCGATACTTGTCCAAACGTGCTCCCACGCGTAGCTGCTTCGGAGCATCCGCTTCTTCGCTATAAATTCTCAAAGATACAGCCACTGGCGACCTGTTGGTGAACATGGAAGGGGGACGATGCGTAAAGGGGTGATCGTCTGGAGTGCCGCGTTTGTTACAATATTAGTGGTCCTTCGCGGGAAAGGAGTGGTGCGAGCGCCACGCTCATTCCGTATAATCGGCATGCTTTGACGCCAAGACCCTTGGCGTTAGGGCCACCGGTGGCCCAGGTCATTGTGCCGACAGGTTCCCTGTGGAGCCTGGTTCCCAGCCGTTCGAGGTGCTGAACAAACGCATCTTCGTCATTCCCACCCCCTCTCCTTGTTCCATTGAGGCATCTGCTATGTCCCGTTCCAAATTCGCGGTGAATCGCCGTCAAGTTCTCGCCGCTGGCCTCGCCACGGGTTTGACCACCGCCGTTGCCCCGCGCGGGCTATGGGCCGCTAACGCCAACAGCGAAATCAACGTCGGCTTTATCAGTTGTGGTGGGCGTGCCATGCAATTGATCAGCAAATTCACACAAGTCGAAGGCGTCAACATCGCTGGCCTTTGCGATCCCGATGAAAAACGCTTGGACGCGGCCAAAGAACAGTTCCCGAAAGCTACGGGATGGACCGACTTACGAGATCTGATCAACAGTGACTCGATCGATGTCGTGGTGGTCGCGACCTGCAATCATTGGCACTGTTTGGCCGCGATCATGGCCATGGAAGCGGGCAAAGACGTTTATGTCGAAAAGCCATTGTCGCACAGCCAATGGGAAGGAGTCCAAACGGTCGCAGCCTCACGCAAATACGATCGGATTTGTCAGATCGGAACCCAGCAACGGTCCGATCCGATGCAGGCGGAGATCAAGGATTTTCTTCACAAACAAAAAGCGATTGGCGAGATCACGTCCGCGCGAGTCAATCGGTACGGCATTCGTCCGTCGATTGGCAAACGCAGCACGCCATTGGAAATCGAAAAGAACGTTGCCTACGATCTGTGGCTCGGCCCTGCTCAAGATGAACCGATCTACCGTGAAAAGCTGCATTACGACTGGCATTGGGACTTTAACACCGGCAGCGGCGAAATGGGCAACTGGGGCGTCCACGTCCTGGATGACCTTCGCAACAACGTTTTTCAAGATTCCGTGGCACTGCCAAAGCGGATCTTTGGTGGTGGCGGGCGGGTCGGATTGAACGATGCGGGCAACACGCCGAACGTTCATTTTACCTACTTTGATACCGGATCGATCCCCGTCGTCATCGGTTTGTCGGGCTTGCCTTCCGAAAAGGGCGGCAAAAGCAGCCCCAAGCATCCAGGTCCTGGCAGCGGATACATCGCCTATTGCGAAGGTGGACGTTTGGAAGGCCAACGAGGTGGTGCGTCCGCCTATGACAACGATGGCAAAAAGATCAAGGTCTTCAAAGGGGATTCGGGCGAAGGCAAACTCGCGGAGTCCCACCAAGCCAACTTCATTCGCGCGGTTCGCGAACATGACCGGTCGATCCAGAATGCTGAAATCAAGATCGGCAACGATTCGACCGGCTGGTGTAACTTGGCCAACATCGCTTACCGATCGGGTTCGCCTTTGACTGCTGCCGATGCCAACGGGCTGAAGCAACCTCAGTGGCAATCGTTGTTGGGAGAGATGCGGGCTCATTTGGCTGCCAACGACATCAAAATGGTGGATGGCGAGATCAAGCTCAGCCCGATGTTGGAGCTGGATCCCGAAACGGAACGTTTTGTCGGTGAGCATGCCGAAGCTGGCAACGCACTGCTGAAACGCCAGTACCGTTCGGGTTACGAAGTGCCGCAAATCGTTTGATTTTTGCACGAGCCGCGTCACGTCCAAGGCGACGAAACTCTCGAACACCGGTGGAAACACCGGTGGGCTCTGCGACGCCCTTTCGGGGTCGCTGTCTGGACGCGGCGGCGTTTCCCCGGGTCCGCTTGCAGCGACCCGGGGCTGCCATCTTTGATGCCGTTGGCATCATCAATAAAATCGACGTCCCCAGCGGAAGGGGGCGAGCGAAGCGAGGGGGGCAGCAACCGAAGACCCTCTTCCAGCGTTCAAACGCCGACCTCTCGCAAAGGGCTCGTTGTACCACATAAGTTAGACGCTTGAAAAATTTTTTGCACCTGGCCCAAAAGCGTTCCATGCGTTGGACAGGTCGTAGGATCTCTGGATTCCAACCCAAAGCGTTTGCGTCCCAGGATCGTTCTTTGGTCGATCGATGAAGCCGC